>NZ_OY781461.1:2588333-2910625 GCF_963676955.1 uncultured Desulfuromonas sp. | reverse complement strand
GCCGGAATTAAAAAGAATTACTTGATTGACGTCCGCGCCGATACTGTGGTACGTCACCCCCTGCTGTTGCAACAATGGAAAGAGATCGGTCTGCGTTCCGTGGTCATCGGTTTTGAAGAGATCAATGATCAACGGTTGGCTAGGATGAATAAACAAGGCACCCTGGCGCTGAATGATGAAGCCCTGCAACGTCTTGCAGAACTGAACATCACCGTTGTTGGTGATTTCATCGTCGACCCCGATTACAGTCATGACGACTTTGATACCCTGGAGCGCTACATCACCAGTCATAAAATCGACCTGCCCATGCTGACCATCATGACGCCGTTACCGGGAACGCCCATGTACGACAACTTGAAAGACCGGATCACCGAACATAATCTCGATTATTACACGCTGACCAATGCGGTCACCCGGACCCGTTTGCCGGAAAAAGAATTTTACACCCGTTACGCCAATCTGCTGCGTGCCTGCCACGCCCAGGCGAAGTTATAGGATCACTGCTTATGGACGCCTACATCACTGATCTGGCCTCGTTTCTCCCTAATGAACCGGTTTCCAACCAAGACATGGAGGCCATGCTTGGCTTGGTCGGTGATTTACCCTCACGGACACGACGGATTATTTTACGCAATAACCGTATTGAACAGCGTTACTATGCCATTGATCCGAAAACGTTGGAACAAACCCACACCAATGCTGAGTTGAGCGCCGAGGCTGTGCGCCGCCTGCGCTCTTATGATCCGCACAACATTCATAGTCTGTGCTGCGGCACGTCATCCCCGGATCAGATCATGCCGGGGCATGCTTCCATGGTTCATGGTGAACTCAAAGGCGGCCCCTGCGAAGTGGTGTCAACCGCCGGCATCTGCATCAGCGGCGTCACCGCATTGAAACACGCCTGCATGCAGGTGGCGTTAGGTGAATCACCCAGTGCAATCGCCACGGGGTCGGAGCTCGCCTCATCCTTTATGCGGGCCTCGCTGTGTGGCCAGATTTCTGACGAACGGGCTCAGCAGCTGCAAAACCAGCCGGTTTTATCCTTTGATGCGGATTTTCTTCGTTGGATGTTGTCGGATGGTGCGGGTGCCGCCAAAATATCGCCGACTCCGGCACAAGAGGGGATCTCGCTGAAAGTTGAATGGATTGACCAGCGTTCCAGTGCTCATCTGTTTGAGCCCTGCATGTACGCCGGCGCCATCAAAAAGGATGGCAAACTGCGCGGCTGGCGTCAGTTTGAGACCATTGAGCAGGCTGTGGACCATCATGCGTTTCTGATCAAGCAGGATGTCAAACTGCTCAATGAAGAGATTATCCCGGTTTCCGTTGATCGTGCCCTGTTGCCCATTGCTGAACAACGTGGCCTGACGCCGGAGAGCATTGATTGGTTTCTGCCTCATTATTCATCGGACTATTTCCGCACCCGCTTGCATGACCGCATGAAAGAAAAAGGCTTCCACATCCCCTACGAGCGCTGGTTCACCAACCTGACAACAAAAGGCAATACCGGGGCCGCCTCGATCTATATTATCCTGGATGAGCTGTTCCATTCCGGACGACTGAAGAAAGGACAGCGCCTGCTGTGCTTTATACCGGAGAGCGGCCGCTTCTCCGTCTGCTACATGCTTTTGACGGTCTGTTAGGTCGGTCTGGAAAACAGCGTGACCCACTAAAAAGCCCCTGCCGAATGGACAGGGGCTTTTTATCAGTTATTGACGCGTTCCCGCAGCTCTTTACCAACTTTGAAAAACGGGAGTTTTTTTGTTTTCACCTGGATGGCTTCGCCCGTTTTCGGATTGCGACCGGTGTACGACTTATAGTCTTTAACAACAAAACTGCCGAAACCGCGGATTTCAATCCGGCCGCCTTTGACCAGCTCCTGCGTCATTGAATCGAACATCAGATTGACAATCTCCTCAGCTCGTTTATAGGTCAAATCCTTTTCGAGAGAGAGAGCTTCGATCAGTTCAGACTTGTTCATACTTCCTCCTAGCCGTTCATCTTACACGGTATTCCGATCAGGTTGTCAGCAAAGAGTTCCAAGTTATTCAAGAGATATTAACAACATACATGATTAATTACACGTGTCAACACGTGAAACCGGCGTTTTCATTATTAAATCACTGTAAAAGGTGAGACAGTCCAGATCACTTTGGCGTCAATCGTGCCGATATTTTCCCAGCTGTGCGGCAAATGGGACTTAAACGACAGGCTGTCACCGGGAGTCAACTCATAGACCTCGTCAACGACCGTCACTTTCAGACGACCTTCAAGCAGGTAAATCAGCTCATCACCGGGGTGGTACATATTGGATTCGCCACTGAGTCCCCCTACCGGCACCGTGCAATAAAACGAGGAAAACTGTGGATCCCTGAGACCTGAGGTAAATGACTCGGTGATCATATTACTGCTGTCTTCATAAACCGTTGCATCGCGCTGACCACTGGTACTGAACACCACTTCGTGCGTGGTTTTCACTTCTTCAACAAAATAGTCAACGCTCTTATTGAAAACGCGCGCCAGCTTCATGAGAATTTCAACCGACGGAATAGTCAGCCCCCGTTCAACACGGGAAATCATATTGGAGGACACCCCGGAACTGTTGGCCAGTTCCTGAATGGTTAAATCACGGCCGAGACGGATCGCTTTCAATTTTTTGCCGATAATTTTCTTCAATTTCATGATCAGTCCCTCCTTACGCCTGCTGCTGGGCGACATTAGGCGCCGGGGAAACAACCCACATGACCAATGTCTGTCCGGAATAGGTATTGGTCCAGCGATGCGGCAGGTTGGCCTTGAACGACAGGGAATCACCATCGCTGAGCACATAGGTTTTTCCCTCGATGATAAATTCCATCTGGCCTTCCAGCACCATGGCAAATTCTTCTCCGACATGGACCATATCACCCTCACCGCTGTTACACCCCTCTTCCAGAGTATCGTAAAACACTGTGAAACCGGGATCACGCAGTCCCTGCGTCAAACTGACAATCTGATGTTTGTCCTCAAAAAAGAAAATCGGCTCACCGGACCCTTTCGGTGTATGCACCACGGTTGAGCCTTTTTCAGCTTCTTCAACAAAGTAACTGATGCTCATACCAAAGGCGCCGGCCAACTTCATCAGAATCTCGACGGACGGCGTCGTCAGCCCGCGTTCAATTCGGGAAATCATATTGGAAGACACCTGAGACTTATGGGCCAGACCCTCGATGGTCATGTCGTTATTGAGCCGCATTTTTTTCAGCTTTTTGCCAATGAGTTCTTTTACCATGACACCCCCTATTTCATAATAATAGAATGTTGTTTTATCATCAGCTAAAACACATGTCAACGGCAGATATCCCATTTGTCGCAGAATTCGTATTTTTAACACATAAAAATAATCACTATTCTACAGAAATACAAAAGATCAAATAGTTATATATCTCTGCAAATGCGGCATCATCGTTAAACATAGCTCATATTCATGCTTTTTTTACAACAAACACTTTTCGACTGTTTAAACAGAATGTTCTTTTCCTATTTATGTCAATAATAAAGCCAAAAGACCAAATATTACGAATGTTCATTCGGGGATATCGCCATATGAAAGCGCCATTAGGCTGTGTTTAGCGGTAAAAAGATGGACTTACAAGGAATTAGAGTAAATCGAAAGAGGCACAACTTTTTTGAAGAAAAATCTTAAACGAGCTAACCATCTGTAATCATATGACAAAACAAGATATCATGGTGCAAAAACAATCTTAAGCAATCTTTATTGGCACACCGAATGCATATTCTATAAGCAACTAAAAAGAAAATCCTCTATTGAGCCTCGGCGCTTTCTCCTCCTTAGCCCGAGGCTATTTTTTTACTTAAGCTATTGTTCCAACAAGGGAATTCTTCCACACCCCAGCAATCTCAACGGATACAAGCTCACCAGCACAGCTCGATTCTTTATCAACAACAACGGTCAAATATTCAGCACTGGTGCCCTGCCACTGGTTATTTTTCGTTCGGGATTCCAACACCACGTCAAGATGTTGACCGATAAATTGCTGTCTGTACCGGCGGGCCTTGTCGTCTCCCAGAACCCGTAGCTCAGATGCACGCTGCTTGGCAATATCTCCAGGAACCTGATGAGGCATGGTCGCTGCCGGCGTTCCCGGCCGCGCGCTGTACGGAAAGACGTGGAGATAATGCACCGGCAGCGCCGCAACGAAATCATAGGTTTGCTGATATTCGTTCTCCGTCTCACCGGGAAAACCGCTGATCACATCAATACCGATCGACACCCGGGGAATTTTTCGGCACAACAGGTCGATGGTGTCGCGAAATTGCGCGGTTGTGTAGTGACGGTTCATCCGCCGCAGGACGGAATCACACCCGGATTGTAGGGGGATATGAAAATGAGGGCAAATCCGTGAAGACTGCTGAACACAGTCAATCAACGCCTCACTCACCTCTTGCGGTTCGATCGAACCAAGACGAATGCGACAGCCATCCGTTTCTTCGAGTAAGGCATGAAGCAAATCGGTTAACGTGCATTTCGGCGTTAAATCCTGACCATAGTTGCCGATATGGATGCCGGTTAAAACAACTTCACGGTACCCGGTTTCAACCAGCTGATTCACCTGATTGATCACCGCAGATTTTTCCACCGAACGGCTGCGACCACGGGCATAGGGAATAATACAATAGCTGCAAAAGGCATTACAGCCACTTTGAATCTGAACAAACGCGCGGCTGTGCTCGGAGAACGAAGCGATTTTCAAATCCGGGCACTGTTGTTGACGGGCAATATCACCGACCTGAATTTGAGGCCCCTCATGGCACAGGATATCAATGAGGTCCTGCTTTTCACTGTTGCCGATGACATACAGCACCCCAGGCAATTGTGCGAGCTGCTGCGGTTGAATTTGCGCATAACAGCCGGTCACCACGATACGACAGTGCTCGTTAATTCGTCTGGCCCGGCGAATCAGCTTACGTGATTGAGCATCGGTGGCCGCAGTCACGGTACAGGTGTTGACGATAACCAGTTCAGCGCCCTGTTCAAAGGGAACGATCTGATACCCCTGTTCGACCAGCATCCGTTCCATCGCCGCGGATTCAAACTGATTGGCTTTACATCCCAGAGTAACCATACTGACGCTGTTCATGATGCGATCCATCCTCCGCCAAGGACACAATCGTTGACATAAAAAACCGCACATTGCCCGGGCGTCACACCGTATTGTGGCTCATCAAAAACCACAGTCACATCACCGTTGTCAGCAATGGTCAGTGTGGCCATCGCCGGATGATGACGGTAGCGAATCCGACAATCGACGCGCACGTGTCCGTCGGCGGGCGGCACTGACCAGATCACGTCATGAACCTGCAACCGATCCCGTTGCAGAACGGCTTTTTCACCGACAACAACGCGTTGCTGTTCGGCGTCAAGCTCAACCACATACAGTGGTTCTGTCCAACCGATACCGAGACCACGCCGTTGACCGATGGTGTAGCGATGGGTACCGTGATGGGTGCCGAGGACGTTGCCACTGACATGGACTATCTCGCCATGATCCGGCCACGGGCTGTCATCATGGCGTTCGAGAAATCCGATATAATCGTTGTCAGGAACGAAACAGATATCCTGACTTTCCGACTTCTGTCGAGAGCTGAGGTGATATTTTTCAGCCAGTTCACGCACCTCGGACTTGGTCAATCCGCCAAGGGGAAACAACACCCGCTTCAATTGCGCCGCGCTAAGCACAAAAAGGAAATAACTCTGATCTTTTTGCGCATAGACCCCACGGCACAGACGCACCGGGTCGCTCTGATGGTCAATCCGGGCATAATGGCCGGTGGCCAGATAATCCGCACCGAGATCATCGGCCAGATCAAACAAGGCGCCGAATTTGAAGTGCTGGTTGCAACGCACACAGGGATTGGGGGTGCGGCCGGCACGATATTCGCGACAGAAATCACCAATGATGGCGGCAGTGAACCTGTCACGGCAATCCAGGCTGTGAAACGGAATATGAAGTTCTTCAGCAATGCGTCGCGCATCGGTCTCGCCCTGTAGTGATTGATCACCGGGCAGCAAGCGCATATGGGCACCGATCACCTCATAGCCCTGTTCCAGCAGCAATGCCGCCGTCACCGACGAATCCACCCCACCACTTAACGCCACCAACACTGTGTTTTTTTTCATGTTTAAACCTAAAACCTGAACCTGCACTACTTCAGATAAAAGACAGCGAAGGCACTTCATCTCGAAGTGCCTTCGCCAGGATTAACGCTGTTGAATTGCCTCTAATGGGGGTCAATCTCACACTCAACCACCAGACAGTCCGAGGAAATATCGCGGTCAAACATCGGGCTCATCTCGCGCAACTTATCGACAATCGGCGGCAACTGTTCCAAAACGTAATCCACCTCATCTTGGGTCGTTTGTGGACCAAGGCTGAATCGAACACTGGAATGCAGCATGGCATCTTCAACGCCCATGGCCGCCAAAACATGAGATGGCCCATCCGACCCCGACGTACAGGCCGAACCGGAGGAGGCCGCAATGCCGACCATATCCATATACAGGAGCAGCCCCTCTCCCTCAATGAAGGAAAAACTGACGTTGAGTGTGTTGGGCAGACGGTTGTCCACATGACCGTTGAGATAAACGTCCGGCAGTGCCAGGACACCTTGCTGCAATCGGTCGCGCAACTGCTTCATACGCACAACATCGTCATCAAACTGCTGTTGCGCCAGCGCACAGGCCTTGCCGAAGCCGACGATCCCCGCGACGTTCAACGTACCGGCCCGACGCCCTTGTTCCTGATGGCCACCATGAATCAGCGACTCCAGTTCAATTCCGTCACGCACATACAAAGCGCCCACCCCTTTGGGCGCACCGATTTTATGGCCGGAAAACACCATCAGGTCAACACCGCATTCAGCCACGTCAATGGGCACTTTTCCCAACGCCTGAACAGCATCGCAATGAAAACGGACCTGATGTTTGCGGGCAATCCGACCGATGTCGGCAATGGGAAACAAACAGCCGGTTTCGTTGTTGGCCCACATGATGGAAATGAGGATGGTTTGCTCGGTAATAGCCGCTTCAAGCTCAGCCAGATCGAGCATCCCTTTGCTGTCCACGCCCAGATAGGTCACCCGGGCGCCTTTTTTCTCCAGATAACGGCAGGTATCGAGAACCGCCGGATGTTCCACGGCAGTTGTGATGATATGATTGCCCTGCTCCTTGAGAGTTTCATAACTGCCGATCAGAGCCTGGTTGTCCCCTTCACTGCCACAACCGGTAAAAACAATCTCCTGCGCGGAGGCATGGATCAGGTCGGCCACCTGCTGACGGGCGCAATCCACCGCGCCTTTAACATCGCGCCCCGCCCAGTGAATGCTGGAGGGATTGCCATATGCATGCTGATAAAAAGGTAGTAACGCATCAACCACCTCAGGAAGAACCGGGGTGGTTGCGTTGTTGTCCAGATAAACGTTTTTCACGATTAAACCCTCTGTTTACTTGCTATCGTCACTTTGCTCGGCATGTTGCTGCCGAATCCGTTTCTGAGCCTCTTTGGTCAGGTCCTCAATCGAAACCGATGACAGAAATCCGCGAATCCGTTCGCCGAGTTCCTGCCAGACGGTATGGGTTACACACTGATCCATACAGGCGCAATTGCCGGATTCATCCATGCAGGACACCGGGATCAGGGTTTCTTCAACACTGTCAATAATCTGATCGACCTTGATCTCGGCAGGAGGCCGGGCCAACACATAACCACCACCGGGGCCACGCACGCTGCGCACCAACTCACCACGGCGCAGCTTGGCAAATAATTGTTCGAGGTAGGTCAGAGAGATATCTTCATGATTGGAAATTTCCCGAATGGAGACCGGGGCATCTTTCTGCTCAAGGCTTAAACGCACCATGGCACGCACGGCATATTGAGCTTTGGTTGACAGCCGCATGGTTAAGCCCTTCTTTTTTCGTTGAGGTTCGCCTGACGCAGTTGGTCGGTTAAGACTTTCTGTTGGTCCTGCAATTGACCGACCTGCTGTTCGAGCGAACGAATTTGTTCAAACAGGCGGCTGATGGCCTGAGCCTGGGGGTCCGGCAAACGACCATGCTCAAGATCAAAGCGGTGCTGTTTTTCCTGTTGGCGACGCTCCTCTTCACTTAAAACCATCCGCCCCGGCACACCGACGACAGTGGCCTTTTCCGGCACCTCTTTGACGACGACCGAGTTGGAGCCCACTTTGCTGCCGCTGCCAACCACAAACGGACCAAGGATTTTAGCCCCGGAACCGATCACCACATCATTACCAAGGGTGGGATGGCGCTTCTCTTTGGCCCAGGAGGTGCCGCCGAGAGTTACACCATGATACAATGTGCAGTTGTCGCCGATTTCAGCGGTCTCTCCGATCACCACTCCCATACCGTGATCAATAAAAAAACCACGTCCGATACGGGCGCCGGGATGGATCTCAATGCCGGTGACAAAACGGCCGAATTGTGAAATACACCGGGCTAGAAAGTACCATTTGATGTTCCACAATTTATGCGCAAGACGATGAAGTTGCAGGGCATGAAACCCCGGATAGCAGACAACCACCTCAAGAGTGCTGCGGACGGCCGGGTCACGTTGAAATACCGCGTCAATATCTTCTTTTAACGTTTTGAACACGTGTAACCTCCTCTGGTGCGTAGAGTTAGGGGTCACACTTAGCATTCCTGAGCATAACTGTCAACTATTAACCCTGAGTGAAGTCGATCCGTGGTCGCGATTTGATCAGATGCTAACAATATAACAACTTCCTGCTGAAACGTTATCCGCCCTGCAAAAAGCGTTTATAGGCGGGATTGAATGTTTCTTCAATGTAGTAATATCCCAGATGATCGAGAAACGCAGTGAGTTGATCGTGTTGATCTTCCGGAACCTCCAGGCCCACCAGAACCCGGCCAAAATCGCCGCCCTGGGCACGGTAATGAAACAAAGAGATATTCCAGTTACTGCCCATGGCCGAAAGAAAGCGTGCCAGGGCTCCCGGACGTTCGGGGAACCAGAAACGGTAGAGAAATTCTTTGCCCACTTGACGGGAATGGCCGCCGACCATGTAACGGATATGGGTTTTGGCCAGATCGTTATCGGTCATGTCGAGGCAATCGTAGCCGTTGTTTTGCAACAAGCTCAGGAAGTCAAGGCGTTCCTGAGAATCCCTGACGGACAGGCCGACAAAAATATAGGCATCCTTGCGTCCGGCCAGCCGATAGTTAAATTCGGTGATGTTGCGTTCATTGAGCAAGGTGGTACACAAATGTCGCAACGCACCCGGGCGCTCAGGAATGGTCACGGCATAAAGCGCTTCCTTCTTTTCTCCAATCTGGGTGCGCTCGGCCACGTAGCGCAGCCGATCAAAGTTCATGTTGGCACCGGAATTAACCGCCACCAGGTGTTGGCCGGAAATGCCGTTCTCCTGCACATATTTCTGCAATCCAGCAACGGCCAGGGCGCCGGCAGGCTCAACAATGGAACGGGTTTCCTGGTAAATGGTTTTGATGCCGCTGCAAATTTCATCGGTGTTGACCCGCACCATGTCATCGACATATTGACGACATAATTCAAACGTCCGTTGTCCCACCTCCCGCACGGCAACACCATCGGCAAAAATTCCGACGGAATCCAACGAAATGCGCGAGCCGAACTCCAGGGATCGACTCATGGCATCACTGTCTTCCGGTTCAACACCAATCACCTTGACGTCAGGACAGACCGCTTTGATGAAACTGGCAATGCCGGCGATCAACCCACCACCACCAACGGGAACAAAAATGGCATCAAGACGACCGGCGCTCTGGCGCAGAATCTCATCACCAATGGTTCCCTGACCGGCAATGACATAATCGTCGTCAAAGGGATGGATGAACACCATGCCGCTTTCTTCAATCAAGGCCGTACAACGCTCAGCCGCTTCAGAATAATTATCACCGTGCAGAACCACCTGGGCGCCATAGCCTTTGACCGCGGAAACCTTAATGGCCGGAGTGGTGGCCGGCATGACAATCACGGCTTTAATTCCTAACTGGCGCGCGGAAAAGGCAACCCCTTGAGCATGATTCCCTGCCGAAGCGGCAATCACACCCCGACGTTTTTCCTCCTCGGTGAGCTGGGCCATGCGGTTGTAGGCACCGCGCAGTTTAAACGAAAAAACCGGTTGCAGGTCTTCGCGTTTCAACCAGATATGATTGTTCAATGTAGCGGATAGTGTTGCTGCCGACTCCAACGGTGTTTCAACAGCAGCATCATAGACCCGGGAGGTCAAAATCATTCTGAGCATCGTATGCACAACCGGACTCCTTTGAAAGGCAATTCACAGGTTGTACCACGCCATGTGAAAGGAGGTCAAACGCAACAAAAAGAGCGACCAGAGCCGCTCTTTTTGTTGCGTTTATCGGGGAAGGACAAACAAAGAAGGTGTAAAAAAAGATCCGTTAATAGCGTCCGAATTCCTCATCATCAAGCGAAATCCGGACATCATCTTGCTCCGCAGGTCGCTCGGTCGGCGCGGCATGGGGTTTACGCTCATAAGCCACCCGCTCTACCGGAACGTCGGGCTCTTGCCACCCTACCGGAGCAGGTGCAGGCTCAGGTTGATACACAACCGCACGACCATGGCCTTTTTTGAGGACGAAGCGTCCCAGCATCTGGCGCAGTTGATCGGCCTGGCTGGACAACTCTTCGGCCGCGGCAGCGCCCTCTTCGGCACTGGCGGTGTTCTGCTGGGTGACCTGATCGATCTGGCTTAAACCGATACTGACCTGCTGGATACCTTGGGCCTGCTCGTTGCTGGCCGAGGCGATCTCAGCGACCAGGTCGGTGACTTTGACAATGCTGTCAACGATGTCGTTGAAGCCACTGGCGGTGCGATCGGCTATGGTGACGCCGTTTTCAGCTTTCTTGACGGAGCCTTCGATCAGTTCAGCGGTTTCGCTGGCGGCTTTGGCACTGCGGGCGGCCAGGTTGCGTACTTCTTCGGCGACAACGGCGAATCCTTTGCCGTGCTGCCCGGCTCGGGCGGCTTCGACGGCGGCGTTGAGGGCGAGAAGATTGGTTTGAAAGGCAATCTCGTCGATCACTTTGATGATCTTGGCGATGTCCTGTCCGGAAGCGCTGATGTCGTCCATGGCGCCGATCATGTCCTGCATGCTGTCTTTGCCGTTGTCCGCCGCGGTGCGCGCCTGTCCGGCGAGCTGGCTGGCCTGGCCGGCGTTATCGGCGCTGAGCTTAATCTGGCTGCTGAGCTCCTGCATGGAGGCGGAGATCTCTTCGAGGGAACTGGCGGATTCCGTGGCACCTTGTGATAAGGCCTGACTGGAATCGGAGACTTCGGTGGACCCGGCGGCAATCTGCTCGCCGGCGACCTGCACCTGGGACATGATTTCGTTCATGTCGTTGCCCAGCTCTTTGAGGGCACTGCGAATCTCGTCTTTGTCGCTGTGGGGAACCACGTCAAAGTTGAGGTTGCCGTCGGCGAGTTTGCGCAATGAGGCGACAATGTCGTTTTGCAGGCTGTCGGCAAATTTGTCCATGGTGATGGCCATCTGCCCCACTTCGTCTTTTTGATTCAAGTTCATCCGGGAGGATAACTGACCACCTTCGAGGCTGGATAACATCTCGACGGCATGTTTCAGTGGCCGGGAAATCCCGCGAGAGACGAAATACACCAGAACCATCGCCAAGATAACCACGACGCCGACCACGGCTAGTACGGCATAGAAGATGGCATTGAGTTCGGCCTGAATGTCGTCAAGGTAGAGTCCGGCGCCGACGATCCAACCCCAATCAGGCTGCAGTTTGACAAACGACGCTTTACCGACGGGCTTGGTCGCTCCAGGTTTGCTCCATTGGTACTCAACATAACCTTCACCATCCTTGCCGGCGACTCGGGCCATTTCAACAAACAGCGCTTTACCATTCGGATCGGTAATGCCACTGAGACTTTTACCATTCAAGTCCGGTTTAATCGGATGCATGACCATGGTCGGTGTGTCATCCTGAATCCAAAAGTAGTTGTTGCCATTGTCAAAACGGCTGTGACCGATAGCATCTTTCGCTGCATCCTGAGCTTGCTCCAGAGTCATCTCACCGTTTTTGTAGGAATGCGCATAAAAATCGACAATACTCCAGGCGCTTTCAACCGAGTGCTTAATTTCGATATTCTTCGCATGATACAGATGATCTTTGAGACTGCTGTACACCCAACCGATCGTCAGCGTAAAGCCGACGACCAGAGCCATGCTCAGCACAAAAATTTTCATTGAGACGTTCAAGTTCTTCATAGCTTCCCCCGATACTTGTGGTTAGCAGGTGATTTAAAACCCCATCCAAGGCTTTTCACCCACACAAACCGAAAGACAATTTACGTCTTGTTTACAAAATCAGCGTTTGATGGATCAGTGGCTGACTCTGCCCGCCCGTCTATGGGCTTCAAGGACTCCGTGAATAGTCGGCTACGGTGTTGCCTGCACCAACCTTCGGCTGAGTCCTTCATGAATTTCTTCAATGCGACCAACCAGCTTTTCGCTTTGACAGAAATCAACGCTCATCTGGGTCAGTTCATTCAGACAGCCTTTTTCACTACGGTCCAATTCGTTGGTGCAAATCAAAATGGAAACAGGTCGCTGCAGGCGACTGCACGTTTCCAGGCATTGTGATTCAAAAAGCCGCTCTTCTGTCGTTGCGGCCAGGGAGCGATAATCGACAACCACCAGCAAATCAAAAGAGCTGTCGTTGTCATCGGCAATTTTCAGATAATTGACGGCTTCCGGCAAAGAGACTGATGACTGTACTTCCCAGCCAGCGAGCCTGAGTAGAAAAGATACAATTTTCAATCTTTCCGGTCGGGCTGCTGTTATCATCACTTTGTTCATAACGGTGTCCTCTGTATCGAAACATGAGCATTTTATTCGTTTGATTTGTTGTCGTATTAAAAAAGCAATCGCCATGCCAGACAGGATAGAAATTGATAACCACCTGTATCTACGAAGAAAAACAGCTGAACCCTGCCCACTTAAAACAAAAAAAGGGTTATGCACAAAAGAATAGCGACAGGCTATAAACAAGATATTTCAAGTAATTTCAAAAGGTTATAAAAATATGCACGACTGAAAGCTATAACAATTGTCATAGCCTTTTTCCACGGCCGTTCTGAATGGATTTGACGATAAAAAAGGGCCGCCCCTTTTCCTGGGACAGCCCCGACCGGCGTCTTTTTTCAACTCGAAATGTCTTACAAAGTCGGACAGCCTGCCCGAATCGAGAGAATCTCCGGCAGGTGTTCAATGAACAGATCGACAATATCAGGATCAAAATGACGACCGGACTCCCGCCTTAATTCAGCAACAGCCTGTTCCGTGCTCCACGCCTGCTTATAAGGGCGCTCGGAGGTCAACGCGTCAAAAACATCACTGATCGCGGCAAGGCGCGCGCTTAGCGGAATGGCCTCACCACGCATTCCAAAAGGATAACCGCTGCCATCCCATTTTTCATGATGATACAGGGCGGTTTCCCGCGCCAGCTGAATCAGTGCTGAAGGATTGTTGCCGATAATGCGCGCCCCGATCTCAGGATGCTGCTTCATAATACCCCATTCGTCTTCGGTTAACTTTCCCGGTTTGAGCAGCACATGATCGGGAATGCCGATTTTGCCCACATCGTGCATGGTGCTGGCATAGCGTAACAACTCACAGTAGTGTTGATCTTTACCGTATTTTTTCGCCAGAAAAGAACAGACTTCGCTCATGCGCTGCACATGGGCACCGGTTTCATTGTCCTTCAATTCACCGGCGACACCCAAACGCTGGACGATCTCGAATTGAGTGGCACGAATTTCCTCGGTCCGCCTGCGCACTTCGTCTTCGAGCAAATCACCACGATTGACCTCGCGGGTATAATACCATCGCGTTTGCAAGGTATTGCGGATGCGTAACAGCACCTCCCAGTCTTCAAACGGTTTGGTCAAAAAATCCTTGGCACCGGCTTCGAGGGCTTGCTGACGGGTTTCCGGATCCGTCTGTGCGGTAAGCACAATAATCGGCAAAAAATCGTTGGCCGTGACCTCTTTCAACTGATGCATGACGTCTATCCCCGATATGCCGGGCATGCGGATATCCAGGAGGATCAGGTCAAAACGTTGCTGCCGACACAAAGGAACAACCTGATACGGATCCGTCACACCGACCAGATGGTCAAAGTTCTCATCTTCCAGAATAGCTTCGAGCAGGGCCACGTTGGCCGGGTTGTCGTCAACAATGAGAATGTTTGCCTCGCTGAAATCATTCATAACGGCATGATCGGGCACAACGGCTGTTTCTTCATTGTTCATTTTCATCATGCCCTCCTTTGAGCAGGGTGTTCATCACCTGCAAAAGTTGATCAAGGTCGACCGGTTTTGCAAGATAACCGGAAAAGCCCAATTTATAGACTTTGCGCACCGTGTTCTCCATGGCATCAGCCGTTACGGCAACCACCGGAATAAATTCAGTTTCCGCCAGGGCTTTGAGTTTTCGGTAAACATGAAATCCATCCATATCAGGAAGGTTCAAGTCCAATAAGATCAAATCCGGGCGCCCCTTGACAGCGGCATCAACACCCGCGTTTCCGGTGAATGCAACCTCCAAAGAAAACTGTGCCCACTCATCGAAACAACTCTGCATAAAACGCACATTGGCCGCATTGTCCTCAATATAGAGAACGCGATAGGATTCTCGGCTGACGCCCAGTTCAACAACTGCCATGGCGTTATTGACCACAGGCGTGCGTTGCGGTTCGATGCCGGAGGGTGTCGTCACCGTCGGCAACGTAAACCAGAAGGTACTGCCGACGCCCAACGCACTGGTAAAGCCGATCTCCCCCCCCATGGTTTCGACCAACTGTTTGGAGATGGTCATGCCGATGCCGGTTCCTTCAATGGCATCAGGATTGTCCACGACACGGGTAAACGGGGTAAAAATATCCTTGTGCTTGTCGGAAGCAATACCGATGCCGCTGTCCTCAACATCAAAACGCAGCAGCCCCGGCCGTATTTGGCTCAGTGTCAGGAGAATGCTGCCGTGATTGCGATTGTACTTTGCGGCATTGGAAAGCAAATTAAGCAGCACCTGTTTGGCTCGGGTCAGATCAGCACTCAACAGCGGCAGTGTTTCCGGGAGTCGGGTGGAGATGCTGATCTGTTTTTCGTTCATCAGCGGCTGCACCAGTGCCAGACACTCTTTGATCATCTGGCCGGGATCAATCGCTTCAATGGAAAGAGACAGCTCACCCGATTCAATGCGTGCCAGATCGAGAATTTCATTGATCAAGCTCAACAGATGATTGCCCGCCGCGTAGATCTGGCCGGTCATCTCCTCCTGTTTTTCATTGAGCGGATTTTTTTTACTTTTGAGCATCAAGCGGGAAAAACCGTTGATCGCATTTAACGGTGTTCGTAGTTCATGACTCATGCGGGACAAAAAGTGCGACTTGGCCTTATTGGCCTTTTCCGCGGCTTGTTGGGCGCGTTTCAACTCGGTAATATTTTCTTTAACGGCAACATAGTGGCGATTTTCACCGAGTGAATTTTTAATCGGAATCACCAGAATATTTTCCGTGTATAATTCACCATTTTTTTTACGGTTAACAACCTCGCCGCGCCAGACATCTCCGGTCGTAATGGTTTCCCACATCTGCTTGAAAACAGGCTCCGGAGTTTTTTCCGATTTGAGAACTCGTGGATTTTCTCCGGCAACTTCGGCAAATTGGTAACCCGTCAGCTCTTCGAAGGCTGAATTGACATATTCGATGGCGCCTTCGGTGTCGGTCATAACGACACTGCTCGGCAATTGATCGACAATCATGCGCAGATTGCGTGTCTCCTCTTCGGCCCTTTTGCGCTCAGTAACATCGCGAGAACACAACATGTAGGTGCGAGAATGACCGTCATCTTCAAACGTCTGGATAATTGATTCCAGATAGCAGTATTGGCCCCCCTTGCCTCGCATCCGGTATTCAAAGGTGCGTTTGTCATGATGTTGTTGATAGAGGTTTTTGATATCGAAAAGAGGTAGGTCATCCGGATGGACCAGATGACGGATGTTCTGCCCGGTCAGGACATGGCAGGAGACGCCACTGATCCTTTCCCCGGAAGGACTCACATAAGAGATCACCCCATGTTCGTCAATGATGGTAATAATGTCGGAAATCGTATCGATCAGGCGCCGGTAATGTTTTTCACTGTCGGCAAGCAGTTTCTGAGTACGCTGACGCCATTTAATCTGTTCTTCCAGTTCACGGGTGCGTTCGAGAACTTTATCTTCAAGCCTGTCATTGGCCTGTTGCAGCGCGATTTCAGCATTCTTTTTGTCCGTTACATCCAGACAATATTCGATCATCTGCACCAAGGTGCCATCCGCATCAAAGACCGGATAACCGTGCACCTCAACAATGGTTATCTCTCCACTCTCATTTGCGTGGACATGTTCGACAATCACCGGCCGGCGCGTTTCTTTAACCATTTGCAACGGACAGGGATGCTCCTCTCCGGAACACGGTGTTTCTTGACCATGAGACATGAAATGACAGGTGGGCAAATTACAACCGTGCATCAACTCTCGATCACCGAACTCACCGGCGGCGCTGTTGGCCAAAACCACCTGATAGGTTTCGACATCGATCACATAAAAAGGATGACTCAAGGCTTCGATCGAATTAAAAAGAAAATCAGCCTGTTGTGACACTTGCGCCTGGGCCTGTTGGCGTTCAACCACCTCTTTTTCCAGCTCCGCAGTACGTTGCTGAACGGTTAACTCAAGATTTTCCTTGCTCTCTAGCAGCTGATGTTGATACGCATCACGTTCAGCAAGCAACTGGCGACTTGAGCGAATGATGATACCGCCCAATAAGAGAATGAAGATAACCGCGGCTCCCCGGATAACATCCTTTCTTATGGCATAGTTACGAGAAGTCTGCACATAGATCTGCTTGAGCCGCTCCATCTCTTGCCAGCTTTCATAATAAATCCGGTTGGAATTTTCCAGAATCCTGACAAAAAATGGTTCAATTCCTTTGCTGTACAGATGGATCTTCCGGAACGATGCATCAACAGCCGCATCGTCATGCGTGGCAAAAAAAGCGACTTTCTCCTCGACAAGCTCCTTTAACTCGGCGGCGAGATCATCCAGTTCAACCAGCTTGGCTCTGAGTTCAATCACCTGTAAATTGACCCGACCCTTCAGGTGATTGACATAGTCCAAAGGACGAGAGATGATTTCCTCTCCGCCAAAATTAACCTGAAATGAATATAACCAGGTTCCTCCCTGTTCAATGATTTTCAAGGCATCATTGGTCTGATCGCGCAAATTGTCCAGAGCCTCACAGGCATGTTCTATCTCAGCGGTGGTATTGGCTTTGGCCAGACTGTTGAGCTCGTTATGAATAGACAATAGTTTCTTCTGCACATCATGCGAGAGCTCGACCTTCGAGATTTCATTGGTCACCAACTGATGTAAATAGTCGATTCTTCGCACCATCAGAAGATTTTCTATTTTCAATCCGGCAAAGACCAGCAAGACCGCACTTAATAAAAGAACAATCTGCGCAATAATATTCTTTTTCAGAGAGCGCACCATCATGGTCTAATCCTTAAAACCATAGCGTTTAAAGGTGTCCTGCCCAACGGTCGATGATGCCAATGCCATAAATTTACGCGCCAGGTCCTTTTGTCGGCTGTAACATAACAACCCAAGAACCAGAGGCTGTTTTTTGATGTATTCGTCGGCAATGGGCAACACGGTCATATAGTCGTTATTGTCATCAAGATAAAGAACGGCCTGCCAGTTGATGACGAGATCCGCTTCTTTGCTGCGAACGGCCTTGACCAGGCCTTTTGAATCCGTTGTCAGGTAAAGGGCGTTATCGACAACGTTCTGATAAATCCCAGCCTGTTCGAGAATCCGTCGCGTTTCTCGGCCAATAGACCCGGAGTTATCACTGCCGATAACAACATGGAGATGCGCATCCATCAAATTGTGTAAATCTCCGGAGAGTTTTTGCGGATTGTCGTGCTGTACGAACAGGGCCGCTTTGTTATAGCCGAGTTCGCTCGTTTCAGTGACGATCCCTTTATCCGACAATTCTTCGATAAATGATTTTTCGCCAGGGAAATAAAGATCCCCGATTTGATTGATTTCAATAGAACGTTTGAGATGATTGGAGCCACCGTAGGTCAATTTGACGATACAATTTTCCTGTTCTTCGAAGTGGGCGGCCAATTCCAACACGGGTTTGACCATCGTCATCCCGCAGTAGATCAATAGTTCCTTTTTTACGGTATCCTCAACGGCAGGATACTGTGGGGTATCACAACCAAACATCAGCAACAGCACTGGGAGTAGCAGCATAACCAGAATGCGATTCATTGTTTTCCCCTTAGATCAAATCTTCACATGACGCAGTAACGTCACGGCGCCCTTCTAGACGATTAAAAAAGCAATAGTTGTACCAGCCTTTCAATTTATACATAACCCGCTGTATTAAGGGAATAATTAGCTCAGCAATATTATCATTAAGAAAAAAAGCGTTATGCAAAAGAGCATAAGCACTGCATTTAAAAATGACAAAACAACTTGAAAAATCGACGAGTTATTAAACTATGCGCAAGTATCGGCTATAACAATAGTCATACCCTTTGCGCCACCCTCCCCCCAAAAAAAAGGGCCATTCCCTGTGAGAATAGCCCCTGTTTCCTCTGATCAAAGCCCTGGATGAGATCTTTTAATGCCCGTTGAGCACTATGCCGCTTCCACCAGATCATCTTCTCTGACGAGTCGGTCGACATCAATGAGGATCTTCACGTCATCCCCTAACTTGCCCAGTCCCATAATATAATCCTCATTTTTCTGCAAATGCGGAACAGGCTGAATCTGTTTGCGGCCAATTTCAACAACCTCATTGACCCGATCAACAATCAGGCCGACGGTATCTTCACCGACATTGACGACCACCACGCAGGTCCGCTCGTCATATTCACGTTGTTCCATGCCAAAGCGTAGTCGCACGTCCATCACGGAAATCACCTTACCGCGTAGATTGATCACCCCCTTAATATAATGGGGCATATCCGGCACCACCGTAATCCTTTGAATACCGATAATTTCAATCACATGGGCAATATCGATACCAAAGTCCTCACTGCCGATCTGAAAGGTCAAATAGAGATCTTTATGTGATACATCGACAGTTTCTACCATATGGTTATTGTGTGTGCTGACCATTTCCTGACTCATTGTAGTCCTCCTGATCTACCCAAGTGGGTACTAATGTCCTGTTGTCTCTCCCCAGCCACTGTTTTGCGCGGAACCAGGCAATGCGCGTTCCGCCGCAACCGCATGGGGTTTACGCTCATAAGCCACCCGCTCTACCGGAACGTCGGGCTCTTGCCACCCTACCGGAGCAGGTGCAGGCTCAGGTTGATACACAACCGCACGACCATGGCCTTTTTTGAGGACGAAGCGTCCCAGCATCTGGCGCAGTTGATCGGCCTGGCTGGACAACTCTTCGGCCGCGGCAGCGCCCTCTTCGGCACTGGCGGTGTTCTGCTGGGTGACCTGATCGATCTGGCTTAAACCGATACTGACCTGCTGGATACCTTGGGCCTGCTCGTTGCTGGCCGAGGCGATCTCAGCGACCAGGTCGGTGACTTTGACAATGCTGTCAACGATGTCGTTGAAGCCACTGGCGGTGCGATCGGCTATGGTGACGCCGTTTTCAGCTTTCTTGACGGAGCCTTCGATCAGTTCAGCGGTTTCGCTGGCGGCTTTGGCACTGCGGGCGGCCAGGTTGCGTACTTCTTCGGCGACAACGGCGAATCCTTTGCCGTGCTGCCCGGCTCGGGCGGCTTCGACGGCGGCGTTGAGGGCGAGAAGATTGGTTTGAAAGGCAATCTCGTCGATCACTTTGATGATCTTGGCGATGTCCTGTCCGGAAGCGCTGATGTCGTCCATGGCGCCGATCATGTCCTGCATGCTGTCTTTGCCGTTGTCCGCCGCGGTGCGCGCCTGTCCGGCGAGCTGGCTGGCCTGGCCGGCGTTATCGGCGCTGAGCTTAATCTGGCTGCTGAGCTCCTGCATGGAGGCGGAGATCTCTTCGAGGGAACTGGCGGATTCCGTGGCACCTTGTGATAAGGCCTGACTGGAATCGGAGACTTCGGTGGACCCGGCGGCAATCTGCTCGCCGGCGACCTGCACCTGGGACATGATTTCGTTCATGTCGTTGCCCAGCTCTTTGAGGGCACTGCGAATCTCGTCTTTGTCGCTGTGGGGAACCACGTCAAAGTTGAGGTTGCCGTCGGCGAGTTTGCGCAATGAGGCGACAATGTCGTTTTGCAGGCTGTCGGCAAATTTGTCCATGGTGATGGCCATCTGCCCCACTTCGTCTTTTTGATTCAAGTTCATCCGGGAGGATAACTGACCACCTTCGAGGCTGGATAACATCTCGACGGCATGTTTCAGTGGCCGGGAAATCCCGCGAGAGACGAAATACACCAGAACCATCGCCAAGATAACCACGACGCCGACCACGGCTAGTACGGCATAGAAGATGGCATTGAGTTCGGCCTGAATGTCGTCAAGGTAGAGTCCGGCGCCGACGATCCAACCCCAATCAGGCTGCAGTTTGACAAACGACGCTTTACCGACGGGCTTGGTCGCTCCAGGTTTGCTCCATTGGTACTCAACATAACCTTCACCATCCTTGCCGGCGACTCGGGCCATTTCAACGAACAGCGCTTTACCATTGGGATCAGTGATGCCGCTGAGGCTCTTGCCGTCGAGTTCCGGTTTGATCGGGTGCATCACCATGGTCGGGGTGGCGTCCTGAATCCAGAAGTAGTTGTTGCCTTGGTCGAACCGCATGTGACTGATCGCCTGCCTGGCGGCGCTCTGCGCGTCTTCGAGACTCATGGTACCGGCTTTGTACTCTTGGGCATAATGATCGACAACACTCCAGGCACTCTCAACCGTGTGCTGAATTTCAACGTTTTTGCCATGGTAAAGATTGTCTTTAAGGCGGCTGTAGACCCAGCCGACCGTCAGCGTAAAGCCGACGACCAGAGCCATGCTCAGCACAAAAATTTTCATTGAAACGTTCAAGTTCTTCATAGCTTCCCCCGATACTTGTGGTTAGGGCGGTATCTGATCGCGAGCCTACCGGCTAAATACGTTGTCAACCTTGTGCCGCAACATAGTGGTGATTAACGAAGTCGAGAATCTGATGTGATTGACACATCAGGAAGGAATCACTCTGCGGCACCTGTTCGGCTAAAGCATGACGTTCTGATTTTGTCCAGTGATGGGCGGCCAGCACAACCGATAACGGAGCAATCGGGTCCACTATAGCCAGCTTTTCAAAACGTTGGCCGCGTTGCCGGCCAAGATGATGATAATCGGCAACAACCAACAACGATGTCCGCTGCTCACCCTCGTTAAGTCGTTGATAAGACTCGAGAGCAAGACCGAGATCCTCAATGACCTCACTGGTGTAACCGGAGACCTGGAATAAAAAGGACAGGATCTTCAGTCGTTCTCTCGTGCCTTCGGTCAAAATTACGTTGTTCATAAGTGCCTCCTTGCGTAACACGTCATTTACGGTTAGAGAGAGCAACGCTCATGCCACATCGGCAAATAGTTAGATAACAACCCGAAACCAAAGAAGATATTTTTTCAAACAGATTGTAAAAGAGCCTTGAAAAGGCTATGCATTTCATTATGGTTCATGCCCCGAAAAATAAAAAAGACCCTGTCTTTTCAGGGTCTTTTCTTACTATAACCAGTGTAATGTCTATAACGTTTGTTATAAGGGTTTTCAGGCGGAAGACTCAGAGGATTTTTTCAAGCGACGACTTAATGCGGGTTGGGAAATCCCCAGAAGCTTTGAGGCAATGGACTGATTGCCCTGAGAACGTTTCATGGCTTCGACAACCAATTGTCCGGCAAGTTCATCCAACGTCGGAAGCTGTTCGGGAAAGATCACCTGGCCGGCAGTAGGACAACAGGTGTTTGCGGGTTCCCCCTGTTCGTCAACCGTAATGGCCTGACGAAAAACGTCCATTGAAAGAATACCCTGCTGGTGCTGGCTCAAAGCATCGTAGACCATGCCGCGCAACTCACGGATATTCCCAGGAAAACGATACGTTGACAACAGAACCGGCAATTGGGGTGGATAGGTCGGTACAGCTTTATTTAATTGTTCGGCCGCCTGTTCAAGAAAATGATTGAGCAACAAGGGGAGATCTTCACGGCGTTCCCGCAACGGCGGTAAGACCACCTGATGCGAACACAAACGATAATACAGATCTTTACGAAACGCACCGGACTGCTGTTTTTCACCAAGATCGCAATTGGTTGCACAGATGATTCGCGCTTCCACCTGGCGCGGCGCATCACTGCCCAGAGCGAAATATTCCTTTTCCTGCAACAGGCGCAACAATTTCACCTGAGATTGCAACGACAGATCGCCGATCTCATCAAGGAACAACACGCCTCCGGCAGCCTTGGCGATCATCCCTTCGCGCGGCCTGTCCGCACCGGTAAAGGCACCACGGACATGGCCGAACAAAGTATCGCTGAAAGCGGTGTCATCCAATCCGGCAACATTAACGGCCACCCAGGGGGCATCGGGACAACTCAACCGGTGGACAGCTTTGGCAATTAACTCCTTACCCGCTCCGGACTCACCAATGATCAGAACGGGCTCACAGCTGCCCGCGACGGCCTCAAGGTATTTAAACACCGCAATCATCATCGGGCTGCGCGTCACAATCTCTTCAAACACGTCAGGATGATTCACCCCATCACTGAGCAAGCCGTTTTTCAGCGTTTGCACCTCGCGCCGCAAATCCTGTTCAGTAAGGATGCGTTTCAACCCCGCCATCAGATGACTGATTTCCGCCGTTTTCGTATAATAATCGGTGGCCCCGAGCTTCATGCAGTTGACAGCCGTGTCGAGTTGATTGAGTCCACTGAGCACAACCACCGGGATATCCGGATACTCCTGGGTAATCAACGGCAGCAACTGTTCCCCCGTCGGCGGCGGCATGGTCATGTCGAGAATCACCAGACTGAAGGATCTCTTCTTCAACAGTGACATCACCTCATGGCTCTGATTGCAGGTCACGATATGAGTGATTCCCGCCTGATATTCCAGGGTAAAGCTGAAGCTTTCCAACCACTCAATCTCGTCATCGACCAGCAATACCGGAAATTTTGGATAAAGCCCCGAACCTGTCATGCGTCCTCCTTGTAACACGGCAACGATATCGTGATTGCAGTACCGGAATCGACAACACTGTCAATCGTCAGATGACCACCATGTTCTTCAATAATGCGTGATGAGATCGACAGACCTAAGCCTGTTCCGCCGGTCTCCCTTTTCGTCGTAAAAAACGGATTGGTGACTTTAGCGATATTCTCTGCGCTGATGCCACAGCCCTGATCAATGATCTCCAATTCAACCTGGTTATTTTTGGCATCATAACCCGTCTGCACAACAATGGAGGCCTCCATGTCCGGTAAGGCCTGACAGGCGTTCATAATCAAATTGACAATCACCTGCTCAATGCGTTGCACGGAACCGGCAAAGGGGGGCAAATTTTCAGCATAGTTCACCGTAAAGTGATTGGTGGCTTTCTTCACCGTATTGTTGGTCAGGCGCACGGCAGCCTCGAGTGCGTAATTCAAATCAGCCCGGTTTTGCGCCTCCTGATGGCCTTCATCGCGGACAAAGTCTTTCAAATCATCAACGATGGCCTTAATCCGCTGGCTGCTGTCTTGCACCCGACGGGGCAATTGAAGAAACTTGTCACGTATGCGGCTGTAAGGCATGCGGCCAACGGTAAAATCACCATGATCGCGAACATAATCATCAAGAATCGGCAACAGCGACTCCAACATTTCACGGATGATGGGCGCATTCTGCATAATCACGCCGTTGGGGTTGTTGATTTCGTGGGCAATGCCGGCTGAGAGTTCACCCAACGAAGCCAGCCGTGCCGAGCGCATCGCTTCTTCACGCATAATGCTCGACTCGGTAATATCACTGGCCACCTCAATCACGTTGGTAATATTGCCGTTTTCATCTTTTTGCGGAAACGTTTTAATTCCCCAACGGGTACCGTTGCGCATTGTGATGACATTGCTGTGACTCTCCCGAATGGCGCTAGTTTAAGCAACATTTGAGTAAAAACAGAACTGTCCATAGGTCTAAATGCGAACACCCCAACTGCCTGAAATTATAACAGCTTGTCCCGGAAAAACTCTGGGACTGCTTGATGTACAGAGCCCTTAACTTTGTTGAGAAATCTCTTAAACTAGCGCCATTCGTGACTCTCCCCGGTTTTAAAACTTTTACGAATGGCGCAATCCCGACAGTCCTCCGGCTGCCTGCCAAGCAGGTCAAAACAACTCGTCATGGGTAAAACCGAATCCATCGTATTGTTCCAGCGTTTCCTGGCATGATTGCACCACAAAATTTTCATGTCGGGACTGACCAGGGAAATCACGTCTTCGATACTTTCAAGGATTGATTGATACTCGGCGGACAACAGTTTGTATTGTTCTTCGCGCTCCTGAAGCTGACGTTGCGCTTTTTTAAGCGTTGAAATATCCTCAAGCAAAATGACAATCGTTGATTGGCGTCCGAAAAAATGTTCCATGGCTGCCGCAGACACAAGCAAATCCACGAGATGGCCATCTTTATGATAACGCTGGAGTTCCTGGGCATGGAGGATGACACCGCCTTCGACCAGCTGTTTGAATTCCAGACATTGCTCGGTCATCTTGTCTCCCCGGACTAAAGGATATAATTGACCGATGACCTCTTTCTCTTTCCAGCCCAGCATCTTTTCAGCGGTTGGATTCCATAAAATGACATGGCTATCTTCATCAACAACAATGATGGCCATGGGAGCTTCCTGAACAATGGTTTCGAGAGCAGAAATCGTCTGCTGAAGCTTCTCTTCAATCTGACGCCGGGCATTGACTTCATGATCAAGCTCGTCGCGTGAAGCGGTGACCTGAGTGAGATTTCTGATCATCAGATCAAAAGATTGATAAAGCTCTTTGATTTCGCTGGTTGTGTCCTGAGGAATGTCAGAGCTGATATGGTACTCCAGATCCCCTTCACCAACGCGACTGAATCCGGAAATGGCCACTTCCAGGGGTTGAGAAATCTGCGTTGCCAGGCGATAGGCCAACCATAAGGCAAAGACAAACCACAGCCCCCCTGCCAGACTCACCCAGACGGATGTACGTTTAAACATCGCATCCAGTCGTTCTTGTGTCGTCATGAGATGTTCATGGTGTTTATAAATACCGATAATCCAATCCCATGGCGCAAAATAACAATACACAATAATGGAATTTTCCATTTCATCGACGGAGTCACTCAATCCAGTCGGTTTATCCAAAACAGTGATGTCCTCGCTGAGTTTGAGCGCCCCCTGGTCAAAAAGGCTTGAAATCAACTGATGGGCATAGGTGATATCTTTTCCATGCACTCCTCGTTCAGGCCGATCCTGAGTATCATGCAGGGCCGTCACAACAGACTGACGTTGCAATCCGGCGCGTTTATTGGCCTCAATCATAAAAAGGGAACCGGCTGCCCCTGATGAAATATGTTCGATGGAATCGATCAGGGTGTACAGATCAGATTGCTTTTCACCGACATACAGCATGCCGATAACCGTGTTGTCGGCATCATACAAAGGTCGGTACGCCGTATTGTACCAATCGTTGACCACGTAAGCGCGACCGATAAAAATATTGCCTCTCAACACTTGAGTGATGACCGGATCAAACGTCCCATCGTCATGAATCGCCGGGATATAGGTGCCCACGGCCGCCTGACCGTCAGAGCTCGGCACCGTTGTCGCCACTCTGAGCATGTCTCCCGCCGAATTCATACGTTGAAACAGGGTGCAGGTGACGCCAAGAACGATGGAGAGGTGTTCAATAAAATGCTCCGTTGACGGTGCTTTCCAGTGTTCATCAAAGCGACTGGCAGCAACGGAAAAATTCATCTGCGGCAATTGAATTTGACGGCGTTGCTGACTGTACTGATTCACCGCCAACCACTGTTTTGTAGACGACGTGAGTTGCACGCCACCGGAGCTTTCCAATAAGGCAAAAGCGGCATTCAGGTCATAGTGAAGACGTTGTTCCACCTCATCCTGAAGCGCATTGACCATCAACAGAGTGTTGCGCAGAGCGTTTTTTGTTTGCTCAAGCTCTTTATCGACAAGTTCTTCGCGGATCTCCTGCTGAACATACTTCAACTGATAAAACAAGACAGAGACGATTGAAATGGTGGTCAACACCACAAGAATCAATGCCATCGAGGCAATTTTTGTTCTAATTTTCATCGTCTCTCCCTGATTAATAAATTGTCTTTATTATTTTACCCGCAATACGGCAACTTCTCAATAATCGAAGAAAGTCAAAAAAATCCTTCTGCTATCGACAATTGTATACAGTTTCATTTATACTAGGCGCGCTGTAGAGTCGCGGTAGAGAACCCTCTGCCCTTGTAACCTATAGGATGTCATGTCAAAAGGAGAGAACCATGTCAGAATTCAAGTACCAGGACCCGTTTCCGCTGGGCAAGGATGATACCGAGTATCGCCTGTTGACCAAGGAATATGTCACCACCACCGAATTTGATGGCCAGGAAGTTCTTAAAGTCGACCCCGAGGGTCTGGCGTTCCTGTCCAACCAGGCGTTCCGTGAAGTTAACTTCCTGCTGCGTCCTGCCCACAACGATAAAGTCGCGTCTATTCTTCGTGATCCCGAAGCGTCTGCCAATGACCGTGGCGTTGCCATGGCGATGCTGCAAAATGCCGTGGTCGCTGCCAAGTTTGAACTGCCGTTCTGCCAGGATACCGGCACGGCAACCGTCCTCGGCAAAAAGGGCCAGGGCGTGTGGACGGGTGGCAATGATGCGGAAATGCTCTCCAAAGGTGTCTACAAAACCTACACCGAAGAGAACCTGCGCTACTCGCAGAATGCTCCGCTCAATATGTACGATGAGGTCAACACCAAATGTAACCTGCCCGCCCAGATCGACCTGCTGTCGACTGAGGGCAATGAGTACAAATTCCTGTTTGTCGTCAAAGGCGGCGGGAGTGCGAACAAAAGCTACCTCTATCAGGAAACCAAAGCCACCATTAACAAGAACACCCTGGTGGACTGGCTGGTCGGAAAACTGAAAACCCTCGGCACCGCAGCCTGCCCTCCGTACCACGTCGCATTCTGCATCGGCGGCACCAGCGCCGAGACCTGCCTGAAAACCGCGAAACTGGGTTCCACGGGCTATTACGACAACCTGCCTACTGAAGGCAACGAGTTGGGTCAGTCTTTCCGTGATGTTGAGTTGGAGCAAGAACTGCTCAAGCGCGCTCAGGAAACCGGCATCGGTGCTCAATTCGGTGGTAAATACTTTGCTCACGATATCCGCGTCATCCGCTCCAGCCGCCATGGTGCTTCCTGCCCCATCGGCCTGGCGGTTTCCTGCTCCGCGGACCGTAATATCAAAGCGAAAATCAACAAAGACGGTATCTGGCTGGAGCAAATGGACAGTAATCCGGCACGCCTGATGCCTGAAGGTGAGCGCGGCAACCGTCCGGAAGTGGTAAGCATTGACCTCAACCGCCCGATGAAAGAAGTTCTGGCCGAGTTGACCCAGTACCCGACCAAGACACAACTCTCTCTCAACGGCACTATCATCGTTGGTCGCGATATTGCTCACGCCCGTTTCCGTGAAATCATTGAGCGTGGTGAGGAACTGCCGCAATACCTCATGGACTACCCGATCTACTATGCGGGCCCGGCCAAAACACCGGCCGGCAAGCCGTCCGGTTCCTTCGGTCCGACCACGGCCGCACGTATGGACCCCTATGTCGATATGCTGCAGTCCCGCGGCGCGTCCATGATCATGATCGCCAAAGGTAACCGCTCCCAGCAGGTGACGGATTCCTGTAAGAAACATGGCGGTTTCTACCTCGGTTCCATCGGTGGCCCGGCTGCCGCTCTGGCCGAGTACAACATCAAGAGCGTTGAATGCCTCGACTTTGAAGATCTGGGCATGGAAGCGGTCTGGAAAATTGAAGTTGTTGATTTCCCTGCCTTCATCCTGGTGGATGACAAAGGCAACGACTTCTTTAAAGAGCTGGGGATCTAATCCACTCAACAGCACAACGCAAAAAAGCCGGACTCCATGGGGGTCCGGCTTTTTTATTGATGCTTACGCGAGCAAAGAGATAGACGTTTTTAGCCTCACGATAAAGGCCACGATAAATTCGGATGAAAAGCAAAAAGCAGAAAACCAGAGGGCGTACTCAGGCTGTTGAGTTCAAGGTTTCCATGAGGCAACAGATTTCAGATTCTGTTCCTCATCGAGGCCTTTATCCGATTTGATCGCGAAGTCATCGTGAAGCAAAAAAACGGATGTTTCCTTTTGGGAAACACCTTATTTGAGCGAGAAGAGGAACTCCAACAAACGCGCGTTGAAAAACTCCGGGTTTTCCAGGTTGCTCAAATGTGCGGCCTCAGGCACCACATGCAGCTGTGCCCCTTGGATATGGCTCTGCATGTTCCGGGCATCGTCCGGCGTCGTCAGATTATCCTCTTCTCCCACCAGAATCAGTGTCGGCACGGCAATATCCTTCAATGACGCCGTGGTATCGGTACGCGCGGCCATGGCAATCAGGTTGCCGGCAATGGCCAGAGGGTCATTGTTGCTGATAATCTCTTTAATCAGGCCAACGCCCGGCACGTTGTTGTTTATGGATGCGGCACTGAACACGGCAGGCAGAAAGCCTTCGGCAAAAGCGGCTGAGCCATCCTGTTTGACAGACTGAGCGGCGTTGGCGCGCTTGATCTTGCCGTCATCATCATCGGCTTCACTGCGGGTATCGCACAAGACCGCCGCCAGAAAACGTTCCGGGTTGCGTTGTAAAGCGCGCAAAGCGATATACCCGCCCATGGACAGCCCGACAATCACAGTCTGATCAATCTGCAGAAAATCCAGCAACGCAATCAGATCATCAACATGCCCTTCGAGGGTGTATTGGCCATCACCGACACTGCTGTCGCCCATGCCACGGAAATCGTAGGCAATGCAGTGAAAACCATCCCCCAAGGCCTTGATTTGTTCCTGCCAGATGGCATGACTAAACGGAAAGCCGTGGATAAAAACGACGGATGTTTTAGAGGGATCGCCACTTTCAGAATAAAAAAGATTCGAGTTATTAATGTTTGCTTGCATTCAACCTCCTATAGGATCTATGGGAGCAATGATCCCGCTACTATCGTTTGTTTTGCGGTTCATATTTACTTAACCATGCTTCAGTCGGAGCGTAATGCTCGCCATCCGGCTGTTTAACAATAATCCAATGGATCTTATGGCCTACTTTTTCCAATGTCGCGATACCAGGTTTGCCACTGTAGTTTGTCCAGAATTCAAATTCTCGACCATCTAGCCAAACTGAAAACTTTTTATTGTTGCGGGAGGAACAATCAATACGGTGTCCGGATAAAGCGACAGCACAATAAGAACCCAACAGTTCATTTTTACCTGAATCTATCCGGATGGAAAATGTCCGGGAAGAATTGTTTTTATCCCAGACCCACAAACCTGCTGGACTGTTGGCCCATACGTTTGAAGAGATCAAAGAAATCAACACAATGAGAATTATTCGCATCGTTTTCTTCTCTGTCACAGTTTAATCATTCCCCTCACAATAGGCATCAATCACATCGATAAACTGCTGGCCATAATGGGCCATCTTGTGCTTGCCGACACCGTTAATTTTCATCATCTCCACGTCATCCAGCGGCAGATAATAGGCCATTTCAACCAGGCTATTGTCGCTGAACACGACAAACGGCGGGACGCCCTGTTCGTCGGCGATCTCCTTACGCCGCTGACGTAGAATTTCGAACAGATCCTCGTTGTAATCCAAATCGATCGCCCGTTTGCGCACCGGCTTTTTGGTCACGGCCTTGAGGCGTGGCCGGGCCAAGGTTAATTCCTGCCGGCCGGTAAGAATCGCCCGTGACGCTTCTGTGAGCTTGATCACGGAATAATTGGCCACGTCCTGATAAAGATACCCCAAGTGAACAAGCTGACGGATGAGTCCGCCCCAAACGTCACTGGACTGGTCCGCACCAATACCATAGGTACTCAACTTATCGTGGCCGAGATCAAGAACACGTTGGCCGCTGGAGCCACGTAACACATCAATGACATGTTTGGCGCCAAAGCGCTGACCGACCCGATAGACGCACGACAGCACTTTCTGAGCATCTTCAGTGGCATTGTAGCGTTCAGGGGGATTAAGACACAGATCGCAGTTGCCGCAATCGTGATCGCGTTGTTGTCCGAAGTAACCGAGCAAGGCTCGACGTCGGCAGGTTAACGGTTCGGCATAGCTGACCATGGCATTGAGCTTGTGCAGTTCAATCCGCACCTGATCGGGATTATTGCCCTTTTCGATCAGTCCACGGGCAATGGCAATGTCGCCATAACCAAACAGCAACAGGGCTTCGGCCGGCAAACCGTCCCGCCCGGCACGGCCGGTTTCCTGGTAGTAGCTTTCGATGTTTTTCGGCAGATCGTAATGGACGACAAAACGCACATTGGACTTATCAATACCCATGCCGAAAGCCACAGTGGCCACGACCACCTGAATGTCATCGCGCAGAAAAGCCTCTTGAACATCATGGCGCTGACGATCCGGCAAGCCGGCATGGTAGGCGGCGGCAACCACGCCCCGCTCCACCAGCTTGGCAGCGATCTCTTCCACCCGCTTGCGACTCAGGGCATAAACGATGCCGGCTTCGCCACGGTGCTGATCGAGAAACTGCTCGAGTTGTACAATCGGTTTCTGCTTGTCCACCACGGTGTAGCGGATATTGGGCCGGTCAAAGCTGCTGATAAATTGCCGTGCCTGGTGCAGACGTAACCGCTCAATAATATCCTGACGGGTCTGCAGGTCGGCGGTGGCGGTCAGAGCAATCATTGGTGTTTCGGGGAAGTGATCGCGCAATGCGCCCAGTTGGACATATTCCGGGCGAAAGTCATGGCCCCACTGCGAAACACAATGGGCTTCATCGACGGCAATCAGGGCGATATCGATCTCGTCCAAGCGCTCGAGAAAATCAGGGCTGAGTAAACGTTCCGGAGCCACATAGAGCAGGTCCAATTGCTGGCGATGCAATTGAGACAGAACGTCGCGTGCCTCCTGGGCGGTCAAAGAGGAGTTGTAACAGGCGGCTTTGACGCCGTTGGCATTAAGAGCGTCGACCTGATCTTTCATCAATGAAATCAAAGGCGAAACGACGATGGCCACGCCCTGCCGATGCAAGGCGGGAATCTGATAACACAGCGATTTCCCGCCACCGGTAGGCATGAGAACAAAGCAGTCCTGACCGTTGATCAGTGTTTCGATGATCTGTTGCTGTGGTTCGCGAAATTCACGATAACCAAAAATATTTTGCAGAGTCTGTTGTGGAGACACGAAGATGAACCTTATCCGGTGAGTGCAAAAAGACGCACAATTTGTTACTATTTAGGTTAAAAATAGCGTGCGTATTCATTGAACCATAGATACGCCGTGGATACCATGCTCGAATTGCATCCGTTGACAAAGGAGTCTGCTATGACCTCTACAGAAATACAATTGGCCGTTTCCGGCATGTCCTGCGCCAATTGCGCCCAAACCATTGAAAAAGGGCTCAACGCCATGGATGCGGTCACAAACGCCCAGGTCAATTTCGCCAGCGAAATTGTCACGATTGCGTATGATCATAACCAACTCAGCGTCGATGATCTGATCGGCAAGATTGAATCTTTGGGCTTTCATGCCAGTGCCGATCTGGAACCGGCCGATCACGCGGAAACCTTGAGTGAAAAGACCCCGTTTATTGTCGGAGTTGCCTTCACCCTGCCCCTTTTTTTACTCAGCATGGCACGCGATTTCGGCGTTCTCGGTATCTGGAGTCATGCCGTATGGATCAACTGGCTGTTTCTGTTTCTTGCCACACCCGTGCAATTTTACACTGGAGCCGGATTTTATACCGGGGCCTGGCGCAGCCTGCAAAACCGCAGCGCCAACATGGACGTGCTGGTGGCCATGGGCTCAACCATCGCCTACCTCTACTCGCTGGTCGTGTTGCTGTTTCCGGCGACCGGAGATCACGTTTACTTTGAGACCTCCGCCGTGATTATCACCCTGATCAAACTCGGCAAACTGCTTGAAGCACGCACCAAAGGCAAAACCGGTGCCGCCATCCGCAAGTTGATGGATCTGCGGCCGAAAAAAGCCGTGCGCCTTACCGATGGCAAGGAGGACGAGGTTGAAATCAAGGCCGTTGTCAAAGGGGATCGGCTGCGTATCTATCCGGGGCAAACCATTCCCGTTGATGGCCGTGTGGTTGCCGGACAAAGTGCCGTGGATGAATCCATGCTCAGTGGCGAAGCGTTGCCGGTCGATAAACAAGCGGATGACCCGGTCACCGCCGGCACCATCAACCAGCACGGCATGTTGGAGATGGTGGCGCAAAAAGTCGGTAAGGACACGGTATTATCACAAATCATCCAGCTGGTTCAGGAAGCCCAGGGCAGCAAGGCACCGATTCAGGCTCTGGCGGATCGCGTTGCCGCCATTTTCGTACCGAGTGTCCTACTCATCGCTCTCACCGTCTTCATCCTGTGGTGGTCCATCGGCGGAGAATTCGTCCCGGCCATGGTCCGCCTGATCGCCGTATTGATCATCGCCTGTCCCTGTGCTTTGGGCTTGGCGACACCGACGGCGCTGATGGCCGGCATCGGTAAAGCGAGCGAACAGGGCATTCTGTTTAAAAACGGGACCGCTATTGAAACCACGGCAACAATTCGCCAGATGATCTTTGATAAAACCGGCACCATTACTGCGGGCAAACCGGCCTTAACCGACGTTATTTCCCTCACCCGGCAGAGTTCGGAGGAGATTCTCAGAGTGGCGGCAAGTCTTGAACAAGGCTCTGAGCATCCTTTGGGCCAGGCGTTAATTCAAAAAGCCAAACAGCAGCATCTTGACTTGCTCCGCGTTGACGACTTTGCCGCCCGCTCCGGCTGGGGCGTTGAAGGCACGCTCGATAACACTCACTATCAGCTCGGCAAACCGGACTGGTTTAAAGAGCGGCTCAATGATGCCATTCGTCAGCAACTCGCGCCCTTGCAGCAAGAAGGAAAAACCGCGATGATTCTGGCTGATGATACGGAAATCCTCGGATTTTTCGCCCTGTCTGACCCGATCAAGCCGGACTCGGCCGCAGCCATTGCCCGTCTGAAACAACAGGGCCTTTCCGTCACCATGTTGACCGGCGATCATCACGATACTGCCCAGGCTATTGCCGGGCAAAGCGGCATTGACGACATTGTCGCGGAAGTTCTGCCGGCCGACAAGGCTTCAGTGGTCAAGCAGAAACAACGCCGGGCTCCAGTGGCCATGGTCGGCGACGGCATCAATGATGCGCCGGCACTGGCGCGAGCGGATATCGGCATGGCTATGGGCAGCGGCACCGACATTGCCATGGAGAGTGCCGACGTCATCCTGGTATCCGGCAGCCTGTCGCGTGCCCCGATCGCCATTGAAATCAGCCGCCAGACCATGACGACCATCCGCCAGAATCTGTTCTGGGCGTTTATCTACAATGTCGCCTTGATCCCGACGGCAGCCGGTGTGTTTATGCTGTTTCCCGGGGTTCCGGACATACTGCGTCATTTTCATCCCATGCTGGCGGCAGTGGCCATGTCATTAAGCAGCGTGACCGTGGTTTCCAACAGCCTGCGCCTCTATCATAAACGTCTAAAAATCTCCTAACGCAGCATTATTTCATTCTAAGTTGCGGTGCGCTTACCGAATCCTTATCTTCGCCAAACATTCTTTTGGTGAAGATAAGGCCAGCGGAAATTCACCACTGAACTGAAAGATGAAACGATGCCATCATTACACCGCCTTGAAGATCCGTCTACGCAACCCACCCTACAGCATACTCTCGACTCAGAGCAGGGTTCTTTTGCCACCTGGCTTGACAACATCATCACCCATCGTCGGTTGACCCCCTGGTTTCAACCCATTGTTGATCTGGCCGACGGAAGAATTATCGGCTATGAAGCGTTGGTGCGCGGTCCATCCAACTCCCCCCTGCACTCTCCGGCAAATCTGTTTAATGCCGCGATCCACTGCGATCGACTTACTGAACTGGAGATGTTGTGCCGTGACGTCAACATCGAATTCTTCTCCCGGTTAAAACTGGCGGGAAAACTGTTTCTCAATGTCAGTCCAAAAGCGTTGCTGGAACCCAACTTTCCTCATGGGTTCACCCGGCAAACCTTGGCTCACTACGGCATGGATCCGACAAATGTTGTGATTGAACTGACAGAGAATTTTCCGATTCTCGATATCGAAACGATTCGCAGCGCCCTCTATCATTACCGCCAGGAAGGGTTTAAGGTGGCGCTGGATGATCTGGGCTCTGCTTACGCCGGATTGCGTTTATGGTCGGAGCTGAAACCGGATCTGGTCAAGTTTGATAAATACTTCATTCAATCCATCAATCGCGACAAACACAAGAAACAGCTGATTCAATCCCTTCAGGAAATTGCCAAATGTGTTGACTGCCGGACTATCGCCGAAGGGATAGAAACGCTGGAGGAATATTATGTGGTTCAGGCATTAGGCGTGACTTATGGCCAAGGGTACTACTTCAGTCGTCCCAGTCCAAGTCCACCGCATCAATTGCCGAGCAATATTGTTCTTAACCACGAGACCAATCAACAAAACCATTTTAAATGGCGCACGGAATCGGTTTCCGGATTGATTAAAACCGTTCCGACCACCTGCTCATCGACCACCCTGAACACGGTTGGTGATCTGTTTGAAAATATGCCGGAGCTGCTGGCACTGCCTGTAGTTGATGAAGGGCGTCCTGTGGGCATGTTGCATCGCCATGAGGTAATGAATATCCTTGCCAGCCGCTATGGACGCGACCTGCGCGGTAACAATCCGATCCGAGAATTTATGAACATCTCGCCTCTGTGCATCGAAAAAGATGTTCCCATTGAAAAACTCAGTGAGATCATCACCAAAGATGACAGTAAATATCAGGGCAACTATTTTATCATCACCGACAACAATTCCTACCTCGGTGTCGGCATGGTCACGGATCTGCTGAAACGGATTACCGAGTTGCAGATTCGCAATGCCCGTTACGCCAACCCGTTGACTTTACTGCCGGGTAATGTGCCGATCAACGAACATGTTGAACATCTTCTGGAGAATTATCTCCCATTTACTGCCTGCTATTTTGATCTGGACAATTTCAAGCCCTTTAACGACCTGTATGGCTACAGTCGTGGCGATATGGTCATCCGTCTGCTCGGCACCATCTTACAAAGCGCTTGTAATCCGCAGTGTGACTTTATCGGTCACATTGGCGGCGATGATTTCATGATTATTTTCCGCAGTTCGGACTGGAAGCAACGCTGCAAGATGATTCTCGCCCGCTTCGAAGAGGAAGTGATCGACCTTTTTGACGAAGAGCATCGCCAACAGGGCGGCATCACATCCACGGATCGCACCGGTCAGACAACATTCTATGCCATCACCTCGGTTTCAATCGGGGCCACCACGTTTAGCGGCGACACCGACCACTGCTGCAGCCAGCATGAAATTGCCCTGCTGGCCTCAGAAGCAAAGAAAATTGCCAAAAAAACACCTGGAAATTCGCTATTTATCAATCGCCGCCGCTGCTCCTGCGGCTCCTGACGACGTGTAACGCTACTGACGCGAAAAAGGACCCCAATAGTGCCATAACCGCAGATTGACAACGCCCCCCTAAACATCAGAAGAGGAAATCGGGTAGGAGGCGGGGTTACCCCCGCCGTCCTCCCACACCACCGTGCGTACGGTTCCGTACACGGCGGTTCCTGATTTGCTTCTGCATTAATCAACTAACAATGCCCGTCGCCCTATAAGCGCCCAGCTTTACCTCACGACTTCCGGTCGCCACTTCCAGCTTTAGGCCCTCTTTCGAGGCATCTGCTCAAGACGTTCAGAAAAGTAGTTTAACTCCGCATATCAGGTTCGGCCCTTCGCTGTGGTGGTTAGCCCAGCTACTATGGCCTCTGCTGACTTCTGTCAGCCCATCCCGACATCTTACGATGCCAGTAGCACATGGCAGGCCGACAGACCTCCCAGGGTAAGACACACGACCTTCCTCCCATATACCCGCCACATTTACAGCCTCACCCTCCCGGATGACTATCGGGCTTTGAAGATCTTGGCCTTCTCGCCCGGATGAAACTGCCTCGTATGTGATTCCTGTTCGTCGGGCCGGGATTTTGCCTGCGGCTTCCTTCAGATTCCGGGTCACCCCGGACACCCTTGCCGTTCGGCTAGCGGTTCCCGTCATCAGGGTCCGCAGAGGACTTTCACCTCCAAGTCACTGCTTAACCACCACAGTTAAACAGACGGTGCTTTCGCACCACGTGCCATGCCTGGCACACCAATAAAAAAGGCTCCCGGAAAACCGGGAGCCTTTTTTTGATCTATCCTGTTACTACGTCGATTAGATGTCGTAGTAGAGGTTGAATTCCTCAGGAACCGGACGCATGCGAACGGGGTTAACCTCGTTCTCAGTTTTGTACTCGATCCAGGTATCGATAACGTCTTGAGTGAAAACGTCACCTTTGAGCAGGAATTCGTGATCATCTTTAAGAGCGTTGAGTGCCTCTTCGAGAGAACCGGCAACACTCGGGATGTCTTTGAGCTCCTCAGGAGACAGACCGTAGATGTCCTTGTCAAGAGGCTGACCCGGATCGATTTTGTTCTCGATACCGTCCAGACCTGCCATCAGCATGGCAGCGAAAGCCAGGTAGCCGTTGCAGGAGGGGTCAGGCGTACGGTACTCAACGCGCTTGGCAGCAGGAGCGTTGGTGACCGGGATACGCAGGGAAGCGGAACGGTTACGGTTGGAGTACGCCAGGTTAACCGGAGCTTCAAAACCAGGAACCAAACGCTTGTAAGAGTTGGTGCTGGGGTTGGTGAAGGCACACAGAGCCTTGGCGTGCTTCATGATACCACCGATGTAGTACATGGCCATTTTGGACAGACCGCCGTAGCCGTCGCCGGCAAACTGGTTAACACCGTCTTTCCAGATAGACTGGTGGCAGTGCATACCGGAACCGTTGTCACCGAAAACAGGCTTCGGCATAAAAGTAACTGTTTTACCATTACGTACGGCAACGTTCTTAATAATGTACTTGAACCATTGCAGGGTGTCAGCCATGTTCATCAGGGAATCAAAACGCATGTCGATTTCGCACTGACCACCGGAAGCAACCTCATGGTGAGACGCTTCGATGCGCATGCCGACGCTTTGCAGCACTTCAACCATCTCGTTGCGCAGGTCAACCATGGAGTCGGTCGGTGCGCAAGGGAAGTAACCTTCTTTGTGGCGCGGCTTGTAACCCAGGTTGGGGTACTCGTCACGGCCACTGTTCCAACGACCTTCAATGGAGTCGACAGCGTAGAAAGACTGGTTGCAGGTGGACTCGAAACGAACATCGTCAAAGATGAAGAACTCAGGCTCGGGACCGAAGTAAGCGGTGTCACCGATGCCGGTAGACTTCAGGTAAGCTTCAGCTTTGCTGGCGATGAAGCGGGGGTCACGAGTGTAACCTTCGCGAGTGATCGGGTCGATGATGTTGCAGATAAGGCTCAGAGTCGGAGCTTCGATGAACGGGTCGATCTTGGCTGATTCAGGAACCGGGATCAGCAGCATGTCACTGTTGTGAATCGGCTGCCAGCCACGAATTGAAGAGCCGTCAAAACCGAGACCTTCTTCAAACGTGTCCTCGTCAAACTCGGAGATCGGCGTACTGAAATGCTGCCAGATACCGACAAAATCGAGGAATTTGTAGTCAACCATTTTCACATTGTTTTCTTTGGCAAACTGCACGACTTCTTTTGGGGTCATCAACTTGTTCTCCTTTACGGTTGAAAGATACGGAACCTTTCGATTAACACAATACACGCTATCGCTTATAACGCATCATCACCTGTTTCACCGGTACGAATACGAAGAACTTCTTCAACCGGTGTCACAAAAATCTTGCCATCACCGATCCGACCGGTTTTGGCCGCTTCAGCAATTTGTTCAATAACTTTGGCAACAACATCGTCGGAAACAATAATTTCCATTTTGATTTTAGGGATAAAATCAACAACATATTCAGCGCCGCGATACAGTTCGGTGTGTCCTTTTTGACGACCGAAACCTTTGACTTCACTGACGGTAATCCCCTGAATCCCAATTTCACTCAGAGATTCCTTAACTTCATCAAGCTTGAACGGCTTGATAATGGCTTCCACTTTTTTCATTGACGTCTGTCCTCCGTGTAAAAGTCTCCATTCTCATCGTATGATCTGGAGATTTATGAAATCAAACGTGGCGCACTTGCAGTTTAAGCAAAACTCTTGCCACAAACACTAAAAAAGGCCGAACTATTTTTACAACGCAAAATCAGTGCATTACAGCAGATTGAAGATTTATTGTTTTTTTTATATTCACACGCCCGCAACGGGTGCACATTATTTGTTCAACACAACTCTAACAATGCTATCATTTTAAGCACTCATGGTGCCGGTGAGGCAGAATAATCAAGCCACAACTGCCACTCCTCCTCAAAATTCGGTGTCAGTATCCCGCTGCCCAGGGCTTGATCAATTTCTGACGGCGTCCAAAAACGAATTTCGTCGATTTCCGTCCGATTAAAACAGATTTTTCCGTCATAAACCACAAGATATGTCATGACATTTTCCGATTCGAAATTATTGCGAATCTTCGAGGGATACAGAACTTTCAACGGCTGCCCGGTGACACCCAGCTCTTCTTCCATTTCCCGATAAGCCGCCTGGAGGTAATTTTCTCCCGGATCAACATGACCACCAACACTGGTATCCCATTTCCCCGGCTGAACATCCTTGAGCAGAGAGCGTTTCTGCAGCAACAGATTTCCTGCGGAATTGAATACAAGGACATGGGAAACACGGTGAACCAGATCGGGATTACCATGGCATTCACTTCTCGGTCTTAATCCGATCACCTGATCATCATCGTCTACAATCTCAAAAAAATCCACCTGTTCTCCCATTACACGTGTTTTATGAATAGAGCAAATAATAGTAACAGAACCAAGTCATGAATCAATACGCATCTTGGCGACGATTCCCCTTGACCATGATGAAAGATGCACAGTAAAACAATGGCGAGTCTCCAGCTACCAGAGTTTTTTGCAAAATGCCGTCCGGGGCTTGCGCAAAAGGCACACTATTTTCAACCGAGTATCGGATACGACAATATTATGCCCGCTTTTTATCGCTCCACATGGTTTCCTTATGTTCTGCCCTTCTTGATCTATCTGATTTTAATTCAAGCCGAAGAGTTCCTCCCCCAATGGCACGACTACCTTTATGGTACCCGTGTCTTCTTGTGTGCCGGACTTTTATGGATGTGGCGCAAACATTATCGCGTTGATATCTCAGGAGCTCCAACCACGATTCAATATGTTTACGCCGTGCTCACCGGGGCATTGGCTTTTGCCTTATGGCCGTTATCAATTCAGCAGGGGTGGATCACACTGGCCCCGGTACAAACCTCGGCTTACTCCTTTATCGTAAACGCTCTTTTGCTGACCATTAAACTGGCTGGATTTGCCGTTATTTTTCCCATGATGAACGAGCTGTTCTGGCGCTCGTTCATGTTACGCTATCTCATCTCCGCTGATTTTCGTTCCGTACAGTTAGGCCGGTTTCAACTGTTTTCATTGATTGGTGTCACTGTTCTTTCCGGACTGGCGTTTCAATATGGTATCGTTCTGGCTGGTGTTTCATTGATCATGTGCCTATTGTTGATTTGGCAGAAAAACCTTGTCTGCTGTATAGTGGCGCACAGCTTGTGTCAAATCCTTGTTGCCGTTTATGTGATGATGAACCACGCAGCTCTTTTTTGATGGGTACGGATAAATGTCGATGAAGAACCACGCCGATTACATTGAAGACCACCTGTACGAACTCGAGCTGTCCCTGTTGAGTCCCGATCCAAATCAGCCCCGCAAACATTTTGACGATAAAGCGCTGCAGGAACTCAAGGAAACCATCTGCCGGCACGGGGTATTGCAACCGGTCCTCTTTACCCTGACCGATGACGGACAACACCGCCTGATCTCCGGAGAGAGGCGTTATCGGGCGTCAAAGCTTGCCGGACTGACACAGATCCCGGCAATTTATAAAAAGCAAGCCAGTCTTGAAGTCGCGTTGATTGAAAATATTGTCCGGGAAAATCTCTCGCCCATCGAAGAAGCAGAAGCCATCCAACGGCTGATTGATGATAAAATCTGTCGTCAGAAAGACCTGCCGGAAAAACTCGGCAAAGCCAAATCAACCATCAGCGAAATCCTCTCACTGAACCGTTTACCCGAAGAGATCAAAAACGACTGTCGCAGCAACAATCTGGTGCCGCGGGGGATTCTGGTTGAAGTGGCCAAGAAGCGAAAAAAACACACCATGCTGTCTTTGTATGAAAAATACAAACTACGCGGTTTGACCCGGGGTGAAGTCCGCAAGGTCTCCCGACAACCGCGCAAAACCTCTCCGGGAGCAGCACTGGAAAAATCCATTGACCAGCTCATGCGTAAAATTGAACTGGCCTATGAACTCGGTTTTAATGATGACGAAGAAAAACTCCGCATTGAGTCGCAACTTCTTGATCTGAAAAAACAGATCGACGCACGGGTTAAACAACGGAGTAAAAGCGACACACAAGCCCCCCAACAAACTCTTGAATTTAATTTTTAACGAGGTCTTTCTCCATGAAAATACTGCGCCTACTTACCTCCATTGTCTTGCTTACTGTTGCCATCGGAACACTCAACGGCTGCACTCGCCCGGGTGAAGATGAGTTCAACAAGGGGATTGAGGCGCAAAGAGACAACCAGCTGGAACAGGCTAAAGAATTGTTCCATACCGCCCTGAGCAAAGATCCCTCCCTGGCTGAAGCGCATATCAATTTAGGTTATGTCTATCTGCGGGAAAAAAATTACGACAAGGCGTGGGAGGAAACAACCGTCGGTCTGGAAAAGATCAAAGAAAGTCACAAAACCATCGTCATGGGACAGACGTGGCAGGATCAGGCGGCTCTGGCCTACAATAATTTGGCAAAGATTGTCTTTGAAAAAGCGATACAGGCGAAAAAAGCCGGTTTGATCACGGAGCAGAAACGCCATCAGGAGCACACCGTGTCGCTGCTCAATCAAGCTCTGGAACTGGTCCCTGACTTAGAGATGACGCAAAAGAATCTCGCGTATGTGCAACGCTGGATCAAGGAGCAATAGACCATGGATACCTCATCAAAGAAAACATGGGTTCTGGCAGTTTACATCGTTGCCTTGCTTGCCATGACGGTGGCGACGCTCTGCTGGTTCAACAAAATCACCTTTGGTGCCCTGTTTATCCTGATTGCGTTATGGCCGGTGGGTCAATTTTTTCTCAATAGAAAGCGTTGATCAATCACGCTCATCACGGCAGAGTGCTTTTTTCTCCAAGCTGGTGACCCAGCGCACTGACAGCACAATGCCGCAAAAGAACACCCCGCCAAAAATCAGCCCCCCCTCCCGAAACAGGGAGGTCACGCCCAGAGTAACGACAAAACCCAAACAGCTTAGAGCAACACAAACGATAGCACATTTCAGTGCCGCTGATTTTGGAGTCGCAGAAAGCTGAGGCAGCTGCATTTCATCGACCGGTGTTTCACACGTCAGACAAACCGTCGCACGACGCGGCAAAGGATTTCCACATTGGGTACAGTGTTGACGGGCCATCGTATCCTCGCACGATTCGGAAGGGAAAAACAAAACGGGAGCCGATCATGATCGGCTCCCGCAAATATTTGGTGGGCGAAACAGGGCTCGAACCTGTGACCCTCGGTGTGTAAGACCGATGCTCTCCCAGCTGAGCTATTCGCCCAAACGTGACGGTGTTTTTATCAACTTCCCGCCGGGCTGTCAACAGTTTAATGCACCACGGTTGCTTTTGTTTTCTCAGGGTCGTTTTCCACCTCATGCAAAATCGCGATGGTTTTATCCTGAGGCAGCCACTTGACCTTGCCGGTACCGACATTATAAATGGCCCCAACCACTTTCGCCTGACCATTTTTTACCAGTTCGCGCGTCGAAGGACTGCGCATGAACAACTCACGAATCCCCTGCCAGATATTTTCCTCAATAGCGAAGCGAATGATATCCCGTGTCGGTGCGCCGGGATAATCGTCCAGACTTTTTTGTACAGCCGGCCGGATATTGTCCACCAGAGGTGGAATATTGCACTCAAGTGCATGGCCATGTCCCGTCATTGCCGCAGTGACTGCGGTTACCGCACCACATTGCGTATGACCAAGAACCACCAGTACCGGCGTGTTCACATGCGATAAGCCATATTCGATGGAACCGGCTTCATCGACATCAACCACATTACCGGCCACGCGAATGACAAAGATGTCCATAATCCCGGCATCAAAAATCAACTCCACCGGCACCCGGGAGTCCGAGCAGGTAATGACCGTGGCATAGGCATGGTCGCCCTGATCTTCACGACCCGCCTGAATAATACGGGCAGAGTTCGTATGGGGATAAATCGCGGTGCCGGTCACAAAACGTTTGTTGCCCTGCTGCAGCATTTTAATCGCTTCATCCGCTGACGGTTTGCCTTTGGCAACAGCCTCATGTGCTATTTTATGCTCACTGGACACTTCGTCATGATGACCTGTGGCCCAACTCGATGATATTGTCACAGAGATCAACACCACCGACAACATCACGTAACGGCCGACACATACCCAAAAGTTCATTTTTCCCTCCTTGTTTCATCACAATATTAAACCAACCCGATTAAAACGACTTCTTGTTCTAAACGCTACACAGTCGAGCGCAGTGTAGAATGAGCCTTCTGCCCCAGCAGAAGTCACCAATGGTGGCAAAATGGGCGATAGTCCCGAATGGCGCTAGTTTAAGAGTTCTACCATGGTGAAATTCCAGATTAATTTGGCAAATATGGCATAATAAGCCATGAAGAATTCAACGCCTATATTCCCTGGATTTCACCTGCAAACATTACGACGTAAACCACGCACACCACAACAGAAACTTGCTGCTGAGTTAGCTGTATTAAAAGAAAAGTCGTTTAAGCAGGTTGGTGAAATCTTTGAACGATTTATCCCCTATAACCTGCTAAAACCTGCAAGATCCGGTGTCATGAGTCGCAGAAGGCTTTTCTCCAAAGAGAACACATTCTGGGCTTTTTTTAGCCAAGTGTTGGATTCAGACGGTGGTTGCAAAGAAGTGATTCGGAAGTTGCAGTCCTATGCTTCCATAAAGGGTAGCAAGATCCCCTCGTCGTCGACAGCTTCGTATTGTACGGCTCGCAAAAAGCTCGATGAAGACATGCTCTGTGAGATATTTGAGCATACAGCTAATCAACTTGATCAGTTCCCAGAATCCGGCCTGCTTGCAAATCGGCGCGTGATTGTTGTTGATGGAACGGGTGTGAGTATGCCGGATACCCAGGCTAATCAGCACTTATGGCCTCAGTCTTCTCTGCTCAAAGCAGGCTGCAGCTTCCCATCAGCCCGCATCTGCGCCTGCTTTTCATTGCAAAGCGGAGCGTTGCTCAGCTATGAGATTGGCAACAAAAAGACAAATGAACTGCCCCTGTTACGTAAGCAGTGGAGAACATTCAGACCCGGAGATATTTTCCTAGGAGACAAAGGATTTTGTAGCTATTTCGATATCGCCGAGTTGAGGAAACAGAAGGTGGACAGCGTTCTCACGCTGGCGCGAAGAGCACCCGTCAGGGCAACAAAATGCCTTAAAGAATTTGGGGAAAATGATCGCTTGATCACATGGGAACGACCAAAATATATGAAGAGATTATCCTACTCAAGAGAGCAGTGGGAACTCTTGCCTGATGAGCTAATGTTGCGTCAAATCAAGGTGGCGGTCCAATATCCAGGATTTAGAACGCAGAGCTTTTACATCATCACGACTTTGCTTGACCCTATAAAATACCCAGCGCAATCGATCGCGAAACTCTATTACAAGCGATGGGATGTTGAACTGTTTTTCCGTGACATAAAAACAACTATGGGCATGGATGTTTTGCGTTGCCGAACGCCTGAGATGATCCGCAAAGAGATCATGATGTATTTTATCGCCTACAACTGCATCCGCAGGTTGATGTATGAGGCGGCAGAAGAGGCCGATATTGATGTTCGCGTTGTCAGCTTTAAAGGGAGTTTACAGGCTTTACGTAGCTGGGAAGCGCACCTGAATCAGGTGCAAATCAGCAAGATGGAACGCTACCGGCTCGTTAGTGATTTGTACGCTGCAATGACCAATGTCCCAATTAGGCAAAGGCCGGGCAGGAGTGAACCTCGATGTATAAAACGACGACCTAAAAATTACCAACGAATGACGGCACCAAGACACGAAATAGAGGTGATTCCTCATCGTAACCAATATCGTGCTACACAGGCTTAAACTAGCGCCATTCGCGATAGTCCCCATTTAACACCGCTTGCTACATCGCTACAGTCGATGAGCAATATTAGTGCCCATCAGCATCAGTCCAGAACACGATGAGGATATTCACACGCTTTGCAGAGAATCTCCGGTGGGAAAAGGCACTAGAATAAAAAAGGAAATCACAAAAGAAACAGAGACCTTGACGGTGCGGCTCTGTTATAATTTTGAAAAAACATTTATTGCAAACAGATAAATTTCCACCGCGTCAGGAAATAAACATCCTTATGAATCGATTTGCTATTTTACGTCACCTCTATCCTGCCCTGCGTGACCACCAGCGTGTAGAGCACACGTTAAACCAGCTCCTCAAGAAAACACTGGATCCGGTCTATCTTGATCTGCGGAAAACCAAACCCAAATTAATGAGCTTTTATCAGCGTAATTTTTTCTCAATCCTTTTTCTGTCCATCTATCGAGCACTGAAAATAACGCCCGCCCATCGCCAGCTTTACGGTGTGATCAATCAATCCATTCGCGGCATTGTGACAGGGTGTGATAATTTACTGGATGACGAATATAAAGCCATGCTGCCTCTGGCATTCCCTCCTCAAGCACAGCGGTTCAGCAGCGTGATGCATATCCTTCTGTTTGATCGTTTTCTTGAACAGATTCTTGATAAGGCGGTCACTGACGGTCTGTTGAACACATCAGACAAAGAAGCCATTCACAAACAAATCTTCTCAGCCCTGGTTGCCATTGGTGCTGAAGAAGCCAGTGAAGAGGGAGGCGTGAGCACCATTCTTCGCCCGGATCAGATTCTGACAACGGTTCACGCCTTGAAAGGGGGAGAGCTATTACGCCTGGCATTTATCACTCCATGCTATATTGAAAAAAGCCCTGCGGTTCGGCAGGCCGATCAGGCCATTTACAAAATCGGTCTGGCACTGCAGGTGATTGATGACATGACGGATCTTGTCGAAGACCTCTGCGCCGGGCATCACAACTATCTGGTGTCGACCATTCATCACGAAGGCACTGCCCAGGAACAGGAAACACTGAAAGCGTGTCTCAGCGCACCTGAAAAGATCACAACGCCAATCGACGTTTTATTCCCGACGTCAACCCGTCGCGTCATAGAACGCGCCATTGGTGAGGCATTGAACGGCTTCACCGAGTTGCACGACGCCGGTTTCTGGCTCAACCGACGCGACGCGTTCGGTGTCATCAGGGATCTGTTTCATCTGCGGGGATTGAGCCGACTGGACCCATTGTGGCCAGACTATCAGGACCACCATACGGGTCTGAGTGAAACAATTCAGGAAACAGGAGTCTAACCGACATGATCGATGCTGTTATCGGGTTGAGAAATCTCGGGCGGAATCGTCGTCGCACCCTGCTCACCGGCAGCCTCGTCGCTTTCGGCGTGGTTTGCCTGATTGTGTTCCAATCGTTAAAGGTGGGCATGCATGAGCAGATGATTGTTTCAACGACCTCTCTGGACAACGGTATTTTGCAGATACATGCCTCGGACTATCGTCCCAACCGATCCTTGCTACAACCTATCAACAATTCAGCCGCCCTGCTTGATCGCCTCGATCAGCACCATATTCTCTATGCTGAACGCCTGAAAACAGCCGCTCTGCTGTTAGCCGGACCACAGAGCAGCATGCTCTCCATCAGCGGTATCATTCCTGAACATGAAGCCCGGGTAACCCAGATCTCTGAGCGGATGATTGAAGGCGCCTATCTCGGACAAACCAATACCATTGTTCTTTCACAGGCGTTGTGTCACGCCCTGTCTCTCTCGTTAAACGACCAGGTGACGGTCATGGCTCAGGACAGCGCCGGTCAGCCTGCTTTGGCTAAATTGACCATTATCGGCATGTATTCAACGGGTCTGACAAGTTTTGACACCACCCATGCCTATGTGCCATTAGCAACCTTGCAGCAACTGGTAAAAGCGTCTCATCTGATCAGTGAAATCAGTATCCACGCACCGCTTGATCACCAAACGGAAATCGAGACGCATCTGCGCCCCTTGCTGGAGCAGGGCCAGCAGATAACATCGTGGCAGGAAACTCTGCCCGATCTTGTCCAACTGATTGAGCTCAACGAGACCACCATGGCGATTTTGATTGTTATTGTGTTTATTCTGGTGGGGATGGGTATTCTCAATACCATGACTATGATTACATACGAACGTTTTGAGGAGTTCGGTTTATTGGCCGCTTTGGGCTACCCGCCGGCGGGTGTCATAAGGATGGTGTTATCGGAAGCGCTTTTCCTGGGAACAGCAGCAGCATTCCTTGGCGGATTGATGGGCTGGATCATCTGCTTGTGGTTGGGACAACATGGCCTTGATCTGAGTCAATTTACCAGCAATAATCAATATTTCACCAATGCCCACATTCTTTACCCGCAAGTGTGCTGGTCGGATATGGTGGCGGCATTTCTTCTTGCAGCGCTGACGTGTCTTTTCTCCGGATTGTTTCCCGCCTGGAAAGCCTCGCGACTCAACCCGGTGGAGGCCTTGCGCCATATCTAAGCTTAAGTCAATAGTTGTGGCAGCACAGACAGAGCTGTGAATCGTCCATAGACACCCGCAGCATCCAGTCACCATCACTGTGTGGATCATGGCAGGTTGAACACATCACCCGCCCGGCATCCCCTTCCTGCCAATGATAAAGCTTTATACCCTAGGGCTGGGTATGAAACTTTTCAGAAAGAAATCCCGCGTCATAGGCCATGCCCACGGGATGATTCACTGATTGCCGGTCAGCGTTGACATGGCAGCGCATACAAATATCCTGATCATTAACAATGGGTGCTACCGCATCAACAAACTGCTCGGGGATAAATTCTTCGGAGGCATCAAAGTCAAAAACCAATTTCTGGGTTAATTGATGGCACAACCGGCACACCGGAGCGACTTCGTTTTGATGGGTTTTGCGAAACACGCGCGAGATCTGATGCGGATTTTCCATGGCAAAACCAGCAGGCGCACTGACCGCAATGAAAATTAAAACGATTAGGGATGTTCTCATGCCCCTCTCTCCCACGATAAATTTTATCACACATAACACTCATGAAAGAGTAACAAGCAAGATCGTTTTTTCAATATAATCGAGTAGGGTGAGGTGAGATGGTCAATTCTCACCTCATCCCTCTCACAGAACCGTGCGTACGGGCCTCGTACACGGCTCCTGTTCATTCTTCTCTCTAATAGCTCTGAGGCAGATAGCCCGTCTCTACTCTGCTTAGATCAAAAAGTCCCTGCTTTGCAAACCAGATGTTCGGCATTGCATAGTTGGCCAGGTTGCTGGCGGCATTGCGCCATGAGTTCATTTTGATGGCCTTGAACTCGCCCTGATAGCCTAGCTGCCGGAGTCTGCGGTGGAGCCGTTGCGGCTTTTTCCACAGTGTCAGCTGCTTGGCTCGCAGGCGTCGGCGAATCCACCGGGACAGTTTTCTGAACTGCTCGCGGCAGTTGGCTACCCGGAAGTAGTTGGTGAATCCACGCAGTACCGGGTTCAGGTCGTGGATGACCTTGGCCAGATTGACTGGTGTATTGCGCCGGGTGATCCGCTTCACCTTGGCTTTGAACTGTCGAACCTTCTCGCTCTGTATGCGTGTGTACCGGCTCGTGATGATGACTCCGAGATAGGGTACGCCTTCGCTGCTGTGAACAATCCGGCTCTTGCGTTCGTTGACCCTCAGGTGAAGGGTTTCTTCCAGATAGTTTCTTGCCACGTTGAAGGCGTTTTCCGCCCCGCTTCTTGATCCACACAGGATCAGGATATCGTCCGCGTAGCGGACGATTCGATGCCCTCGGTTTTTCATGTGCTGGTCGAAGGCGTCGAGGTAGACGTTGGCGATTAGCGGACTGATCACCCCGCCTTGGGGGCTCCCTTGTTCGCTTGCTTGCCAGCCGTCTTGCGTCATGTTCCCGCTTTGCAGAAACAGCCGAATTAATCCCAGTATGCTTCCATCGGTCACCCGGCGACGAATGCTCTGGATGATCTGGTCATGGTCTAGGGTGTCGAAGCATTTCGACAGGTCCATGTCCACCACCCAGCGCCGTTGGTAGCGCCTGATAAACAGGCTGGCTTTGGCGATCGCCTGATGGGCACTGCGGCCCGGACGATAACCGTAGCTGGACGGATGAAAGTCAGGATCAAAGATCGGCTGCAAGATGTCCAGCAGTGCCTGCTGGACGACACGGTCACGAACCGTCGGGATTCCGAGCCGGCGGACGCCGCCGTCAGGCTTGGGGATTTCTACCCGCCTCACTGGCTTTGGTCGATAGCTCTTGTCCTTGAGTTCGCCCACAAGGGCGGCGATTTCTTCCGGCAGGTGGTCGGCAAAGTCCTCTACGCTCTGGCCGTCGATTCCGGCCTTGCCTTTGTTGGACCTGATTTTCGCGTATGCCCGAAGTAGTCTCTGTTCGTGTAACAGCCGGTCGTAGAGACTGTAGTAAATTTTCGCCATCTCTTGTGCTTCCTGCGTTTTCCTTCCTCGACGGTGAGCGCGTTTTGCCTGCCCTTCCTGGCCCGAGTGCCGACCTTTTCTATCCCGATGGGCAATATGGCTGCGGCATGGTTCGGGTTGCTTGGACGTGGACGGTTCGTTGCGGCAGTCTGCTTTCCCCTCAACCGCATGCAACGTACCTCGCCTCGTCAGGCGACTTCGTGTCCGGCCCTACGCCTTGCCGTCGTTTCCGGAAACTTTCGAATGAACTTCATCCCTTCGCGTTCTGATGAGGCTTTTGGCGCTCACCAGCCCCTGACGACTGAGCGACAGGTCATCCCGGTTTTATCCTCCAGTCTGTTACCAGCTTTCTCAGGCCGGGACTTCTTCACTACTACGGATTCATCTGCCACCTCGCACCGCGTCGAAAGACCTTGAGTCTCCTCTTGTGCCTTTCTTACCCGACGCCTTGACCGACAGCTTCGGGACAATACGAGGCTTCCCCAGTTACCTTCCGGCTCCCGGTAAACTACCCCATCCTCAATCACGCTACGGGGTACGATCAGGTATCGGGCTTCGCGTTATTTAGCACGCTTACCCCCCCCCGTAGCGCCGAATCAGGTTCGCTTGCGCTATGTGCAGTTTACTTCCTATCGCTTCCTTCAGACCCTGCCGTTGCCAGAAACGCCCTTGCGATTCGGATTGTCTTCCCCCTGATCGGGGCGACGCCTGTTTCTTTCAACAGGCCGGGTTTGCCAGCTCCGCTGGGCAAACTAAAAAAAGGCTGACCTAATGGCCAGCCTTTCAATACATCATCTCACGGAGTTTCTACAGCAGCGCTTTTACAGCATTGAGAGCGGCTTCGTAATCCGGCTCGGACGTCACCTCGGAAACGATTTCCCGGTAGGCAACCTTACCCTCGGCATCGACGACATAGACAGCACGCGCCAACAGTTTCAGTTCATCAATCAACAATCCATACGCCAGGCCAAAAGAGCGCTCCTGATAGTCCGACAACGTTTTTACACGCTCGATGCCGGCATTGCCGCACCAACGCCCTTGGGCAAACGGCAGGTCAACACTGATCGTATAGACGGCAACATTATCCGGCAAAGCTGCCGCATCCTGATTGAACTTGCGGGTCATGGTATCGCAGACGCCGGTGTCGATGGACGGAACTACCGCGATCAGCTGCACCTTCCCTTTGGCGCTTTCCAGTGTCACCGGTTGCAAACCGTTATCCACGACTTTAAAATCCGGTGCTTTATCACCAACGTTGATATCCGGGCCGACCAGAGTTACGGGATTGCCTTTAAATGTAATTACCCCAGTTCTTTTTTCTGACATCATAGATCTCCTTTGGTTTAATGAACTAACTGCCATCCTAACAAAACAACACTCCGTGTCAAGACAACGATCACCTGAAAAAAACACATGACGGTTTCCAACCCATGAGAATCACAGGGCGGTACCATTGCCCTGCGGAAGGTTACTGACTTCAACCCACAGTGTTGCCCCGCCACCTTCAGTGGTCGCGACCCAAGCGCGACCACCGTAATGGCGGGCAATTTTTTGCACCGTCGCCAACCCAATCCCGGTACCCGGCCGTTTTTTCGCTTGTTGTCCACGGAAAAACACCTCAAACACCTGATATTGTTCTTCTTCATCAATGCCCGGACCATGATCGCGCACGTAAAAACGCACTAAGCTGCCACGGCAAAAACCTCCAACCTCAATCTGTTCACCTTCGGGCAACGAGTAGCGGATCGCATTGGACAGTAAGTTGGAAAACAACTGGCTGACCACCGTTTCCGGCAGAAAAACATCGGGAATATCTTCGATGACAATGCGTCCCTGCTGAGCTGCCAACTCTGAATTAAGATCCGTAATCACGTCAGCAATCAACGCACTGGTATGGACCGGATGTAATGGACGATCATCATGACCGATTTTAGCCAAGTCCAAAAGATCTTCCATAAAAACCAACATTTTGTCACCCTGTTGTTCGATCTCATCCAAAGCGTCGAGGGCCTGTTCATCGAGAACACGATGGTAGTTTTCAATCAAAAACTGGGCATACCCTACAATAGGCGTCAGAAACGTGCGCAGATCATGCGACACGGTATAGGCAAAAGACTCAAGCTCTTTATTGACCTGATTCAAATCAGACTGGGCCTGTTGAATAGACGTCACCATCTGACTGAGAACCATCGCTAATTCCTGTGTCTCACGTGTTCCGGATACAGGGATATCAATATCCTGATAAATATCTTTTTCGATCAGGGCGGCACTTTGGGTTAATCGGTAGAGTGGTGTGGACAACGCTTTGGACAGATGCAATGCCAAGAGAGAAGACACCAGCAGGACCCCCAGCGTCATAAACAGAATGCCACTTTGAGCGGTTGCCGCCGGCGCATTCAATTCCGTTAGATACATGGTGGAAACAATATACCAGTCTAACGGTTCAAAATAACGGATATAAGCACGTTTCTCATAGTTGTATTCACCAATGTGGTCCGGGCGATCCCACAAATATTCCAGAGGTGTCTCAGGATGTCGGGCAGCGACGATCAGGTCATCTACCAGCATGTTGCCGGTGGACGGATTGACCATAGTGCGAAACTTGTCGCCATTGATATTGGGGTGAATCAGCATCTCCTTCTTGCCATTGAAAATGCACATATAGCCACTTTCAGCGACTTTCATCTGAGAAAAAGCCGATCGCAACTCCTCAATGATGGAAGCAAGCCGCTTTTGGGCTTCGTGCTCGATATCATCAATATAAACGCCTGTACCGATCACCCACTGCCAAGGTTCAAACACACGCACAAAAGACAATTTCGGTTGTTGAACTGTCAAGCCCTGGGCCGTGGGCTTAGGCCAAAGATAACGAACAAATCCTTCATTTTTCTCGGCACAGATCGACACAGCCCTGCTGAAGAAGTTTCCGTCTTCACTGGCCAGACTGTTAAAAGAGGGAGAATCGAGTGGCTTTCCGTCCAAATGCGGCAAGGTTGGATGCATGATCATTTTAGGAAACGGCTGATCCATGGAATTAATCCACAAATAGCCAACCCCTTGATCATAGCGAAGTAAGCGGATGTGTTCGATGGCATTTTGTTGGGCCTGATAGGACGAAATGAAATGGGCACGAGAGTCGGCGTACTGTTCCTCAACATAAGACAGAGCCAGCCCGACGATATTCTTCAATTCCTGCTTACGCCGTTCCAGGGTGGCCTGCTTATGAAATTGGTAGCTGCGGTATTCACTCTCAACATTAAGTAAAACAGTCTGAATCAGATCCTTGGCATGCTGATCAAGCTTTTTGGACACAGCGCGATCAATGGTAAAGTGGGTCATGAGCGAAATGGTAAAGGCACTGAGCAAAACCATCGAAATGGTCAATGCGAGAATCCGCGACCGTAACGTGTTCAAACGTCGATTGAGCCAATCAGACATGCCCTTCTCCTTTATTGTGACACGGAAGCGTCAACGTCACCGTTGTTCCGCGATCGACTTCGCTATCAACACGAATTGAACCATGATGCGCATCGATAATACTTTTTGCCACGGTCAATCCTAAGCCCAGACCACCTTTAGAGGTGGTTGAAGCATCAATCCGGAAAAATTTATCGAACACTTTGTCGATATTTTTCTTTTCCATGCCGATACCTTCATCACGCACCATGATGACAGTCTGATGGTTCTTCACCTGCGAAGAGATATGAATTCGTGTTTGAGGTGGTGAGAATTTCACCGCATTGTTGAGCAGGCTATCAAGAACCTGACCAATTTTTTCCCGGTCAGCCCACAACTCACAAGGTGCGGCAGTGACGATAAAACGATGGTCCGTATATGTTTCTTTATAGTGTTTGACCAAGGTCATAATATCAAGCTGCAAATCAAAATAATCGCACTGCAACTGAATTAGCTGACCAAATTCAAGTTGTTCAAGATTTAATAAATCGTCAACGATCGAGGTAAGAACTTGGCCCTTGTCACGAATCGTCTCGAGAAACTCCTGCTGTTGTTCCAGAGTGATGGACTGGCGATATTCGCGATTGACGAGCAAATCGGCAAATCCCATGATCACGGTTAACGGCGTATTAAACTCATGTGCTGCGGAGGAAATGAACTCGTTTTTAAGTTGATCCAGCTCCCGCTCCCGGGTGATATCCCGTAACAGTATCAGAGTTCCGGAGATCTCTTTATCGTCGTTTTGTACAGCCGTAATCTGCACAGACAGCAAACGGTTACGATCCTGATCCGTTGCGGGAATCTCGGCTTCACAGCGCCGTGAAAGAGAGTCTCCTGAGAGAATCGACTCAACCCTCTGGGAAAGATCATTATTGTGAAGGACCGTTGCCACTTGGCGGTTCAAAGTGTCCCCTTCCGGAAGCCCCAGCCACTCCTGCGCCGCCTCATTAATCAGAATGATGCGGCCCAAGTGATCGACAACAATTAACCCATCTGAGATCGCTTTGAGAATGGCATCAATCTTATCCCGCGAAGACTCTGCTTCCGCCAGAGCATTGACCAGAGCCGTTTCGGCATATTTGCGTTGCGTGACGTCACGCACAACGGCCAGAACCGCCTCTTTGCCATCTAAAGAAATCAACGTCAAATGCACTTCGGCCTGAAAGGCCGTGCCATCCTTTTTCTGATGGGACCAGTCGAAAAACTGATGTCCTTCATAAACAAGACGGGCAATTTTTTCAGCGGCTTTCGCCTGAGACGAACTGCCGTCGGATTGAAACGGCGGCGAGAAATTTTCCGGGACCAGACCGTACATTTCATCATGTGTATAGCCAAACAGCTCTTCTGCGGCTTTGTTGCTATCCAGGATGCCGTGCGTTTTAAGATCTGCCACAATAATGGCATCATAAGAGGATTCAAACAGGGTGCGATATTTCTTTTCATTATTTTCCAGCGCCAACTGAGTCTGTTTGCGTTCAATCATCTCTTTGGCCAACTGATTATTGGCTTGGGTAAGATGATCATTACTGACTTCAACCGCCCTCATGGCCAACTCTTTGTCACGCAACAGGCTCTTCATCGACGACAGCATATTTTGTAAAACCAGGCCAAGTTCACATGTTTCCCGAGCACCGCAAACCGGGACGTCGATCTCCATATCCGGGCTATGTTCAATGCGGCGTGCCTCTTCGGTTAACAGCAATAACGGACGCGTCAATGAAAGAGAAGCCAGGTACGTCACCACACCGGCAACGAATAAAACGATCGCCAGAGCAATCAGGATATCCGCACGCAGCTTATCCGTGGTTCGCACCAAATCATCCAGGTACATGGTTGAGACGATATACCAGTCAAAGGGTTCAAAATAACTGACATAGGCGCGCTTAAGATGATGATCCCCGCTCTGATGGGGATGATACCAGCGGTATTCTATGGGCACGTCAGGGGTCCTTGCCGCCTCTTTGAACAGCGCTGCGTTCGGCGCACCGTCATCGGAAAATTCCCCTTTGGCCTCCGGATGGATCAAGGTATTTCCATCACCATCGAAGATGAACATATAGCCGTTTTCAGCAACATGGACACGCGAAAAAATGCGTTTAAGTTCCACCAGAATTTCATCGCGGCGTTGCTGAACCTCCGCTTCAATATCATCCAGGTAAACACCACTGCCGACAACCCAGCCCCATGGCTCAAACAGACGCACATAAGAAATTTTCGGTTGTTCTTCCGTAATGCCTTGCGACGTCGGCTTGTTCCAGCGATAGGTGACAAAACCCTGTTGATCACGACGGATCACGTTGGCAATCCTCACCAGGAGATGTTCTTCACCTTGGGTCGCCCGATAATATTTTTCATCCAAAGCGGGCCGACGATTTTCCTGCTCCGGCAGGATTGGATGCATCAAGACTTTCGGAATAGGCTGTTCGAGGTCGTTCACCCAAAAATAACCAACCCCATTGGCATAACGTAATTGTCTGAGTTGATTTAAGGCATTGTGCTGCGCCACGGATTCACTCAGTGTGCCACGTTGAACAGCGCCATAGAGTTCGTTGAGAGGAAACATGGCAACGAGGACCAGATCTCTCAGAGCCTGCTTACGCCGCTCGACGGTGCTCTGGCGATAAAACTCAAGGCTGCGATACTCATTTTCAATATTAAGCAACACCGCATTCATCAGATCGATCCCGTGACGATCTGCGGAATCCAGCACCGCTTTTTGCACATGATTTTGGGCAAAATAGGCTATGGAACCGGCTGACAGCAACAGGATGCAGCCGATCGTTATCAATATGCGAGTACGAAACGAAGCACGCATGGCGATTCCTTGAAAATTTTTATGTGCCATGACAAACGGAGCACGCCATCCCGAATCATGCGACACGCCATGATTCCTTGTTCATCAGGTTTAAACAAAACCGTGATCTGTTACAGTGTAACAATGAGAAAACATCTTTCCATGGTTTCTCCATAAAATGTATCCCATTCATGAAATTGAAGAGCAAGACCATGAATGATTAAAAATCAGAATTCAGGACGGGATATTGCCAACAGAATGCGATCTCACGCCATCGACGTGAAGAGGATAGAAGACATGAAACAGTTTATTATAAGTATTTTATTATTTTTACTCGTCGGTTCCCTCAGTTGGGCTCAGCAGTCCACTCCGATCAGCACCGGCTATCCGTTTCCGGAGCTGCAACTGCCCATACCCGATGCCCCTCGACAACAGGCATACCTGGGACTCCAGAACATTGAGGGACAATTCTTCTCGCCAAGCGCCATTCAGGCGAAGGTTGTTCTGGTCGAATTTCTTAATGTTCACTGCCCCCACTGTAAAGAGCAGGCCCCGATTTACAATACCCTGTTCCATCGCATTGAACGCGATCCAAACCTGAAGGACAGTGTTCGGATGATCGCCATCGCCGTCGGCAATCATCCGAAACGAGTCGCGGACTTCATTGACTATTACGATGTGGCGTTTCCGGTGTTTTTAGATGAAAACTTTCTTTTCTGGCGGGAGGCGGGAGGAAAAACAACCCCGTTCACCGTTTATGTACGGCAGAATGCCCTGGGAGAATCCGGTGTTGTCGCCGGAACCCATACCGGCACCAATCGGGACCTGAAGGAAACGCTGGAGCTTTTAACGGAAATGATTGACGAACGACCGGAAGATCTGCGGCTGCCAGAGGAAGATCTGCTGGATATTGCTCAGGAAACACCGCTGCCCTTTTCAGAACAACAGGTGGTCACCAAGGTGCGGCGATTATTTGGACATCAGGGGCACATTATCTCTCTGGAGAAAATCAAGGGTATTGACGGGCACAGTCTGTTTCGCGGCGTCGTAGAGCGGAGCGGAAAACGCAAAACCCTGCTCGCTGAAGTGGTCAGCCGCTCGACGGTCTGCGACATTTGTCATGATGTTCATTTTATCTATCTGTTCGATTCATCTCTGAAGATTATCGATGTCGAGGCACTGCAGTTAACCAAATACGGCAATCAGGAATTTGATCGAAAAGACATGCAGCGACTCAAGCAGATTCTCATTGGACGCGTACTGAGCGAAACGAAACCGTTCAATCCGGAAGTCGATGCCGTCACAGCAGCGACCATCACTTCTTCAGTGATCAATCATGCGTTAAATCAGACCCCAACGCTGATCAAGCAGTTAAAACGCCACAAATTGCTCCCGTCTGAAGATCAAGAATGATGTAAAAAGCCCCCGGTGGTTTCCCACCGGGGGCCGCTTAATCGCTCTCATCGAGTTCAGCGCGTTCCATGACCGTGGCGGGCAAGTTTTTCTTCACCTTAACGCCAAGGTCAACAAAGCGACTGGCCTGGCTGATCAGGTTACCACGCCCCTGACTCAGCTTGTTCATGGCCGTTGAGTAGGTATGGCCAACCGTCTCCAGTTGCGTACCGAGTTTTTCCATCTCCTCAACAAAGCCGCGCAACTTGTCGTAAATCGCCCCGGCCCGCTCGGCAATCGCCTGGGCATTCTGGTTTTGCCGTTCAAAACGCCAGATGTTTTCAATGGTGCGCAATGTCGCCAGTAACGTGGTGGGCGAGACCATCACCACATGGCGCTCAAACGCCTCATTGAACAGCTCGCCATCCTGCTGCAATGCCGTCACCAGAGCCGCCTCGATGGGCATGAACATGATGACAAAATCAAGGGAGCGAATGCCTTTCAGGTCGGCATAATGTTTTTCGCTCAGCCCACAGACATGCTGACGCACCGCCTGGGCATGGTCTTTGAGACACTGTCGGCGCAGCTCTGGATCGTCCTCGCGGCAGGAGCGTTCGTAACTCGTCAGGGAAACCTTTGAATCGATAATGACATCTCTGCCTTCGGGCAGATGGACAATCACATCAGGACGCAACAGGCGGTTCTGCGCATCCCGAAAGCTGCCCTGCACGTCATATTCGACTCCGCGGCGCAGTCCGGACTGCTCCAACAGCCGTTCAAGCACCAGTTCCCCCCAATTGCCCTGAACCTTGCGATCCCCTTTTAACGCACGGGTCAGCTGTCGGGCCTCTTCCGTCATCTGCTGATTCAAACCACGCAGATGTTCGAGTTCCTGGCGCAATGTGGCCCGTTCACGGACATCGGTCACATGCACGTCATCCACTTTTTGCCGAAAACCATCCAGTTGTTGCCGTAACGGCGTGAGAAGCTGGGAGAGTTCTTCACGGTTGACCTCTTTAAACCGGCGGCCACGCTCTTCAAAAATCTCCCCGGCAACAACCTTGAACTGATGGGCCAGTTGCTCTTTGGCGTCGATCAACAAAGCCTGTTTTTCGGCACTTTGGCGGTTTTCCAGTTCCAGGCGGGTTGCCAGTTCGGTGTTCTGCAGGCGGGTCTGTTCCAGCGCCTGTCGCAGTTCCCGCAACTGTTGCTCCCGATCGGCCAGTTGCTGCTGTAACGTCTGGCTCAGGCGTTGGCATTCATCCAGCCGGACCAGGCTTTCGTCAAGGCGTTGTCGTTGTCGCCGCAGCAAAAAAAGCCGTCCCCAGGCATAGAGCAGGGCCAGAAGGCCGATTGCGCCACCAGCCCACAGCACATGGGAGAACTGGATGCTCGCCATCAGCGGCCCTCGGCGATGGTGGTCAAGCGCCGCCGTGAGATCTTAAACACCGCCGTCATCTCCACGGCCACCTCGTCCGCCTCGGTCACAATCTCAACCCGGGCGTGCCAGAGCCGTTCTTCCTGTTGTTCCACCCGCGCTTTTGCGGTAATCATCCCCTGAACCACCGGGCGCAAAAAACGGATTGCCATATCCGTGGTGCCGAAATGAGTTCCCGGCTCAACCCGGCTTTTCAATGCCATCACCGCCGCAGTATCCGCGAGACTGACGGTTGCCCCGCCATGCATGATCGATCCGCCGTTGGCATATTGACGGCGAAACGGCATGGTCAAGATCGCCTCGCCCCCCTCCGCACGAACAATCTCCATGCCGAGTAATTGTTCAAAAGGCGCGCATTCAATCCAGCGCTCAAGGTGAATTTCGTGGGGCCCCAGGTCTTCAGTGTGTGTCATGACAACTCCTTTTTTTCATCGCAACAGAGGCTCGCTTCCCACCGGAGCATGTGGACTTTAACCGGTGTTCCGGAGCCGTAATTACCGGGCCGACCATCGCTACGAATCACCCGATGACAAGGTACCAGAGCGGGGATCGGATTGCCGGACATGGCCAGGCCGACGGCCCTGCCGCCACGGGGATAGCCACTGGCGGCAGCCAGGCCGCCATAGGAAACCACCTGACCGACGGGCACCTGCAGCAACGTTTTCCATACCGCCTGTTGAAATGGGGTGCCATCCATGGCCAGAGGAACGACCTCATGTGGAGTCTCCCCGTTAAGAACGGCTTCCACGGCAAAGGGGATGTCGGCGTTGGCCGACCAGCGCTGGAGGGGATAATCCTGCTGCCATTCGGCCAGCGCGTGCTCCACTGATATTCGGCACAGCAAACGACACAACACAATGGCTTCAGGCTGCCAGGCCACCAACAATGGGCAGACCGGGCCTTTTACCACAGCATAGTCAAGATGTCCGGCCTGGTTGAGATGGGCCTGTGAAACGATCCGCACCGGCCACAAGGCCGCGGCGGCACGGGCTGGGGTGTCAAACGAGAACCAGCGGGGTTTCCAACGTCCATCCCCCTCCATGCCATCCCCCTTTCAACTACTTAGGCCGAAAATACGATTTGCGTCTTGCTCACAAAATCAAGGACTTGAACACCCGTCCTTGGGCTCCACAGGCTGATTTTCAACAGCCTGTTAAGCATCATCCATCATCTGGTCCGCCTCAGGCATCCAGCGACAGCTGAAAATCGCTAGGACACCCACAGCAACCAGCCCGGCAATCAGAACCTCAGAGCCAAACCACTGCGCAATGATCCCGGCGCCGCCAGCCAGTAACGCCAGAATACCGACGGAGCTGTTGGTGAAGGCAACGCAGGTCGCGCGATCATCATTGGTAATGGCATCCACCAGATAGGTCTTCCGCCCCAGACGCACACCGGATTCCGCCAGACCGACCAGCACAAAACTGATAAAGAAACCGCTTTGTTGCCAGGAGGCCGGACAGACACCGGCAACCCATAAGATCAACAGAGCCGCGGCCACGGACAGGACGGCACTGTAGGTCATGACCGTTTTGCTGGTGCGATCCGCCAACTTTCCCCAAAACGGGCTACTTAAAACTTGGGCCACACCAATGGCCAGAACCAGCTGACCGATAAAGCCACCATTCACGTCCATACTGTGACTGGCATGAAGAAAATAAAAAGGCGTTGCCAACTCAACACTGAGCAACAGAGCACGGGCGAGGAGAAAACGCCGGAATCCGGCGTAGCGCTTGAAATAGTCAATGCCGATCGCCATTTCATGGATGGGATTGCGTCCCCCCTGCGTTTCGCCGGCACGTTCCCGAATCACGGCAAAACAGGCGGCACCGATCAGCCAGAGTCCCGCGCCGACAACAATCAGAGCGAACACGGTCATCAGATCGGACCGGCTTTCATTCTTGAGGATGGGCAGAATTGCGCCGGCCGCCATGGTCAACAGCCCGCCGATCAACGCGCGCGAGGCGAGCAGACGACCACGATGGCCCTTGATGATGGTCTTGGCCAGCACATCCTGAAAAGCAATCGATGCCGTGCCGCTGGCAACACTGAACAAGGTAAACAAAGTCAGAATGATCAAACCGGCACCAAGCGGGGAAAACGTCAGCGAGACCGGGATCATCAGCAGCAAGGCCACGGCCTGAATGACGGCGGCACTGACCCACACCCATTTGCGCACGGCCAGGCGCCGGATCTGACCGGATGCCACCAGTTGCGGCAACAGTGAACCGGCCTGTTTAATCGGCACCAGAAAACCAAACATCCACACCGGACTGCCGAGCAACTGCAGCAGCCAGACCAGAATCAGATTGGGTCCGGCGACCTGTTCGGCGAGTTTGGTCGCTGCCCCGTTGACGACATTGAAGGAAAAATTGTACGGCAGTTCGTGACAACCACTGTCGGGAATGCCGTCACATGCCCGGTCAAGGGCATCCTCACCCGCCAAAATGGCATAAAACCGACGTTTGGTAAGCTGCATCAGACGCTTCATCTCTGCTCTTTCTACACTGGCATAATCATTAACAAAAGAATCATTCGACAGACCTGCATGAAGATGTTCTACTTAGTAGCATAAATCCATCACGTGGTCACGCGCTGTGCGCGTGTTTCCCGTTTGTTTTCCCTGTCGTCCAGCATCATTTCTCACGACACTCTTTTAACGCATTCGCAACAAGGAGGAGAAAAATGCAACGGATCAACATTGTCCTTGGCGGTCAGGCCGGCCAGGGCGTCAACACGGTAGAACGAATCCTCATCCGTGCGTTCAAACAATCCGGTTATCACGTCTACGCCACCAAAGAATACATGTCCCGCGTGCGTGGCGGACTCAACACCATCACCATCAGCGTCGGCTCGACCCCCATTCGCAGTTATCGTGAGCAGATCGACCTACTGATCCCGTTTACCACCGGTGTCATCGACTGGGTCAAGCCGCGGCTGAATCCACACACCATGATTCTCGGCAATGAGGCGTTTCTCGATCGTGAAGCGCCCACAGACAACATCTTTGCCCTGGACTGGGATGAACAGGACGAGACGGCCTTTAAAAAAGAGTTGAACACCGTCTGTGCCGGGATGGTCACCGCTCTGTTTGACGTCGACCAAAACCTTGTTGAGGAATTAGTTACAACAGCCTTCGCCGATAAGCCGCAAACGCTCATCGACAAAAACATCGCGGCGTTGCACTACGGCTGGCGTCAAGGAGAACGCCTTAAAGAGAAGCAAAAAGCTCCCTTTGCCCTGCCCGTTGATGACACCGTCAAAGACCAGACGTTGATCAACGGCAGTGAAGCCGTGGCGATCGGAGCCTTAAGCGGCGGTTGCAATGCCCTGTCCTTCTATCCCATGTCACCCTCGACGGCGGTTGCGGTTTTTCTCAGTCAACAAGCGCCCGATTTCGACCTGGTGGTCGAACAGTTCGAAGATGAAATTGCCGCGGCCGGAGCCTGTATCGGCACCTGGTATGCCGGAGGACGCGGTATGGTGACCACCTCCGGTGGCGGGTTTGCCCTGATGGAAGAACTCATCAGTTTATCCGGGATGTCGGAAACGCCTTTTGTCCTGCATCTGGCGCAACGTCCCGGTCCGGCGACCGGGCTGCCCACCCGCACCGCCCAAGGCGATCTGAATCTGGTGCTCCACGCCGGGCACGGCGATTTTCCACGCACCATCTTCGCGCCCAAAGACATCGAAGAAGCCGTCCAGTTATCAGCACGAGCCTTTGCCATGGCTGACAAATTTCAGACCCCCAGCTTCATTCTCACCGATGAATATTTCGTCGACACCTATTACAACAGCGATCAGGTGGCTCTGCCGGAAATGGTGCCGCTGCAGGTGGTTGAATCACCAGCGGATTATCAACGGTATCAATTAACGCAGAGCGGCATTTCACCACGAGCCATTCCCGGACACGGTCAGGGCGTGGTTATCGCCAACGGCAACGAACACGATGAGTACGGTGACACCACCGAAGAGATGACCTTAAGCGCGGCGATGCCGGAAAAACGGATGCGCAAGCAACAACAGATGATCGAGGAAGCGTTGCAACCGACACTGATCGGCAGCAGCGATTTCACCACATTGGTCATCGGCTGGGGGTCGACCTACAACACCCTCAAAGATGCCGTTGAATCCATGGCCATTCCCGGTCTCGCCCTGCTCCACTTCAGTCAGGTCTATCCGTTGCCGACAACCGTCGCCGCTTACCTGAACCAGGCGGAGCGGATTATTGCCGTGGAGCAAAACTTTACCGGTCAATTTGCCGATCTGTTGCAGCGTGATTACGACTGTCGCATTAAACAACGGATTCTCAAATATGATGGCCGTGCCCTGTCCTGCGAACACCTGTGCGCGCAACTGAAAACCCTGCTGAAAGGAGGCGACCATGAGTAAATTACTTTTTGACTCCCAACGGCCCGGTTCGCAAGAGAGTTCCTGGTGCCCGGGATGTGGCGATTTTGCCATTCTTGAGGTGCTGAAAAAAAGCCTGGAGGCGCTGGGGAAAACGCCACAACAGACGGCGATTATCAGCGGTATCGGCCAGGCCGGCAAACTGCCCCACTATATCCACAGCAATGGCTTTCACACCCTGCATGGTCGGGCACTGCCCATTGCCACGGGAGTCAAGGGCGCCAACCCTGAACTCACGGTGGTGGCCGTTGGCGGCGATGGCGATATGTACGCCGAGGGGGGGAACCACTTTCTGCACCTGTTGCGTCGCAATCCGGACATCACCCTGCTGGTGCATAACAATCAGATCTATGGGCTGACCAAAGGCCAGGGCTCACCAACCACCCTTGAAGGCATGAAAACAACCACCCAACCGCGCGGGGTGACGGAGGAACCGATCAACGCCATTGCCATCGCCATTGCCCAGAATGCCTCTTTTGTTGCGCGCAGCTTCATCGGCCACAAGGAGTTGACGCAAGACCTGATCCAACAGGCGATTGAACACAAGGGCTTGGCCATGGTGGAAATCTTTCAACCGTGTGTCTCCTTCAATAAACTCAATACGTATGCCTGGTATAAAGAACATTGCCGGATTATAGAAAATCATGACCCACAGGATCGTAGTGCGGCGCTGGCCCTGGCCCTCGACACCGAGCGCTATCCCCTGGGACTCCTTTATCGGACGAACGACAAGAAGACCTATGAGGAACAGCAAGCTGCCTATCAACGCCACAACACTCCACTCTGGCAGCGCAAGGTGGACCGAGAGGCATTACAGACGTTATTAAACAGCAAGAAATGACATGAAGAAAAGGCCGGATCCTATGAATGATCCGGCCTTTTTTCGGTTAAGAATTGACAGACAACTAAGATATTATGCGCGATTGTGCAGGGTCAGCCCTTTTAAAAAATTGCGCAGCAGCTGATCGCCGCAGGGCTTGTAATTTTTATGGCCTTTTTTACGGAACAGAGCACTGAGTTCGGAACGCGAGAGGCTGAATCCGGCTTGACCAAACACATCCAGCATATCCTGCTCATGCATCTCCAAAGCGATGCGGATGGCCTTAAGAATCACATTGTTGGTCAGGGCCTCTTTCTCACCAATGAGCGGTGGCGTTCCCGCAGGGGCCTCGCCACGGGTAAAACGCACCAGCCCGATTAGAAATTGTTTCATACACTTTTCGCTGCAGGGTTCATAGCCTTGTTCCTCTTCGCGACGCAGCAAAGCCGCTAATTGCGAATCGTCCAGGCTGGCTCCCCCTTCTGCGAAAATGTCCAACATCGCCTCGTCCGACAAATCCACGGCATAACGGAAGCGACGCAAAATATCATTGTATGTCATTTTATTCCCTGACGTTGCCTATGACAGTCGAAACACCTTAGTCGTGGCTTCCGCATGAACCGTTCCATCAATAGCAATGGAGGCTTCAACCACAAACACCCGTTTTTTCTGTTCCACCACCTCTGCGCTGATCTCCAACAGCGTATCGACAGGAACCGGTTTTTTATAGCGCACCGACAATTCAGCCGTCACACAGCGAGGCGCAATCGTGCGACAGGCGTAGATCGATGCTTCATCCAACAAGGTTGCCAGCATGCCGCCATGGACCACATCTTGCCAACCCTGAAAATGGCCGGGAAGAGAAATTCGGCAATGGGAGCGCAACCCTTCAGGGTCCATCTCAAATTTCGCCTGCAAACCGCGGGAATTCTCCGGGCCACAGACAAAGCAACGCGCATCATCAGCTATATCCATCAAAAGACTCCTATTGAATCGTTAAAAAACGGCACCACCCTATCATCTTTTTGCCAGAGTTTCGAGCATCGTACCGATATTGTAGGTCTCGACCTGATCCGCTCCGCGCGACAACCAGTATTCGGCTTGAGCAAGATCTGAAACTTCGTAGATAACAAAAGGCGTTTTGTACGCGGACAAATCAACATTGTCGGGAATCAAATAGGCATCACAGAAAAAAACATCGGGTTGTATCTGAGCCATCATCGGCATTTGCCACGTCTGCCAGGTGCTCAAAACCACCCCAACACGCGGAGCGCCGAGATGCCGCGCCAAACCGATGCTATCAATGTCAAAACTGATGATGACAACTTGTGAAAAAACAGGGCGAAGCCGATTGAGAATCTGGGCCACGGCATTCAAACCATAGCCTTGGCGACATTCCGGTTTTATTTCAATATAGGCGGTAACATCCGTCCGCTCAGCCAGCCAGACAACAAAGTCATCCAGAGTTGCTACGGGTTCACGCTCAAAGCGATGGCCGAAACGCTGCGGTTCGCAAACGGTTACCTGTTTCAGTTGTTCTGCCGTAAACTCATCCAGTCTTTGCTGCAGGCCACTGAGCCGTAACATGTCGATGTCGTGATACAACACCGGAATACCATCGCCAGTCATCTGGATGTCGGTTTCTACAAACAGGGCGCCAGCGTCAACGGCCATTTGATGGGCTAACAGGGTGTTCTCAGGATAATTGCAGCGATAGCCGCGATGAGCGACAAACTGACCGGCGTGCATAACCATCTTTACCTTCCGTTAGTCGACTTTCAGCGGCTTTTTCTTCAACCGTTTGTAATAGAAATTCTGCCCATAAAGAACACTGACGGGATTGTGGCCGGTCACCCGATCTTTGGCGACCAGCGTCGTCACCGGAGCCTTGGAATGAAGATTAAACAACATGTCGTGACCGACGCATAAACCGACGATGATATTCATTTCGGTGTGCGCTTCATTGAGTAACGTCGCCTGGGCAATGGGATTACACGCCGCCTCGTAATGCCCCGGTCGCACCTTGTCCTGCTCGTCAATGCCCAAGTTGATTTTATCGATGCCCCCGGCCTTACAGCATACGGAAACCACGTCAAATCCCTGAGATTCGAGAATTTCACTGAGTTGGCGCGTTTCCGCCAACAGGCCCAGGCAGGTGGCAACACCGATGGTGTGATAGCCCATCAACTTGGCCAGAGCAATGGTATCCTCGACACGCGTCCACCGGGGATGAACCGATTGTGCATCAGAATCCGCCTGATAACAAAGCCCTTCCACCCGCGCAGCCACCTGAGCCAGACGTGCCTGTTCCGTATCGTCACAATACTGATCGAAACAGGCGTGAATCAACTCTTGCTGTTGGCCGGGGCAATCGGCCGGGGCTTTAATTTTTCCGGGAGGGGCACTACAGGAGGTTCGTCCGGTTTTTTCCCAGACACCAAGACATTGGTGGCATTGATACTTTTTTTTAGATGTTGAACTCATAGGTTTTCCTTAAGTGGTCAGGCCGCCGGCGGATCGACAAAACGACGACGGATGGCTTCCACATCATCGCGTCGCTCAGCAAGGGCCGCCACACAGACCGGATCATAAAGTGCGGACTCGACCGTCTGCATCTGGGTCAGAGCCTCATCAAAAGTCCAAGCTGATTTATAGGGACGCTGTGTTGTCAGAGCATCAAATACATCAGCCACCGCGATAATACGACTTTCAACGGGAATAGCCAACCCCTGCTGCCCGGCGGGATAACCGGAGCCGTCAAAACGCTCGTGATGGCCGGCAATAATATTACGTAACATTTCAATATGACGCACGGTTCCTAAATCAAACTCATCAATCATCAGATCAACAATTTCCACGCCACGGACAACATGGGAACACATCACCTCGCGTTCGTCATCGGTCAACTGACCTTTTTTGAGGAGAATACGATCGGGGATCGCCACCTTACCGATATCATGCAACGGGGCAAACTGGTGGATATATTCAATTTCCTCTTCGCTGATCGCATACTGATCACTGACTTCCATGGCGATCAAACGTGAATAATGCGCCATTCTCGACAGATGGGAGGCGGTTTCCTCGTCACGCTGGCGACTGAATTCCCGTGCCGTTACCACAGCGCCCCGCAAGGTTTTGATCGACGCCAGATCGTGGGAAATGGTTTCACAAATCAATTGCCCATATAAATTCAGCGTCCTTTGCATCGCTTCGGGAAATCCGTCCCTCTCATATGAATCATAGAACAGGAAGCCCAAAAGTTTGCCTTGCAACATCAATGGAATGGTCAGGCTGGAACGATAGCCGGTACGGACAATTTGTTCACTGTGATGTGACGTCGATTGCGACAAGGTCGCCGGGATATCCTGAATAATGCGATTTTGCCCTGATTCAGCCAAAGCATTTAAAGAAGGAACCCGCGATAAAGGAATCTGATAATTCGGCAAAGGATTTGTCTGACTGCTGGAGATAAAGGTGTGAAGGATATCCGTTTTATCATCGTACAAAGCAACGGCAATTCGGCCAACGGACTCACAGCATTGTTGAATCTGCTGATGGATATGTTGTAAACGTTCATTTAATGACATCATTTTCTCCTTTAACGTGGCAGCTTTAAATATTATAGACATTTCATTCAAAGGTCGAGAAAAGAAACACTGCACAGAAACGAACCATAGCAATAACCCATCTGTTGCGATCAGAACAAGAGAGGCAAAAAAACAAAAAAGCCCCTAGCGAATCAACGCTAAGAGCTTAATTTTATTGGCGGCCCCGACTGGAGTCGAACCAGTGGCCTATCGCTTAGGAGGCGATCGCTCTATCCTGCTGAGCTACGGGGCCAAAGGCGATATATATAGCCCACGCCATAATTCATGGCAAGGTTTTATCTTAAAAATGCAACAGACTGAACACTTTATTTTCCGGCAAACGGTCACGGCCTTTGAGAAAATCGAGTTCCGCCAGGAACGCACATTCAACCAGGTCGGCGCCAAGCTCATCGACCAGTTCAACCACGGCGGTAACCGTGCCACCGGTGGCCAGCAGGTCGTCGGCAATAATCACCCGCTCTCCCGGCGTGAAGGCATCTTCATGGATCTCAAGCGTATCGGTGCCGTACTCAAGCTCATACGTTTTCTTCAAAGTTTTATAAGGTAATTTTCCCGGTTTACGCACCAGGACAATCCCAACGCCCAATTTATAAGCCAGGGCAGACCCCAACAAAAACCCCCGCGCTTCAACACCGACAATTTTATCAATCTTTTGGCCGATATAGCGATGAGCGATCAAGTCAATCATGCGATGAAAACTCTTACCATCGGCAAGCAGCGTTGTAATGTCCTTAAAAACGATCCCTTTTTTGGGAAAATCGGGAATATCCCGAATGATGCTTCTCAGTTCTTCCACCAGTCACTCCTGTTATAGGTCGCTAAAGCTTAGAGTTGATCTTCCGCTTCTTCGCGCATCATGCGCCGCAATTTATCGAGGCTTTTTGCCTCAATTTGACGAATTCGTTCCCGAGTCACCCCGTAACGTTTACCGATCGTGTCCAGAGTTTCCGGTTCACAATCATTGAGACCAAAACGCAGCATGAGAATATCCCGTTCATTCTCTTTCAAACTGGCCAACCATTTATTGACAAACTCATACTGATCCTGGTTTTCCAGCAGCTCCGCGGGATTGATCACCGAGGAATCTTCCAACGTATCCATCAGGGAATAATTGTCATTGTCTCCCAGGGGATGCTCAATGGAATAGGTCTTTTTGACCAGTTGCTGCAGACGACGCACCTCTTCAACAGGTGCGCCCATGGCTTCAGCAATTTGCTCTTCTGAAGGCTCATGGTTCAGTTTTTTAAGCACCTCTTTGGTTGCCTTAAGCATCCGGTTAACGTTATCAGACACATGAACCGGCAGACGGATGGTTCGGCTCTGATTCACCAGGGCGCGTTCAATGGACTGACGAATCCACCAGGTGGCATAGGTTGAAAAGCGGCACTCCTTAGCGACCTGAAAACGCTCCACCGCTTTGATAAGCCCCATATTCCCTTCCTCGATCAGATCAAGAAACGGCAAGCCGCGGTTCATATAGCGTTTGGCGATCTTAACCACCAGCCGCAGATTGGATTCGATCATTTTAGCACGGGCCTGCTCATCTCCAGCTTCAACCCGAGTGGCAAGAGCCCGTTCTTCTTCAGCCGTTAACAACTTGGACTTTTGGATATCGTGCAAATAATATTTGATGGCATCATCACCGGAGGTTTCCCTCGCGGATGGAGTCTTGTTTTTTTTCTTTTTTGAACTGTCGCTCACCTCTTCTGCTGACATGGCTCCTCCATCCTCGGGTTAAACGTATGACAACATTGAAAACTACAGAAATTTAAAGGTATTAAAATGCGTGTATCATGGCAAGTAAAAAGCCGGATCAACCGCCTGATTCCCCTGGCGGACTTCAAAATGGACTCCGCCACGGCCAAGGGAAGGAACACGACCCGACAAGGCAATTTTCTGTCCCTTATTGACAAATGCACCTGATTTAACAAGGGTAGACCGATTATGGCCATAAACGGTGTAGAGGTTGTCACTGTGTTTGACAATCAGCAGATGACCATACCCCTGGATGCCGCTGCCACTGTAAATGACCTGTCCTGCCGCGGCACAGAGCACCGGCGTTCCTTCGGCCGCGGCAATAACAATCCCTTTGCTGCGCTCTCCATTTTTCACGCCATAAGATTGCAGAACGGCACCGCGCACCGGCCAATCGAGAAGACCTTTTCGCGCGCGAACGCTGGATTGTTGTGGTGCGGATTGAGTGGCTTTAGACGGTGTTTTTTTCTTTGCCACAGTCTTCGGTGTGACTGTTTTTTTTCGTGTCGTTGTTGGCGCACTCTTTTGAGGTGTCGTGCGCTTTGTGTAGGATGGACCCGGCACAACAGCAACAGTACGTGTATGACGAACCCCGGGAATCCACAGGGATTCTCCGGCCTTGATCTGAGTCGGGTCTTTAATATGATTATAAGCAGCGATTTTATCGGCGGACACCCCGTAGGTTTTACTGATGCGATAGAGCGTCTGTCCCGGCTGCACAACGTGATTCACCCCTGATGTCGCGCACGCCACCAGAGTTATCAGTGCCAACAGGATCATTGCGATAAAACGCATCAGAGGCCATTCTCCTTATGCGAAAGATCTCACCACAAGGCTTAAAAGAGATAGCGAACCACAACAAAACCACCAATCAGCAACACGGTAAATGCAATGGTCAAACGGTTAAAATTCTCATCAATAAATGTGCGTGCAGCGGCACCGTAACGTCCTATCAACCAGGCAATGAGAAAAAATCGTAACCCACGGCTGATGCAAGAGGCAACGATAAAAATGGCAAACTGCAGCTTGAAGACCCCGGCACCAACGGTAATAATTTTATAGGGAATCGGAGTAAAGCCGGCCGTAAACACAAACCAGAAATCATATTCTTGAAAAAGATGTTGTATCCGGGAAAACACCTCAGGCGTAAACCCGGGAACCCAGTTGAAGAAAAACGGAGCGGTCGATTCCCAAAAACCATAACCAATCGCATAGCCCAGCATACCGCCAACCACCGATCCCAGCGTACAGATCACGGCATATTGCTTGGCCCCCCGCGGCAAAGACAGGCACAGGGCAATCAACAACACATCGGGCGGTATTGGGAAAAAAGAGGATTCTGCCAGGGCAAGAAAAAACAACGCGACAGTCGCATAGCGTGAATCCGCCCAGCTCAGCACCCAGTCATAGAGACGACGCACCAGAGCAGTCATAATTTATTGACTCCAGCCATGTTCGCCGATCAGGGGGACAAAACGGCAGGGCAAAATCTCTTCTTCATCAAAGTCCTGCTCGCCCATTCGTGTGACCCGTTTAAGCATCTGCTGCCCACTGTCTCCGACAGGGATAACCAGTCGACCGCCGACAGCCAGCTGATCAAGATAGTCCTGAGGAATCTGTGGTGCCCCGGCAGTGACGATAATCGCATCAAAAGGCGCCTGATCGCTCCAGCCGGTTGTTCCATCCGCCACCTTGATATGCACATTACTGCTGCCGATCTTATCAAGGATACGTCGAGCACGTCGAGCCAGGGTTGCAATCCGTTCAACACTGTACACATGGGCAACAAGGCGGGACAACACAGCAGACTGGTACCCCGACCCGGTCCCCACCTCAAGGACTCGGTCTCCTCGTTTGAGTTGCAGAGCCTCGGTCATCACAGCCACCATATAGGGTTGAGAAATAGTCTGTTTTTCCCCAATGGGCAGCGCATAATCCGTATAAGCCTGACTCTGAAGCGCTTCCTCGACGAACAGATGGCGCGGCACCTCCTCCATGACATGAATGAGGTCGGCATCATGAATACCACGAGAAACGATGTGTTGGGCGACCATTCGCCGACGAGCGATTGAATAATTCATAATTGTTACATTTCCAAAATGTCAGGAATCGAGCTCCCAACCAGACAGATGTTGAATCGACTGATAATTCGTCAAATCAAGGTGGAGGGGGGTCAAGGAGACATAGCCATCGGCAAGGGCACCGCAATCACAATCCTTTTGCCGATTGAAACCTAATAAATTCCCTCCCAGCCAGTAATAGGTACGGCCGCGCGGATCCTGTTTTCTCTCAATTTTGTTATCGTAAATCCGTTTTCCCTGACGCGTGATCCTTACCCCTTTGGGTGTCCCTTGCGGCACATTGAGATTTAAAAACGTATCTTGAGGTAAACCATGTTCGAGAATCTGTTGCGCCACCACATACGCATAATGTGACGCAAAACTGTAATCAGAAAGTGTGTCCGATACGACATCCAGTGAGATGGCCAGAGCGGGAACCTGCATCAGCATGGCCTCCATGGCCGCTGCAACCGTTCCCGAATAGGTAATATCATCGGCAAGATTACTGCCCCGATTGATTCCCGACACGACCAGAGCCGGTTTACGCGACAATAACCCATGGATGGCCAGATTGACACAATCGGTAGGGGTCCCATCAACGGCAAAACGATTTTCTGCAATGAGATCTGCCCTTACCGGCTGATGAAGTGACATGGAATGGCCGACAGCACTGCGCTCACGGTCGGGAGCGACAACAACCACCTCTCCGAGACTTTGCAGAGACTCCGCAAGAGCCAGGATTCCAGGCGCCAAGATACCATCGTCATTGGTCACCATGATCAATGGTGGTCGCATGGCGTCAGTCATCAAGTCGCTTTCTCAAATTGCGCAGTTCGTCGCGAATCTGCAGCAGATGCTCGCGATCACTTTGTTGCTCTGTTTTTTGCGAATTTGCTTTGGTCGCTCTGAGTGCCTTGCGCGCCCCGGCAATCGTGAAGCCTTGATTATACAGAAGATCTTTGAGCTGAAGAACCAGCTCAATATCTTTTTTCTGATATTGACGTTGTTGAGAACGGCTTTTGGAAGGAGAAAAGGCGCCGAATTCCGATTCCCAGTAGCGCAGGACATGAGGCTTGACGCCTGTAATTGAGGCTACCTCACCGATTTTAAAAAAAAGTTTATCCGGAATCTCGACATTCATGGAAGAATATGAAAAAGGGGACTGATCAGTCCCCTTCGTTAATCGCTGTCTTCAGTACTTGGCTCGGTTTGAAGGTGAGAATCTTACGAGAGCTGATCTCAATCTCTTCACCGGTCTGTGGATTGCGACCACGGCGCGTGGCCTTCTGCTTCACAACAAAATTACCAAAACCGGCGATCTTGATTTTATCGCCATCTTCAAGCGTGTCTTTCATCAGCTCGAAAACCGTTTCAACAATCTCAGCGGATTCCTTCTTAGAAAAACCTGTCTTGAAATATACATTTTCCACAAGATCCGCTTTTGTCATAATACCTCCATATCATAAAAATTCGATAGAATCGACAGAACGTTGATTTTAAACGGTTTATAACACAGCCTCCGGGGGGGCTGCAAGAGCTATCTGAGCTCAGCACCAAGATTTTTCTCTAATGACTTTACGATCTTGGCGTGCATTTTATTTATTTCGTCATCGGTGAGAGTCTTTTCCGTTGAACGATAGCGAATTCGGAAAGCCAGACTTTTCTTCCCTTCCGGAATACCCTTGCCACTGTACAGATCAAACAGCACAACGTCATCTAAATTTTTCACTTTGACTGAGCCGATCACTTGCAAAACCTGATCCGCCGAGACTTCATTGTCGATGAGAATGGCACTGTCACGATAGACATCAGGGAACCGGGAAATGGGCTGGAAGCCCTCTGTTTCAGCTTGTCCGGAAATCATCGAGGGCACATCCAGCTCAACAAGAAAAACAGGCTGGTTGATATCGTACGCATCCTGAACAACAGGATGCACTTCCCCCATAACACCGATCAGCTTTTTATCACTGTAGATCCGGCAGGATTTTCCCGGATGCAGATAGCTTTGACAGGCATCGGCTTCAACCTGTAAAGAGGACAGATTCAACTGTTGAGCGACAACCTCGACAAGCCCTTTGAGGTCAAAGAAATCAACCGCAACATCCTGTTGAGCCCAGCCTTCCGGCTCACGGCGGCCGGTCATTGTCGCACAGAGATTTACGACTTCACATGGCTGATCCTGATCGGCCACCACGTTGAACACCGGACGCAACTCAAAAAGACGTAAGTCATCGCTGCGGTAAGCAAGGTTGCGCGACACCACTTCCAGCATACCGGGCACCAGGCTGGTACGCATGACGGACTGTTCTTCGGTGAGCGGATTGAGTATACGAACATTGCTGCGCCGCGGATCATCCTGAGCCAGCTGAATTTTATCCCAGGCGGAGGGTGACACAAAGGAGTAGTTGATGATCTCGCGAGCCCCTTGAGCCACCATGGCATTGCGTAATTGAGTGACAAAACTTTGATGCACTTCTTTACGACGATGAACCACACGGCTTGCCGGCATTGTCACCGGTATATTGTCATAGCCATTGAGTCGTGCCACCTCTTCAATCAGGTCAACTTCGCGCTCCAGGTCGTGACGGGACATAGGAATGATAACCTGCAGTCCGTCCTCCTCGCCGTTCAGATGTGAAGTTTTCAGTTCAATGGATTGCAGCAGCGCCTCGATCTCCTGCAAAGACAAGTTGAGTCCGAGCAGGCGATTGGTTTTTGCCACCGTGATGGGAACCACTCGTTTTTCAAGCGTTTTCGGATAGGTATCAATCCAGCCTTTGGCCACACGGCCACCGGCCAACTGCTGGATAAGGGCTGTCGCTCTCTCCAACGCCACCGGAACAATATCAATATCCGCACCGCGCTCAAAGCGATGTGATGCCTCCGAGTGAATCCCCAGCCGCTTGCTGGTGCGACGGATTGAAATCGGATCAAAATAAGCACTCTCCAGCAATACATCGACGGTATCGTCCTGCACCTCGGAGTTTTCACCGCCCATGACACCGGCCAGGGCGACCGAACCTTCAGCATCACAAATCACCATATCGGAACTCTGCAAAGCGCGTGTCTGGCTGTCCAGGGTGACGAAAGATTCTCCGTCTGCGGCACGTTTAACAATGATGCATTTACCGCGTAACGCATTGAAATCAAAAGCATGAAGAGGATGCCCCAGCTCCATCAAGAGATAGTTCGTCACATCCACCACATTATTGATGGAACGCTGGCCAACCGATTCAAGACGACGCACCAACCACTCTGGAGACGGGCCGATTTTGACCCCTTGAATCAGTCGCGCCATATATCGAGGGCACCCCTCGGCATCTTCAATGGTCACGGATGTCAGAGTGTTAATGTCATCCGCCGACTCCTCGACCTGTGCCACATCCGGCAGTGTCATGGGTTTTCCAACCATGGCCGCAACTTCACGGGCCACACCCGCGACACTGAGACAATCGGCCCGGTTTGGCGTCAGACCGATTTCATAGCGGATATCCTTCAGTCCTAAAGCGTCAAAAACCGGTGTTCCCAGTGCCGGGCCCGGAGGTAGAATCAAAATACCTTCCGATTCCTCAGCCAGCCCCAGCTCCTTTTCAGAACACAGCATCCCTTGAGACACGGCACCACGAATCTTAGATTTTTTGATTTTAAAATCGCCGGGTAAAACCGTTCCAACCTGGGCCAGGGCAATAAGATCGCCCTGTTTGTGGTTTTTAGCACCACAAACAACAGGGATAACTTCCGTTCCTGTATTGACCTGACACATGGTCAGTTTATCCGCGTCGGGATGTGGTTCCACCTGATCGAGCTGGGCAACAATAACACTGTCCAGCCCGGCACCGAGCTGTTCCATATAGTCAACTTCCAAACCAGCCATGGTGAGCCGGTGTGACAGCTGGTCACCGTTCAGATCGAAATCGACAAACTCTTTTAACCATTTATATGTGACATTCATGTTGAATTCCTTTTACGTCGTTGAAGTCCTGAGTAGCTTTAATTCAGCTGCTTCCACCTTAAAACTGGCGCAAAAAGCGCACGTCGTTTTCAAAGAACAAGCGCAAATCGTTTACGCCATACTTCAACATGGCAATCCGCTCCAACCCCATACCAAAAGCAAACCCACTGTAACGCTCGGAATCATAGTTGACGGATTTAAAGACCTCCGGATCAATCATGCCGCTGCCAAGGATCTCCAACCAACCCGAATTTTTGCAAACACGGCACCCTTTGCCACCGCAAATCACACATTGAATATCCACTTCAGCACTGGGCTCGGTAAATGGGAAAAACGACGGGCGGAAACGGACGCCAACGGACTTACCAAAGCATTCCTGAATAAAGGTGGTCAGAATTCCTTTCAGATCGCCAAAGGTAATGTTTTCATCCACCATAAAGCCCTCAATCTGGTGAAACATCGGGCTGTGGGTGATATCGGAATCACGACGGTATACCGTTCCCGGAGCAATGACACGAACAGGAGGCTCCTGCTTAAGCATCGACCGGATTTGTACGGGAGAGGTATGGGTTCTCAGAACCACTTCATCGTCAATGTAAAATGTGTCCTGCATATCCCGGGCAGGATGATCTTTCGGAATATTCAATGCTTCAAAATTATAAAAATCCTGTTCAACTTCAGGCCCTTCGGCAACACAGAACCCCAACGAGGAAAAAATCTCGATCAATTCTTCCGTCACCAGGGTGACAGGATGTTTTGAACCGGTCAGACCGCGTCGCCCCGGTAACGAGACATCGATCTTCTCATTGGCCAACTTCTGAGCAATGGCTTGCTGTTTCAGCACCGCAAGGCGCTGATCAAATGCTTCGGACAATTCATCTTTTACGCGGTTGGCTACCGCACCGACAACAGGTCGCTCCTCAGCTGACAAGCCCCCCATCCCTTTCATGATGGCTGTCAACTCGCCTTTTTTGCCCAAAAACTGAACACGAACATCCTGGAGAGCCGTTTCATCCACAGCATCAGCCAATGCCTGCTTGGCTGCCGTCAACATTGCTTCGAGTTTTTCCTTCATATATCCTCTTGGTCTGTATGCTGAGAGTGTCAGCTATAAACAAATGATGGAAGCCACGGGGCTTCCATCATCAATACATGCAAAAAAAAAAGAGATGAGGTGGCCCCCATCTCTTTTATCGTTCTTGTTACTGGATCTGAGCCTTGGCTTTTTCTACAACGGCTGTGAATGCAGCAGGATCCGCCACTGCGATCTCAGCAAGAACTTTACGGTCGAGACCGATTTCCGCTTGTTTGAGACCATAAACCAGTCGGCTGTAATTCAGTCCATTCTGACGTGCCGCTGCGTTGATACGGGCAATCCATAAGGCACGGAAATCCCGTTTTTTGACACGACGGTCACGGTAGGCATAATTCAGAGCCCGGTCAACGGCTTCAGTGGCACTGCGAAACAGCTTACTGCGTGCACCACGATAACCTTTGGCCAGTTTAAGAACCTTGTTACGACGACGTCTCGCTTTGAAACCTCTTTTTACTCTCGGCATGTTGTACTCCTTCTTGTGTGAAAATAAGTGGTCACACCTTTATGGTGCAATCACTGCCGGATCTGAAGGGGGAGACAGTTGTTTCCCAACAGTTCACGGACTTAAGCCGAGTTGCCCTTCCCTACTTATAAGGGATCAGGCAACTGATATTTTTATGATCCGATGCGTCGACAATGGTGCCATGACGCAGATCACGCTTACGCTTGGTGGTCTTTTTAGTCAGAATATGGCTGGTAAAGGCCTTATTGCGACGGATTTTTCCGGTTCCGGTTTTACGAAAGCGCTTTGCAGCGCCACGGTTGGTTTTAATTTTGGGCATCCCCAATCTCCTTCATTGATCAATTTATGTGCAACACCTAAGCAGGTGACACGTCTTTATTTCTTGTTTGGTGCCATTACCATATGCATGAACCGCCCCTGCATACTGGGGAAAAATTCAATCACACCGATATCAGCAACTTCATCAGCCACGCGTTGGAGGAGTTCGCGGCCGAACTCGGGATGAGTCACCTCACGACCACGGAACATGATCGTTACTTTGACCTTGTTGCCAGCATCAAGAAAACGGCGAACATTCTTCACCTTGACGTTGAAATCATGGATTTCAGTCTTAGGACGAAGTTTAACTTCTTTTACCTCAACCCGAGCCGCTTTTTTCTTGGCCTCAGCGGCACGCTTCTGCAGCTGATACTTATATTTGCCGTAGTCCATGATACGACATACCGGAGGCTTGGCATTGGGAGAAACCTCAACAAGGTCTAATCCACGATCCGCCGCAGCATCCAGAGCGTCATCAAGAGACATAACTCCGAGTTGTTCGCCTTCATCATCCACAACCCGAACTTCCCGCGCCCGGATTGACCGATTAATATTTGTTTCTTGCTTAGCTATGGTGACACCTCCTAATGATATTTCGTACTTTCTTCCTGCACAAATTTACAGAACTGTTCCGGAGTCATCGGTTCGAGATTGTCTCCGTTACGGAAACGAGGGGTGACAGTACCCTGCTCCATCTCCTTATCCCCAATGACCAGCATATAAGGAATTTTCTGCATTTGAGCTTCACGAATCTTAAAGCCCAATTTTTCATTACGCACATCAGACTGCACACGCACACCTGCATTTCGCAGATGGTCGGCAACCTTCTGAGTGTACTCCAGTTGGCTATCCGTCACATTGATGACAACAGCCTGGACCGGAGAAATCCACAAAGGGAAATTCCCTGAAAAATGTTCAATCAGAATGCCGATAAAGCGTTCAATCGAACCAAGAATGACACGATGCACCATGACCGGACGATGTTTTTCGCCGTCGGCACCGACATAATTCAGGTCAAAACGTTCAGGCAGCGTAAAATCGCACTGGATTGTAGCACACTGCCAATACCTGTCAAGAGCGTCCTTGAGCTTAATATCGATCTTCGGTCCGTAAAATGCGCCGTCCCCTTCATTGATGTCATAAGGCAGGCCGGTATCCTTTAAGGCACCGAGCAATGCATTGGTTGCCCGCTCCCAGTCCGCATCACTGCCGATGGATTTCTCCGGGCGGGTGGACAACTCCATTTCAAACTCGAAACCAAAGATGCCCATGACATCCTGAACAAAGGTGAGCACCCCTTTGATCTCGGCATCCAACTGCTCAGGAGCACACAGAATATGGGCATCGTCCTGAGTAAAGCCGCGCACACGGGTCAGCCCATGCAGAACACCGGATTTTTCATGCCGATGAACGGTTCCAAGCTCAAAGTAGCGTTGCGGAAGATCGCGATAGGAGCGCATCTTACTTTTATAAATCAGCATATGCGCCAGACAGTTCATCGGCTTGATGCCAAAGCCCTGCTCATCAACTTCCGTAAAATACATATTTTCACGGTAGTTCTCGTAGTGCCCCGAAGTCTTCCACAAGTCCGTGCGCAAAATCTGCGGACCTTGAACAATGTCATAACCACGCCGCAGATGCTCACGACGCTCAAAATCTTCTATGACCGTACGCAGCATTGCCCCTTTAGGATGCCAGATCACCAGACCAGCCCCGGCTTCTTCACTGAAGGAGAACAGGTCCAGCTCACGGCCAAGTTTACGGTGATCACGCTTACGTGCTTCTTCAAGCCGTTCAAGGTGTGCTTTGAGTTGTTTCTTGTCGGGAAAAGCCGTGGCGTAAATACGTTGCAGCATTTCACGTTTTTCGTCACCACGCCAATAGGCGCCGGCGACACTGGTCAATTTAAATGCTTTGAGTTTGCCGGTACTGGGCAGATGAGGGCCACGACACAGATCGACAAAATCTCCCTGGCGATACAGAGAAACCGTCTCGGCACCCAGGTCCTCAATCAATTCAACCTTAAAGTCTTCCCCCATCTCCTTGAAAAGAGCAATGGCGTCATCACTGCTCATCTCAGAACGAACAATCGGCAGGTTTTCTTTGATAACCTCTTTCATTCGAGCTTCGATACGCTCAAAGTCTTCCGGGGTAAACGTATGGTTTTCACAGTAAAAGTCGTAATAAAAACCATCTTTAACGGCCGGGCCAATCGTCACCTGGACCTCTTTACCAAACAGATCTTTCACCGCCTGAGCCATGACGTGAGCTGCGGTATGACGATAAACCTCCAACCCCTCATCACTTGCAAGCGTGACCAACTCTACTTGAGCGTCATTATCAATGTTTTTCTGGACATCAACCAGCTCACCATCGACTTTAGCGGCAACCGTTTGACGTGCCAGTCCTTCACCAATGGACTGGGCAATTTCCATCGAAGTTACACCAGCGGGGTATTCACGCGTGGTACCATCAGGCAACTGAATCGTAATCTGAGCCATTGAAATCTCCATATACGCAAAAAGGCATCCGCGGGATGCCTTTCGTCTCTGTAAACAGCTTATGGTTTATGGTAGGCACGGGCGGGATTGAACCGCCGACCCCCACCGTGTCAAGGTGGTGCTCTCCCACTGAGCTACGTGCCTGTGAGCTGTAACGGAGGCAAGTTTTACAAGAACGTCTCAACAATGTCAAGCCCTTTTCTTGTATTTGCATCAACTGATTTCAACATCATAGCACAACTTGTCCGGCGAACGGTGATGTTAACATTTTTCTTGCTAAAGGCAGGGGCTGGCAGCTAGACTTGCGCGTTGTAATTATTTTGTTAACACCGCTGTTAGCACCATAGCAAAGCTGTCTTGCCGAGGTCCACGTGAGTACAATCATCGAACTAATCCAATCCAGTTGTCAGAAACATCCCAACGCCACTGCACTACGCGAAAAAAAAAATAAACGTTGGCAAACCATCACCTACGCTGACCTATGGCGTGACTCCGACAAAGTTGCTGCCGGACTTGAACAACTAGGCATCTCTCAAAACAGTCACATTGCACTGTTAGCACCCTCTTCCATGTGCTGGATCACCACTTACCTCGGTGTTCTCAAGCAAGGCTGTGTGGTCATTCCCATCGACAAGGACCTGAAACAGAACGAACTGAGACACGTCCTTATAGACAGCGAAGCTCATGTTGTTTTCACGGTAGAAAAATACGTCGAAGATCTTCTTGAACTCCGTAAGAGCCTGACTGAGTTGCAACACATTGTTGTCATGGACAACACATTAAGCCGTCACGGCAAGGCCACGGAAGCGTTTGAAATCATCGGCGACCTGATCAGCGAATGGCACTCACTGGTCAATACATTGAATATTCCACGGGAACAGGCGCAAAAACTCGAACAGTTGGCCAATAAGACCCACCAGCTTCTCACCTCGGCATCATCCGACCCCAGCAACAATGAAGCTCCGGACCTTTTTTCACCGAGCGCGAACCTGATGAAAGAAGCCCTTAAAAAAGGGGTCCTTCTTGATTATGATCAGTTTATCAGAAACAGTACGATTGAACCGGCGCCTATCTCTTCAGAGGATACGGCGGTTATACTTTATACCTCAGGAACCACAGGGCGATCCAAAGGCGCGATCCTCAGCCATGGCAACATCACGTCCAATGTCAAGGACCTGATTCCCCATTTCCAACTTGACCAACGCATTCACACCTTATCGTTTCTGCCGATTAACCATGTCTTTGAACAAGTATGCGGCATCCTGCTCCCACTCACTCTGGGAGGAACCATCTCTTTCGCTGAATCCCTGAAAAAGCTCGGAGAAAACCTGGCTGAAGTCAAGCCGACTTTTCTACTGGGCGTGCCGGCGGTTTATCGCATATTCCTGGATCGAATCATGAAAGGGATTAACAGCAAGAAAGTCTCAAAGGCGCTTTATTCTCTTCCATTGACACGCACAGTCATAGCGAAAAAAGTCCGGGAGACACTGGGGGCGGGAACCATTTTCGTCAGCGGTGGTGCCGCTCTTGACCCGGCGGTCGCTGCGCAATTCAAAGAACTGGATATCCTCATTTATCAAGGCTACGGCATCACCGAAACATCGCCGGTCATTACGGCGGAACAGCCGGGGAAAATGCGCCTTGGTACTGTCGGTCGCCCATTGCCTTCTGTTCAAGTCAAAATCGCTGCCCCCAACGACGAAGGCATCGGCGAGATCCTCTGTAAAGGCCCCAATGTTATGAAGGGGTATTATAAAAATACGGATGCGACCAGTGAAGTGCTTATAGACGGCTGGTATCACACCGGTGATATGGGCAAAATCGACTCCGATGGCTACTTAAGTATCTGTGGGCGGGTTAAAAACCTGATTGTCACTCCAAATGGCAAAAATGTTTATCCTGAAGAGATTGAAAACGAATTGCTTAACAGTCCTTTTATTCAGGAAGTGATGGTCTATGGACACAAGGTCAGCCCGACGGCTGAAGAGGTTCATGCGCAGATTTACCCGGATCAGGAAATGATAGACAGCTATGCTCAGGAACAAGGACTTTATCCACTGGAGCACAAAGCGGTTGAGGATTTGATTCGCGATGAAGTCTTGAAAATCGGTAAACAGCTGGCGGACTACAAACGGGTCAAACGATTCACCTTACGTGAAGATGAATTCCCCAAAACCACTACGCGTAAAATCAAACGCTTTGTGGTTGAAGCCGACATCTCAGCAACCGAATAAAAATAAAGCCCCGCAAGAATTTGCGGGGCTGAAAAATTATCGATGTAAACGATCCGGCTAACCACAACCGAGGCGGGTGTGATCATCTTTAGCATACTTATGAAAGTATTTAAGAAGATTATCCTTTTCTTCATCGGTTAACTGCCCCCAAGGCTCTTGGTGCTTACCTTTTTTCTCTTCGGAAAAATACTTAGTCCACTTTGCTTTACTCCATTGGTTCAGTTTCAGTCGTTCAGCTTCACCGCCACGCTTGTGACAGCTCATACAGACCGACTTGTAAGTTTTTTTGCCATCTCGCCAACTGGCAGCAAAAACGGAACCGGTAAAGAAAACAACCAGACAGAAAACACACAGTGGGACAAACAGTTTTGTTCTCATAGCAAACTCCTGCGGTATGGGGGGGGGACTTATTTATCCTCAGTCAGACAAAATATTTCACCCTGAGCAGTCCAAAGAGACACTCAGTTGGTTCGGTGGAAATGACTGCGGAACCATTAATTTCTTTCTATGCCAATTCTGAAACACTGGACTCCTTTTCGATCGGATTTTTTACATTGTTCTATACCTCAAAAGGCTTTCAAAAAAGGGACGTGTGATAATATGAATCGTCTCTTCTACCATCTGATATTTTAAAACGTTCTGCTCATAAGCAGTAACAGGCGCTGTTTTCGATGTAATGAAGATTCAACATAGTGATAATTTCATACATTTCTCTATACAGATATCAGATCGGCCTCCAGACTCCGGAGATAGCCAGCACCACTCAATCATATCGCCACCAACTATAGAACGATCAGTCATTTTTAGTTAATTCAGCCTAACTCGCTCAGCGTCTCTACCCTCTTAAAGTAACTTAAACGGAAAAACGTGTCGTTTTTACCCACAGGCCAGTTTTGTCGGCAATAGCTCCGTTCTATCAACACCTCTGCAACGGACGCTTTACAGAATGTGGAAACAACGCAGGGTTACCCGGACTGATAAATTCCACCACAAAACGAACAATCATTTTCATATATATTCCCCGACCTAAGCCGGGCTTCCAAAGCTTAGGGCAACGATGGCTTCGCAGCCAATAGAGATGCTCCTCCACTTACGGCTAAGATCAGGGTATGCTGAAAAAACTGAAAAGAACCATTGTCATTAGAATAATGGGACATACATGACTACGAATCTTATCCGCAGCCATTCAGTTTTTTTACATCATCAGAAACTTTATGGAAATACTCTAAAAGGTTATCTTTATCCTTTTCACTGAATCTCCCCCACGGTTCTTCATGGCGGCCAGTCTTCTCTTCGGCAAAGAAATTCGTCCACTTCTCCTTACTCCACTGAGTGAGCTTAAGCCGCTCAGCTTCCCCGCCGCGTTTGTGACAATTCATGCAGACTGATTTATAACTCTTTTTGCCATCCCGCCAGCCCTTGGCAGCAAAAGCGCTCCCGGAAAAGGTAATCAGATAAACGAGACAGACTGAAATAAACAGAGTTTTTTTCATAACAAACTCCTTCGGGAGGGGTAAAGTTACTCATCCTCAGCGAGATGGAAGGTATCAACCGAACTGAGCAGTACCGTTGATTGCTCAGTCAGACCCGTGGTAATAGCTGCAGAATCTTTAACCTGCTTCAAGGTCAACTCCGAAATCTCAGCGACTTTCTCCATAGCCTGTTCAACGTTATTCGTCATTTCAAGCTGCTTGGAGGACAAAGTCGAAATTTCAGTGACAACACCTTTCGATTGCTGAATCGCTTCCTGAATCGCGTGAAAAGCTTCACCGGTATCTTGAGCAAGACGTGTTTGAACCTCAACCGTCTTGGTCTCTTCTTCAAGTGAAGCCGTAACCTCACCAGCCTCAGTCTGGATAGATTTGATAACCCCATTAATCTGTTTGGTCGCTTCAGCCGACTTATCCGCCAGTCGCTTGATCTCATCCGAGATAACCAGAAAGCCTCGTCCCTGTTCACCGGCACGAGAGGCCTCAATGGACGCATTCATGGCCAGGATGGTGGTCCGGGTGGCAATTTCAGAAATCAACTGAGAGATTGTGCCGATTTCCAGCAGACGCTCGGAAAGGGACTTCATCTTCTTATTGATCACCTGCACCGTGACACGAATCAACTGCATTCCTTCTATGTTATCGGTAACCAAATTACTACCGCGTGCGGTAACGACGTCCACCTGGTTGGAGCTATCTTGTGCCTTGGAGGCTTTTTCGGAAATATCTTTCGCAGCAAGAGCGGAACTCCGTACCGCCTCGATGGCTTTTTCAACCTGATCGGATTGTGTATCTGCACCCATCTCCATTTCAGAGAAGATCTGGATCAGGTTTTTCGTCTGCTTACCAACGTCCTGAGCGTTCTGACGCGTATCTTGGAGCAGGTCAGACAAACTCTCAATCATCAGGTTATACGCGTCGGCAATTGAACCGAAAGCATCGGCTGTAACCGGAGCTTTCAGGGACAAGTCACCATCAGCGGCCTCACTAACAACTTCCAGGAAGTTGATCAGATTAAGCTGCGTGGTCTCACGTTCGGAATCCGCAATAATAGCGTCTTTGTATTGCTCAAGCGTCTGGTTAAACATTAACGCCGTGGCGGCAATTTCATCTTTGGGCTTAATATCGATTTCAGAGAAGTCGCCTTGATTGATACGTTCAATACTGTTGCGCAGTTCTCGTAGCGACAGAACCATGCGGTTGTTCCAATGAGAGGACAACATGATAAACAACAGCAGCAGCAACAACGACCCTGCCGCACCACCATAATAAATGCGGTCCTGGTGCTTAAGTTGATGTTTGAGCTGGATCTGTTTGATGATCATTTTTCGCAACTGAGAAACATCATTATCCAGCTCGCGCACATTCTGGTTATAGCGCGCATACATTGAGGCGAGACTTTTAACCGAAGCACCTTGCTCCAGTTGGACCATCCCTTCTTCGAGGTCAAGGGAAACTTCAGAGAAAATGACAACCAGGGTCTCGGTCATGCGTTGAAATTCAAGACGTTGCGTTTCTGCATAAGTCTCCAGCCTGTCAAGCAAATCCTGTAATGCCATAAGATGATCAAGAACGGCTTCAGAACGTGCCTCAAATGCGTCACGATCTCCATTTATGGCGGCCAGAGTCATGGACCCCTCAAGAACCTGCAAGCGTGAAAAACCACGTGTCAGCTCATCGGTCAATGAGAGCTGAGCGATATTCTCTTCCGTATTAATCTTGGCTTGATTGGTCAGGTAATAGTACACGCCCACACTCATCGCCAGGACCAGCACGACCAGAAAGGACAACGAAGTAATGCTTCGACCCGTAATCTTTTTAATCGTCAGCGGCTTAGCAGCAGTTTTCGCCATAATGAAACGGCCTCCCTTTAGAAATCAAAAACAACACAACCTTAAATCGAACAAAGCGTGTATTCGCGAATCATACGAATCAGAGACTCTTCGTCGAATGGTTTAACCAGATAGTCTGAAGCACCTAATTTAAAAGCTTTTTCCTGATGATGCCCACCAGAACGCGATGTAATGACGACCCGGGGTATCATCCGCAGATTTTCACGGCGATTGAGTTCGCTGAGCAACTCATAACCATGCATCACCGGCATTTCCAGGTCAGTCAGAATCATATCGACTTTCTCTTCCTCGAGAACCTCGAGAGCTTCATGACCATTCGTCGCCAACAGCACTTCAACCCCGTTAGCTTCGAGAATCATTGAGGCGTACTTGCGGATACTCAATGAATCGTCGACAACAAGGACACGTGCTGACGATGATGTTGCCCCAGCGCTTTCTATCGGTGCAGGCACGTCAATGGTCTGAGCGCTTTCAAGAACCTGAGACAACCGGGTCGGGTTAATCGCCAGCCGCACATCGCCACCACCGGAAACACTGGTGCCTGAAAAACACGGCATTTCTGAAAGCATTTTTCCAAAAGGTCGGATAACGGTATCTTCCTGACTGACGATCTCTTCAACCATTAAGCCAAGACGGGCCCCCAAGGTGCGTACAAATAAAACACTTTGCCGCGACGTATCCATGGCAGGAATACTGAACCGCTGGTTCAGATCAACAATCTGATAGTTTTCATCCTGACGCACAACATGATTATCAGCAATATCCAGGCTGGTCACTTCTTGGATTTCTTCAATCAAAGCCGAAGGCAGGATAAAAAACTGGTTGCCGAGGCGGAACTGAATGACATTGATAATAATCAATGACAATGGGATCTGCAGAATAAACTCCGTTCCCTCCCCTGCGGTCGTTCGGACATCAACCGTTCCATTGAGGGACGACAGACGATCGAGAACCACGTCCATCCCGACACCGCGACCAGACGTGTCATCCGCCTCTTCCTTAGTACTGAAGCCGGGACGAAAAATCAGGTCGATCAGATCCTTGCGGTCCAATTTGTCCTCTTCGGTGATCCAGCCCAGCCGAATCGCCTTGGAACGCACTTTTTCCACTTGAATCCCCCGACCATCATCCGAAATGGTAATGGTCGCCGTCGATCCACTGCGGCGTGTCACAATCTTGATGATTCCGGTCGTGGGTTTACCAAGAGCCTTGCGTTCTTCAGGTGCTTCCAGACCATGAGCGACGGCATTGCGCAACACATGCAGAAGAGGATCAAACAAACCATCAATGATCGTCCGTCCCAAACGGGTGTCACCTCCCTCGAGAACGAGGTCCACCTGTTTGTTGTTATCTTTGGAGAGATTGCGCATCGAACGACGAAAACGTTGATACAAATAATCGACCGGCAACGTCCGAATTTCGGAAATACGCTCTTTCATCTCTGAGGTCATGCGGTCAATGGCTTCAACATCCACACTGACCTGGCCAAAAAAGCTGCGAATGGAGATCACCGCTTCGTTGATGTCATTGCTGATCTCCTGGAGCTTGCGGGAAAACAGGTTTAACTCATCATAGCGGTCAAACTCGAGTTCATCGAAATCGGAAATGGTTGACTCAGAGCTGTTTTCATCGCCTTTTTCTTCCGGATTGGTATATTCATACCGTTCAGAAAAAGCAGTAACCTCACGCAACAGCCGCTCACGGGCAAAGTCGATCTCTTCCTTCATGGCTTCGACAGAGCCAAGCTGCTCAAGCAGGTGAGTCTTCGTGATGGTCATTTCGCCAAGAAGATTCATCATCTGGTCGATCTTATCAACACCGACTTTGACACTGTTGGTCAACTGCTGTGCCGGAGTCTCTTCCAGTCCAGCGATAGCAACTTCCTCATAATCACCGGCCTGGGCGGCTTGCAGCGCTCGGCAGGCCCGCTCGGCCGAATCTGCCGCTGTTTGGCGATAATCAGGCAGATGTGTCATTTGCAGTAAGCTACGCATACTGTCGAGAGCGGCCAACATCGCATCCAGCAACAGGTCGGATGGAACGATACTGCCCGCCTTGAAATTTTCCAGCAGATTTTCGAGTTCGTGTGAGATCTCGCTGATAGAATTAAATTTCAGCAGAGCAGAAGCACCTTTGAGGGTGTGAGCAGAACGGAACAGCTTATCGACCAGAGACGCATCAATTTGTTGCGCCCCGCGCTGTTCCATTTCGAGTAAACCCGATTCGAGAATCGTTAAATGCTCGTCAGCTTCTTCGAAAAAGATACTTTTTGCAGATTCGGAAATAGCCATCTATGAAACCTTCACACGGTGTTCATCAATAAATGCAACAACATCAATTTCATGACCGGCAGTTTTGATATTCAGATTAGGCAACGTATCACTAATGAACGCGACCTGATCATTTTCCTGACCGGCAATCACCAGGAAGAGATTTTTCGATAACACCACACGACGTCCTTCAAGGGCAGACAGATCAATCACCGGAATCACGTTGCCACGTTGATTGACCAATCCGACAATATATTTTGGTCCGTAGGGAAGATAGGTGATCGGAATGGATTCGGAAATCTCGAGGACATGTTCAACCGCGATAAAATACTGACGCCCTCCGAGATAAAAACGACAACAAACCGGTTTAACGGTCTCCTGTTCATCCTCCGTCGCCTGATGCAGTTTCATCATAAAAGGCAACGCAAAATCATTGATTAAGTCGCTGCCCTGATCCTCAATCAGACGTTCCGGCTCATCAGAAAACTCACCAAACTCCTGTTTCTGAGGTTCCGGTGCCCCTCTTTTGGCAAAATCAAGCAGTTCTTGAAGTTGTTCATACCACTGACGGACTTGTTGGACGTCGGATTCGCTGAGGGTCAATCCCGAATCATTAAAATGATCGAGAAAGTTTTCCAAACTTTTTGCCGTCTCACTGGAGCGCGTCCGTTTTACCAGCCCGGCCGTGCCTTTGATGGTATGTGCCGCCCGCCGGGCTTCCTCGAGGACGTCAGCATCAATAGCATCATCCTGCCAGGCGGACAACAATTTATGGATAAGCGCCAACCCCTCTTCTGTTTCTTCAATAAAAATTGGCAGCAAACTATCCTGATAATCAGACATCAAAAATCCTCATTTAATATGAGCACAGCCATTGAGTTGTTTACGTCAAGACTCAGCACCCGTGGATCGTTACAAAAAGCGTTCAAGCGCTCATTGTAAAAACCGTCATCGCATCGCTATCGGGCTGAAGCCAATCCCGACTGATACAACACCTGACAACTTTTGCGCACGACCTCATCATCAAGAGAGCTCTCTTCACAGACCTGAGCAAGAGTCCTCGTCCCATCCAGCAACAAGGTCAAGGCTTGCTCTTCTTCATTGAGTAAACCTTCCTGAGCCGCTTCAACACATAAAGGCAAACGGGTCACAATGAGCTCATCATTGGTAAATTCATTGCGTAAAAACCGCTCACGAACGCTTTCGATAAGCACCTGATACATGGGAATGCGGAAACTGATATCCTCAAGATTAAAAGGCAAGTCATCTTTTTCCAGAAAGAAGTTTCCGCTATGGGTATTGATCGCGGTTTTCAAAGCATCCTGTGCGTGCTGACGCAGGTAATACATCAGATCCTCTTCGCTGATCATCTCCTTTTCGACCAAAGCCCGACCGATCGGCAGGTTATTTTGACGCGCTTCTTCAACAACACGTTGTAATGCCAACGTATCACAATTGAAACGGTTATCCTGACAGATCAGATCGGTCAAAAAGCGGTGCTTGCCTTTCTGACTGGCCGTCGCAAAAACAAATTTTCCATTATCAATAAAGATTTCCGCAAACGTGTCCGTGGAAAAAATCGACAGGCGACCACTTTGGCGGGTATTGGCGCAGAACGTGAGCAACTCGGGAAGCTCCATACGGGTCAGATCACCGGAAAGGATCAACGTCTGATGTTTAATCAGACCGGTCTCTTTCAAGGTGTCAGACATGACGTTTTTCATCAGGACCGGGAAGTCTTTCTGAAAATAACGCCGTACCACCTTATCAAAACGGTCATTGAGAGAATCAAGTAATTTATCGACATCGTCAGACAAACCACCAAGCCCCGTTGCGGTATCGGCTTGTGCGGATGCAGCCTCGACAGCCGGTTCAGCTGACTTCACATCTGGTTGTACAACAGCGTCACCACCGGCTTCAGCAATCACTTCCCGGATTTTGGCCACCAGGTCTTCCGGTTCAAAGGGCTTGGTAAAGTAATGAACGATACCAAAGCTGGCTTCAAAAGCATGGCCAACGACTTCGCTTTTCGATGAAATCAGAATAACGGGAACATCTTTGAGATTCGCATCTTCCCGTAACATTTTGCAGAACATATGCCCATTCATCTTGGGCATGACAAAATCGACCAACACCACCGCGGGGAGATGTTGTCGTGCCATCTCCAGACCTTTCTCACCATCTTCGGCACTCAAAACTTCATAGCCGTTTTGCGTAAGGACCAGCTCAACCAGACGACGGACGGTTGGAGAATCATCGACGACGAGAATTGTCTTTTTATCATCAACAAACATGTCTCATTGCTCCTTGCTTCTGAAATCGTAGAAAAATTATTGACGAAGAATATCCATCGCTTTGGCCAAAGATACCTTCATCCGATCAAATGCATCGGCAAGAAGTTTTATCTCGTCATTAGTTTTAACTTCAAACTCTCGATCGAGTTTTCCGCGACTGATATCTTCAGAGACATCAACGATATGTTCGATAGGCCGCACAACACTGCTGATGATAAAACGGTCTACGGCAAAGAGAACAAGCAGAAAGAAGACGCTGAAGGCGGCAGAAAAATAGCCGATACGGGTAATCGCCTGATCACGAACGGCTTCCAGGGGAACATAGATAAAACGCGCGCCCACAACATCTCCCTCAAGATAGCCGTATCCGGAATGAGAACCGTATTTTTCGACCTGGCTGGGATGAGCGACCTCTGGGACATCATGGCAGGAGATACAATCGGATCCAGCTACCAAGGGTTTGGCAACCGCATAGAAACTGACACCGTCACGATCGGCGAAACCTTTCCACTCCGAGAACTCTCCATCTTCAAAACCCGCAATAACCTGTTCTTCCAATTCACTGGCAAGACTTTCAGGGTTAAGTGGATTAGGGGAGGCAAAACGGAAAATATATTCAGGGTATTCCTCCTGAATATAGCGAGCGACTTCGGTAAGCATCAGGACACCGACCCCACTTTCCGGAAAGTAGGCGTCTTCAGGAACTAACTCTTCGGCTTTCGGACGGATGACATTGTGCAGATAACGCGCTGAGCTGGACATAACAGCAGCAAACAAATCCGTTTTTTCCTGGGCTTCCCGGATCGCATCTTGGCGCAAGACATAAGCACCACCGGCGATGGCCAGGACAAGTGAAACCAGATAGACAACAGCAAGCATGACCACAACACGCTTACGAATGGACATATTCTTCAGCATTGTTCCCTCCCAAAAGTTGCAACTGCCACAACAGCTTAAAAATTCATTTTAAGAATGTTTCGATTGAAAATCCTCACGCATGGATTCAGGGATATCGACCAGCAACTGTTCCAAGAGTGCCGTATAGATGGCAGCATCAATCGGTTCACCACGGACATATCCCGTCGTTTTGATGAATTTCTCGACAATGACAACTCCGAGGGGACCGACAATATCGATATAATCATTCATCAAACGCGACACAACGTCACCGGGAATGGAACTGGTAACAATGTGACGCTCTTCACTGGAGACATTGGCGATAACGTCACCACTTTCTTCACCGATCAATTGCTCCGTAATCGGCAAATCGAGACGTTTACGGGGGGAAAACCCCTTAATAAAGTTGGCCTCAACCAACTCTTTTCCGGCAATCGTGGCCAGGGTTTCCTCCGGCGACAAGGTTCCGAGTTTGATATAAACCGCTTCACCATTTTCAATGGAGATTTTGCACAGATGAGCCGTATCGGCAAATTTCAAGGCAAGTTGGCCGGTACCCTCAGCGGCATACTTTCTGAATACCGAAGCCAGATCCACTAGGCGCCTCCCAGATATTTTTTAACCGCAAGCAGAATTTCGACAGGTTCATAAGGCTTGGTAATGTACTCATCCGCACCTTGCTTCTTCCCCCAGAACTTGTCGCTCTCACCTGATTTTGACGTTGTGAGAATAATAGGCACATCCTTGAACTTGGGATTCTTCTTCAAAGACCGGCACACCTGGAATCCGTTTTTATTCGGCATAATGACATCGAGGATAATAAGATCAAACGGCTCGGCCATGGCTTTCTCTTCCGCCTCCTTGCCATCCACAGCAGTGACAATGGAGTGCCCGGTGCCTTTAAGGGCGTCGAGCAGAAACGCCATTTCAGTTTTACTATCATCTGCAACAAGAATCTTAGCCATAAATATCTCCCTAAATCGGTAGCATGGTTTTCTTTACTCCATTAGGCTTGGAAAGCAAAGAACAGACCAACTCACACATAAAGATTAATTAAATAAAAAAACTCATAGAATCAGACACATTGAACGAACACCACCCAAACAGAAGTGGTACACCGGCGAAAAAGAGTCCTGACAGCTCTGAATAACGCGATATCACGGACTCGTTACGGCGAATAGACTAACATACTTTGTCTACGAAGTTCTGCGTTTTTTGTATAAATCAAACAGGTTGGACAGGCAAAGATCGGTCGAATGGATTTCTTGCTGAAAGGAAATCAGGCCAAAAACAAAAAGCACCCAGGAATTTTCCTGAGTGCTTAGTCGATGTGTTGTTGGTCGGGGCGAGAGGATTTGAACCTCCGACCCCATGCACCCCATGCATGTGCGCTACCAGGCTGCGCTACGCCCCGACAATTAACGATGCGGATTGTCCAGTATTTGGCGGGTCAAGTCAAGAGAAATTATTCGTTTTTTTCCGTCATTGGCCGCGCCGGTCAATGACACGATTAGCCTTGCCCTCATGGCGCGGCATACTCGACGGTTCGACCAGTTTCACCTTAGCGCCAACCCCGAGCATGGACAGCAAACGTTTTTCCAACTGTTCGACAAATGCCCGCTGTTTGCGCATTTCATCAAAGAAAATTCGCTCGTTGACTTCCACCTGCACTTCAAGGGTATCCATGGTACCGACACGATCCACCACCAGCTGATAGTGCGGCTCACAACCGTCGACCTGGAACAGCACTTCTTCGATCTGGGTTGGAAAGACATTGACCCCTTTGATAATCAGCATATCGTCGGAACGGCCCATGGTTTTCGCCATGCGTACGTGGGTGCGGCCACAGGCACAGGTTTCATACGACAATTGCGTAATATCGCGGGTCCGGTAACGAATAATCGGAAACGCCTCTTTGGTGATACTGGTCAGCACCAGTTCACCAACCGAGCCGCGCGGCAGCACTTCGCCGGTTTCCGGATTGATAATCTCGGCAATAAAATGATCTTCAAAGATATGCATGCCGCACTGATGTTGACATTCCCCGGCAACACCGGGCCCCATGACTTCGGAAAGACCGTAGTTGTCGGTGGCAATAATGCCGAGACGCTTCTCAATTTCGCGGCGCATCTCCTCACTCCACGGCTCGCCGCCGAACAGCCCGACTTTCAGAGACAGCCGATGGGGATCAATGCCCTGTTTTTCCATGCGATCGGCCAGCGTCAATGCGTAGGACGGGGTACACACCAAGGCACTGGACAGATAGTCCTGCATGATCATGATCTGCTTGTCGGTATTACCACTGGAGATGGGGATCACCGAGGCCCCGATCTCTTCGGCGCCGTAATGCAATCCAAAGGCACCGGTAAATAAACCATAGCCGAAAGCAATATGGACAATATCATCCGGCGTCACCCCGGCAGCGGTCATAAAGCGCGCTGCCAAATTGGTCCAAGTATTCAGATCATTGCGGGTATAACCGACCACCGTCGGTTTCCCCGTCGTCCCGGAAGAGGAGTGGATCCGCACCACTTCGCGCATCGGTACGGCAAACATCCCATAAGGATAGTTGAGGCGCAGATCTTCCTTGGTGGTGAACGGCAGTTTGCTTAAATCATCCAGGCTGCGCACATCAGCCACATTCAATCCAAGGGCGGCAAACTTATTCTGGTAACAGGGAACGTGATTATTGACCCGCTCAAGAGTCTGCTGCAACCGTTGCAGTTGCAGCGTCTCCAATTCATCACGCGACATGCATTCATGCTCGCGATCCCATATCTGTGTTGTTTTTTCCATAGCAGTCTGGGTCATCATTCTGTCCGGTTACATGGTGTAGACACGTTCCCCTTCAAGAACGTGCACGCCATTTTCAGTCAAAACGGTTATTGCCGCTTCAGGATCATCGAAACGGAAAATAATCACCGCATTTTCGCCACAACGTTCAACAAAGGCGTACATATACTCCACATTAACACCACCCTTGTCGAGCACCTGGAGAATCCCGGCCAACCCTGAAGGACAATCCGGAACCTCAACGGCGACAACGGCCGTCTTGTTCACGGTAAAGCCCTTTTCCTTGAGCGCCTGTTTGGCAACATCGGTCTTATCGACAATCAGGCGCAAAATACCGAAATCAGAGGTATCCGCCAGAGACAAGGCCCGAATATTGACTCCGCTGTCCCCCAGCGCCTGGGTAACTTCCGCCAAACGACCTGATTTATTTTCGATAAAGATGGAAATCTGTTCTACTTTCATGGTTTCCCTCCTGGGCAGAATGGCAGATTAGCCGTTACGCCGATCAATAACGCGCTGCGCTTTTCCTTCACTGCGAGCAATCGTTTTCGGTTCGACCAAACGCACTTTACAGGTAATCCCAAGTAAATCCTTGATGTCTTTACGGATCACCGCACTGAGTTCCTGCATCTGTTTCACTTCATCGGAGAAGGTCTGCTCATTGACCTCCACCTGCACTTCAAGACTATCGAGATTATCTTCGCGGTCAACAATCAGTTGATAATGCGGCGCGAGGCCGTCGATACGGCACAGGACACTTTCAATCTGCGATGGGAACACATTGACACCACGGATAATCAACATATCATCGCTACGGCCACTGAGACGCTCGATCCGCAAATGGGTTCGGCCACAGATACAAGGCTCAGAGATAATCCGTGTAATGTCACGAGTGCGATAACGGATCAAGGGAATGCCTTCCTTGGTGATGGTCGTCAGCACCAGCTCACCCTTTTCACCATGAGGAAGAACTTTACCGGTGGCCGGATCGATAATTTCGGGAATAAAATGATCTTCCCAGATGTGCAATCCATGCTGGGCTTCCACACATTCGATGCCGACACCAGGCCCCATAATTTCTGACAAGCCATAGATATCGATGGCCTTAATACCGAGTTTCTCCTCGATTTCACCGCGCATTGATTCACTCCACGGCTCAGCACCGAGGATTCCGATACGCAGTTTCAAATCAGCAATATTTACCCCTTCATCGGCCAATGCCTCAGCCAGATAAAGACTGTAGGACGGTGTACAAGTAATCACCGATGAACCGAAGTCCTGCATGATCATGATCTGCTTCTTGGTATTGCCGCCCGACATGGGGATGACAGAGGCGCCCAGGCATTCGGCGCCGTAATGCGCACCAAGACCACCGGTAAACAGACCATAGCCGTAAGCATTATGAATGACATCGCCGCGGGTGGCACCGGAAGCCATGAACGAGCGTGCCATCAACTCCGACCAGGTATCGATATCGCGTTTGGTGTAGCCGACCACCGTCGGTTTCCCGGTGGTTCCCGAAGAGGCGTGAATCCGCACAATCTGATCCAAGGGCACGGCAAACAGCCCATAGGGATAGTTGTCGCGCATATCCTGTTTAAGGGTAAACGGCAGATGTTGCAAATCATCCAGCGAACGGATATCCGCCGGCGTAATGCCTGCCTTGTTGAAACTGTCACGATAAAACGGCACCATGGCGTAGACCCGCTCCACCGTCTGCTTCAAACGGGTCAACTGCAAGGCTTCAATCGCCTCACGCGGCAGGGTTTCGAAATCTTCATTCCAGATCATGCGTCACCTCTTTGTTCAACGTCTATGTTCAGGCAGCTTGACGACCGAGTTCAAATGCTCGCAGATTTTCCTCAAGAAACTTTTCAGGAACCATCTTGCGCAGGGCTTGTTCCCACAGTTCCTGCGCCACATCAATTTTCGTCGACAAAGCACCCAGTAAAGCAATATTCACCGTACGCGGATTACCGGCCTCCATGGCCAAAGCCAATCCATCAACGACCAGAGACTTTTCCACCTGTTGGCAGATCCGTTCTTCCAGCCCCTCGGGATAACGTTCCTGGCCGGTCGCCACGGATGGAGGCATCAACTTGAGGTTATTGGTAATGACCGTCCCGCCTTTTTTCAACAACGGCAGATTGCGATAGGTTTCCAACAGCTCAAAGCCGAACAGGATATCCGTCTCCCCTTCCGGAATAATCGGTGAATACACCTCTTCTCCAAACCGGACATGCGAAGACACACTGCCGCCACGTTGAGACATGCCGTGAATCTCGTTTTTTTTCACATCATAACCAGCCAGCATCAACACTTCGGACAACACTTCGCTGGCCAGCAGAGTCCCCTGACCACCAACACCGGCCAACAGAATATTGGTTACTTTAGTCATGGGTCACCTCGCTATAGGCATCAAACTTACATAACTGATCACAGATCCCGCAGCCCACACACAACAGTGGGTTGACATAGGCTTTGCCCCGCTCCCCGGCATCCGGTTGCCATTCGATGGCCGGGCAGCCGATTTTCAGACAGGCCTTGCAGCCGGTACATTTGTCCGGATCAATCACCAGAGGTGCTTTACGCTGCCCCACATCCCGCTTAATCAGGATACACGGTGCTTCGGTGATGACAACCGAAGGCTCTTCGCGTTCCATCTCCTCCTTGATCACCTGACGGGTTTCTTCCAGATTCCACGGATTCACCTTACGCACCGAGCGAATACCGACGCTGCGACACAGCTGCTCAAGATCCACCCGGGCACTGGGATCGCCGGCCAGCGTAAAACCGGAAGCGGGATTTTCCTGACGGCCGGTCATGGCGGTAATCCGGTTGTCGAGGATAATCAGCGTGGCTGTCGAGCCATTGTAGACCATGTCCATCAAACCATTGATGCCGGTATGCAGGAAGGTGGAATCGCCGATCACGCCGACAACTTTCTGTTTGTCGGGACCGGTCAGCACTTTATTCAGACCGGAAGCATTGCCGACACTGGCCCCCATACAGACGCAGGTATCCATGGCCGACAACGGCGGCATGAAGCCAAGCGTGTAGCAACCGATATCTCCGGTGACAAACGCTTTGAGGCGGTTGAGCGCATAAAATACGCCGCGGTGCGGACAGCCCGGACACATATTGGGTGGACGGTTGGGCAGATCAAGGCTTGTTTCATACGCCGGTTGCGGCGTTTCCGCCAACAACGACTCGCGTACCCGCCCCGGTGTCAATTCACCACAAATGGGCAGCCGGTCCTTACCGATGACGTCAAATCCTAAAGCACGGATCTGATCTTCGAGGAACGGCTCGAGTTCTTCGACCACATACAGGGTTTTAAACCGGCCGGCAAAATCCTTGATCAGTTGCGTGGGCAACGGATAGACCAGCCCCAGTTTGAGTACCGACGCTTCCGGCAGCACTTCACGGGCATATTGATAAGCGATACCGGCGGTAATCACGCCAACCTCATTGCTGCGCTCTTCCACCCGGTTAAAGGATTGGCCGCACGACCATTCGGCCATTTTCCGCAATTGTTCCTCAACCACCACGTGGCGCTTACGGGCATTGCCCGGCAGCATGACGAACTTGGGCGGGTTGCGTTCCAGACTCGGTTCCGGCAGGCCGGTTACCGGCTCACCGGTTTCAACAATCGATTTGGAGTGAGAGATACGCGTGGTCGTACGCAGAAAAATCGGCGTGTCAAACTGCTCAGCAGCCTCAAAGGCCAGCCGGGTAAAATCAAGACATTCCTGGCTGTCCGAGGGTTCAAACATGGGTACTTTGGCCGCCCGGGCATAATGCCGACTATCCTGTTCATCCTGCGAGGAATGCAACTCGGGATCATCGGCAACAGCCAGAACCAGACCACCACGCACACCTGTGTACGACAGGGTGAACAAGGGGTCAGCCGCCACGTTAAGACCAACGTGTTTCATGGTCACCAGACTGCGGGCGCCGCCAAAGCAGGAACCAATACCCACTTCCAAGGCCACCTTTTCGTTAGGCGCCCACGAAGAATCAATCGAGGGGTAGTGGGCTGTATTCTCCAGAATCTCGGTACTCGGTGTGCCCGGGTAGGCCACCGCCACTTTGACTCCGGCTTCAAACGCCCCACGGGCGATCGCTTCATTTCCAGATAAAATTTCTTTACTCATGCGGTCCTCTCACTCAAGCGTTCGATCAATTTGATCATTACGAACATTTCAACTAAACGCCGACTATAAGTGAACGCCGTTGCGGTGTCAATCAACGGCTGACAAAACAGAACTTTGTCCCCAGGTGCACCAGAAAACGCCCTGTAATAATCCGGCGTCACTGACCGTCATGGAATGGCATTTAAAGATGTCGAGGAGAAAGCGGACAAACTGCACTCCGACAAAAATTGTTTCCCCCCGCCCTGCTTCGATCCCCGGCAGCAATTCGCGTTCGCTACACGTTAAAGGTGCCAGGCGGCGGGATAAGGCATCAAGCTGAAAGGACTCAAGATGACAGTTGTTAATCTGTTCAGGACGATAGTCCGTCATTTTCATTTGTGCCGCAGCCAGCGTGGTTACGGTGCCGGCGGTCCCGACCAGCACCCAATCACTCTGCTGCACAGCAGGCCACAAGCCGACACGGTTCAAATCCTTTACCAATTGATCGGCACAGCGGTCCATGCACTGTTGTGCATCATCACAGTCACACAAAGAGACAACCCCGATGGGATAGCTGTTCTGGAAACGAAGCCGACCCTGCTCAACACAGACAAACTCGGTGCTGGCTCCGCCAACATCAAAGATAACGGCGCGCTGGGGAGGCGGACACAAGGCCTGCAGAACACCATGAGCCATATAGAGCGCTTCCTGGGTACTCTCAAGCACCTCAAGCTGCAACCCGGTTCGTTCTTTCAACAATGTGATCAATTCGTGGCGGTTCTGCGCCACGCGCAGAGCCTCTGTGCCGACAACACGGATCTGCTGTTGGTTGTAATCCGCGAGAGTCGCGGCAAAAGACTCCAGTGCCGCCAACGTGGCCGTGATGGATGGAGCGGACAGACAATGGTGTTCGGCAACACCGCGTCCGAGATGAGTGACCACATGGTCATAGTAACGACGAACCAGGGTGTCCCCAACCAGATCGGCAATCAATAGCCGGACGGTGTGGGACCCCACATCAATAACAGCCGCCACTATTTTTTTCCGACAAGAGCCCGCGATACGCTATGGGTATGATCGCCGATTTTTTCGAAATTGTGCAGCATATCGATAAAAATCAGTCCCGGAGTAACTGAACATTCGCCGGTATTAAGGCGGGCGATGTGATTAAGGCGTAACCGTTCTTCCAAATCATCAATGCGGTTTTCCATGAACTGGGCTTTTTCACCAATCGTAACATCCTTGCGCTCCATGGCCGCTTTGACAAAAGCGAGAAAGTCACGGGTATGACCGGCCAGATCGTCAAATTCATCCATGGCCATCTGCGAGAAGCTGACCCGCTCTTCCATTTTGCGTTCGCCCAGTTCCCAGAGGTTTTCACAGTAGTCGCCGACCTTTTCCAGATCATTAACCATATGCATCAACGAGGAAATTTCTTTGGACACTTCCTGAGAAATGGGCCGCTGGGAAACCGCGACCAGGAAATCAATGATCTCCTTTTGCAGCAGATCGATCAGATCTTCCTTCTTGCGCAGCCCTTCCAGCATGCGCGTATCACGGGTGCGCATAAAGCGCAGGGTATCGTCAAAACATTCCAGACACAACTCCGCCATGCGATTCGTTTCCGAACGGGCCTGGCTGATCGCCAGCGGTGGTGTATTGAGAACACGATTATCGATATATTTCAGATGAAACTCGACTTCGACATCTTCTCCGGGAACCAAGCGTGTCGCCAGTTTGGCCAGCAAGCCGATGATCGGCAGGAAGATAACGACATTGAGAATATTGAACAGGGTATGCGTATTGGCAATATGGCGGGCAATGTAAGGCTTATCTCCCACCGCCATCATCAGGTCCGCAGCCTGTTGCTGGGTGGTAATAACAAAATCGGCGTCACCGGGTGTCAGCCACTCGATAAACGCCGTAAAGTAAGGAAACAAAATTAACATGTACGCCACGCCGATCACATTGAACAAAAAATGCGACATGGCGGTGCGTCGCGCCGCGACGTTGGCTCCAATCGCCGCCAGATTGGCGGTGATGGTGGTGCCGATATTCTCACCGAGAATTAACGCCATACTGCCTTCAAACGTAAGAAGACCACTGGTGGCCAGTGCCAGGGTAATACCGATGGTGGCACTGCTGCTCTGGACGATCACCGTTAACAACGCGCCGACAGCGACGGCCAGCAGATGGTTGTCGCCGACCAGGGTGAAGATATGGCGAAATTCTTCACTGGTCTTGACCGGATCAAACGCATGTTTCATCACCGACAGACCATAAAACAGGATGCCGAAGCCGAGGATGATTTCGCCGATATACACCCAGCTTTTTCGCTTGGCAAACATCTTCAAGCCGACACCGATACCGATGGCCGGAAGAGCAAATTTGGTAATTTTAAAGGCAATCAGCTGCGCCGTGACCGTGGTCCCCACATTCGCGCCAAGCACAACACCGATGGCCTGCACCAGCGACATGAGACCGGCATTGACAAAACCGACCACCATGACGGTTGTGGCACTGGACGATTGAATAATCGCCGTGACCGCCAGGCCGACAAAAGCAGCCACATAACGGTTATTGGTCAATGCGGAGAGAATTTTCCGCATCCGGTTTCCGGCGACCTTCTGCAATCCCTCCGACATGATCTTCATGCCGAACAGGAACAGACCAAGACCACCCAACAGCCCAAACAGCAAGCTCTGGCTCAACAACGCCGACATAGAAACCTCCACGGTCCGCCCCTATCGCCCCTTACAGGACAGAACCTTATTTTCTTACGAACCACCAGCCACTTGGCGATTCGGCATAAAAAGATGAGTTTTTGATGAGTGCAACCGGATAAAAAAAACGTTGCGAATATAACTGACGGGCCACGGTTTGACAACCGCAAAGCCATCCCGGCAAATCACGTTGTCCGGCAACACAACGTTCAGCCCGGTTATTGTCGATGGGACTCGACAAAATCAGCCAACGCATTTAAGGTGTCGAGCGCTTCACGCCCGGTTTCTTCACCACCGATGCGAACATCATAATGTCGCTGCACCGCCACGACGATTTCAACGGCATCAAGCGAGTCCAGCCCCAGAGGGGAATCCGGACCAATCAACGACACATCAGGATCAATCACATCAGGAAACTCCTCCTGAATATGACAGGCTTCAATAATCAGATTTTGTAATTCACGGTACAACGCTTCACGACTCATCACGGGTCCTCCCAAAAATATTCAGCAACGCTGACGCAATCGGCGCCAGGCAAAAAGACAACAGACAACAAAACAGATCAACAGGCGCATGAGATACGGCCAGGTCTCGGCTAAGCGGCCACCGCGCAACACAAGAATCTGCATCGCCTCCATGCCCCATCCCAGTGGCGAAATCACGCTGACCGTCTGCATCATCTCCGGCATCAGATAAACTGGAATCATAATGCCCCCGAGAGCGGCGAAAATAACAATGGCCACGGCAGCGGTCAAACTGGCCTGTTGACTGCTACGCGCGTAGACGCCGAGCAACAGACCAAATCCACAGGCGGTCAGGGCCACACACAGACTGACGACAAATAGCCCCGGCACCTGGCCATGCAGATCGAGCTGATCAGTGCCCAAGAGAGGCAACAACGTCCGCCCGACCGAGAGCATCAGCGCAAATTGAACCAGGCTGATGATCAGGTAAGCACCCACCCGGCCGATCAACAACGACAAGGCAGAACCCGGCACAAGTTGCAACCGAACAAAGACACCCTGGGCACGCTCCTGCAACATCACCGTCGACAACGGCAGAATGATGAAAAACAGACCAAAAATCGACCAGGCCGGAACATTGTGCTGAATTGAGGTCGGCATGGTAAAGGCCTCACCACTCTCCAGCGGTGCCACCGGCAGTCCATCATCGTCATCCACACGCAGCGGCAACTCCAGCGGATGTTGTGCCAGCGCCTGAGCAAACATCGGCCCCAATTCGTGCGACACATAATGCTCGATTTTCTTCGGCAGATAGCGCTGAAAAGACTCCAGCCGCAATTCGGCGACACGGCGCTGAACAAGCTGCTGAACCAGACCGGTGAGACCGGAACGCAGTCCACCCTGAACCGCCGGATCAAAGGAGTAGTGGACGGATGGCATGACCGGGTTATCTGCCGGGGGAGCAGACGGAAAAAGCTCACGACGCACCTGAAAATCCAGCGCTTGCTGCAAGGCATTGCTCAGCCCCGGCGACAGATAAACCCCTAACTGATAGTCTCCACGATCCACGCGTTGTTGGGCCTGGACAAAGGTACAGCCATCATCTTCAACCGAGAGGTGGACATCGCCCTGTTGGCGTAATTGTGCCATCAGCCAGGGCCCGAAGGTTGCCTGATCATGATCAACTACCAGGACTTCAACCGCCGCAGCACCGGAGGTTTTGAGAATATTATCCTGCACCAGGCACACCACCAGAACCAGCGCCACCGGCATGATGAACAATACCGCCAGTCCGCCGCGGTCACGGCGCAACAGTTGCAGTTCCTTGACGATCACCGCCCACAGTTGCAATAGCATGTCAATCCCTCAACTGCTTACCGGTCAGTTTGAGAAACAGATCCTCAAGGTGGGCACATTCCGGATGATCGGCCATCAGAGCCCCAACCGTACCGGTCACCACTTCACGCCCCTCGTCAATCACCACCACACGCTGACACAGTTGACTGACCTCCTCCATGTAATGGGTGGTGTAGACCATGGTCATGCCGTCTTCATTGAGTTGACGCAGGTTGGTAAGGATCTGGTGGCGGGACTGGGCATCAATACCCACCGTAGGTTCATCGAGAAAAAGAATCCGTGGTTGATGGATGATGCCGGCGGCCAGATTGGCGCGGCGCTTCATGCCGCCGGAAAAGGTGTCAATACGCCGCCCGGTGACCTCTTCAAGTCCTGTAACATCGGCACTCCAGGCAAGGGCCCGCTCAAGAGGAGAACCAGTCAAGCCATACAAGCGCCCAAAGAAACGTAGGTTTTCGGCCAGCGTCAGACTGGGATACAAAGCCAGTTCCTGAGGCACCATGCCGATCAGACGACGCACTTTTTGCGGCGAACGCAACGCATCAACGCCATGGAGGGTCAATGTGCCGCTGTCCGGTCGCATCAGGGTCGACAGCATGGAAATGGTCGTGGTTTTACCGGCACCATTCGGGCCAAGCAAACCGATCAGCTCTCCCGCGTGCAACGACAGATCCATACCGTTCACAGCCGGACACTCTTGTCCACGGTACTGTTTGACCAGTGATTTTGCCTCAAGCGCCGGGCAGGTCATCCCTGTTTCAACTTTCGCTGCACCTCTTTCACCACCAGCCGCAGATCACGAAAAAACGGCTCTTCAACATCGGCCTGACGAACCACCTGATCCGCCAGGGTGTCAAAGGTGATGGCCTCGTCACGCCCTTTACAGCGCCGTGCCGCATTAACCGCCAGATCACGCCAGCCGTCGCCGATCTCGGTCAGTTGTTGGGCCAGATCGCTCAAATCCTGTTGGTCATACAATTCGGCACATTCCTGAAGAAACGCCGCATAAATAAACCGGAAACCGGCACCACCGGTACCGATCTCTTCCTGCATACGAATCAACTGAGCCAGACAGGAGATGGCCCGTCGGGTTCCGTACCGCTCCTCCCATTGGCGCATACTTTTGGCCAGAAAACGCATCCCGCGAATGCCGCCTACCGGCACCGGTGCCTGCATGTCGCGACAAACGATTTTCATGCCGCGCAACGCCGGCCGTCGCAGGTCGGTGACCTGCGGAGCCTCTTTGAGATAATAGCAGCGCCCACGAGGCGCCAGAGCTCCCTGGGCAAAGCGAGCCTTGACCAGGTCATCGGCTTCACACCACACCAACTCCGGCATCACCGGATCACTGATCAGATAGCGGGAGCCCTCTTTCCCGATGACAATCAGATTGTGGGCATTGAAATGAAACCGCAGCGCCGCAGGAATGTAAGGCAGCCAGAAGACACTGGTTTGAACCCCAATGGCAATCCCCTCTTCGAGTCGCCGGTCAAGATCGTCCATGGCCTGCTGTTGACTGCGGTAGCGTTGCTGGTGGACGGGACAGTGCAGCCCCTTGGTCACCCGGTTGAAAATGCCTCCCGGACGACAGCGATAGGTGGTCAAGGGCAAGCCGTTGAGTTTGACAAACGGCACATAGCCGAAAAACAGGCCGCCGCCCAAACCAAAGGCCATAGCCTCGGAAACGGGCAATCCGGCGTGGGTCAGTAAATTGGCAACGGCGCCACTTTCACAATGCGCCGATTGACGATGAGGAAAATCGACAGTCATTGCTGCTCCTCATCCGCCATGGGCAGCTCATCCTGCTCGGGAACTACAAGCAGCTGTTCCACAGTGATATTGAACAAGCCGGCGTAGCACTGGCGATAATAAGTGGACAGATTATCAAACACTTTCGGCTTCAGGTGGCGGCGCACCCGCCAGCGGGCAATGCCGGAATAACGGGATAACAGGGCAACGTCCATCTGCGCACGGGTCATGTAGTAGGCCAGAGGGCTCATATCGCCCTTGTCAATCTGGGCGCGCACCAGTTCAAGTTCCGCCTGGATATCTTCCCAGGCCAGACGGTTGGCACAATTGACCGGCTCCCAGCCGGCACTTGGGGTCAGGCAATAACGCCCCTGATCGTTCAGCGCATAACTGACGACTTTTTTATCATCCAGGACGCCTTTGTCCTGGGGTACTTCATCATCTCGCATAACGTCTAACGTCCCTTTCCAAATCCCCGAGTTACCCGAATGGCACCAAACTGGCCGTCCGCGGCACACTTGACACTGGTTACCTGGCGAATCGGGGCACACTCTTCATCACGGCTGCACAAGGCGTGGCAGTGTTGATCGCGAACCATGAGCGCAGCAGCCACCAGATCAAAGGCCTGACCGCAAGGCAAACTGCCATAGACGGGAGAACAACTGGTCTTTGGCCTGCCGATGCTTTGACGATACCAGGCACCGCTATTGCGCTGACCATCAGCACCAAGCAACACCGGCGAACGCTGAATCAGCGCATCCCCTCCCGCCTCAATATGGCCAGCGCACAACGCATCAATATAGCCATAGCGCGCTTTTTTCGGATCGCGACTCAGCACCAGAAATGCCGATCCCTCTCCGGGGATGGCCGTCTGATGATCAAAAGCAAACGGCTCAATGCGTTCGGGCCGCGGCTCGTCAGCAAAATAACGGCCATAACAATAATTCAGGACCGCGCAATGCTCATCGACACCACCGACCAGCACGGTATCCACCCGCCCCTGTTGCAACCAGCACACCGCATTGTGCAGAGCCGCCGTCACCGACATTTCAAACTGACTCAAGGTCAGATTCGGGCCATGAATCCCCAACTGCATCGACAGATAAGCCCCGGCCACATTGTGAACCGAATTGGAAAACGCCGTCGGCGAGGCACAGTGATCGCCATCCTCAAGCACCGAATCGAGAAAACCGAACGTCGTGGCCGAAGCACCGTAACCACTGGCGACAATAACGCCGATTCTTTCCCGTTTTTGCGCATCAATACCGGCATCGGCAAGTGCCAGGCAACCACCAAGCAACGCCAGTCGGGAATAATGATCAAGACGCCGCAAAGAGCGCTTGGCGACGAATTCATCCAAGCCGTCGGTTTTGGCGAGAAAAGCCGGATAATACGCCAGCCCATCCCCATGACATTGCTCCAACGTTTGCGGCTGATCCAGCCCATCCTCAAGGGCACGAATAAAGGCGTCTCCCCCCTGACCAAAGCCACCGACACAACCAATTCCCTGAATCGCTACGGGTTGAGAAAGCAGATTCATGACACCACCTCCCCGCGTTCAAACACCAGCACGGCATTGTTGCCGCCGAAGGCCAGAGATTCCGATAATGCCAGCGAGGCATCGAACTCATGCACCTGGGTTACCGGAACCGTTGCCAACTCGTCGTCCATGGTCAAAAAACCGGCGCTGGCGGGAATTCTTCCGCGTTGTAAAAACCCGAGGACAAAGGCCGCTTCAATGGCCCCTGCCGCCCCTAGAGTATGGCCGGTGTAGCCTTTGGTGGAGTGAAACGGAACGCCATTGAGACAGTCACGCAGCACCAGGCTCTCAACCCGATCATTGTCTCTGGTTCCGGTCCCATGGGTATTGACAAATCCCAACTGCTTCGGTTGCACCCGACTGACACGCAACGCTTCGGCCAACGCCTGTTTAAGCCCACGCCCCTCCGGATGCGGAGCCGTCAGATGCCAGCCATCGGTCCCGCTGCCGTAACCGAGAATATAGCCCTGCGCCGGAACACCCCGGTGGCGGGCAGAAGAGTCGGATTCCAGCACCAGCACCCCAGCCCCTTCTCCCAGGTTCAACCCGGTGCGCTCGGCATCAAACGGTCGACACAATTTCGTCGAACTGATCTGCAACGAAGCAAATCCGTTGTAGGTGGTGCGACACAACTCATCAGCACCGCCGGCCAGAACCAAATCGCACAAACCGCACTGTATCCATGCGGTCGCCAGACCGATCGCATCGGTCCCGGACGAACAGGCATTGACAATCGTCTGAGTCGGGCCACTGAAACCGTAATGACGGCTGATCGCCGCGGCCGGGTTACTGCCGAGAAAACGATTGATCGGCGTCATGTCCGGTGTTTCGCCATTGCGATATCCGGCATAAAACGCCTCATTATTCATCGCACTGCCCACTGTGGTGCCCATACACACCCCGACCCGCAGGCCGCGTAATGCTTCCAGAGACCAGCCCGACTGAGTCACGGCCTGTCCGGCCGCCGCCAGACCCAGACGCGTGGTGCGCAACACGTCACGCGCACTGACCTGTTCAAAGTCGTCGGCGATGGAAAACACCGGATAGACATCGGCGTGCGTGGTCGTGAATCGTAACGGATCACCACCATGGCGCTCGCCGTCCAACATGGACGCGATCGCTTGTTCCAGGGTGTTTCCCGCTGCACTCAGGCAGCCGATTCCGGTCACCGCAATGCGATTTGCCATTTATCTACTCCTGATTGGTTTCAATAAATTCAGCCAGGCTGTTGATGGATTGCAGAGCGGGACGCCCCTCTTCCATATCTTTGATCTCGACACCGAAATGCTTTTGAACCAGCACCACCAGTTCAACGGCATCCAATGAATCCAGACCGAGTCCTTCGCCGAACAGCGGCTCGTCATCGGCAATTTCTTCGGGCGTGATATCCTCAAGGTTGAGATCTTCCACCAGAATCTGCTTGAGTTTTTCCTTGGTCGTCATAACGTCTCCTGTTCAAAAACGATTGTTTTCACGTCATTATTTATAGTTACTGCCATCCCACATATCAAAGAAATTATAAAACTGATACGGATTTTCCCGGCAATAACCCGCCAGGGCATCCGCATACTGCTGCACGTAAGGCCGGTAGGCATCCGCTTTACGGCCCAGTCCCTGCGGCACACGAATCTCCTCGATCAATTCCATTTCATAGCGATCACCGGCACTTTTGCGGGTCATCATCACCACAATGGGCGCGCCGGTGGCCGAGGCTAATTGAAACGCACTGAACGGTAGCGCGACGGGATCACCGAGGAAATTGACCGTCACCACATTGCGTTCATGAGGTGGCAAACGATCCCCCATCACCGCCAGGATCATGCCCTGTTTCAGCACACCCATCATCTCCAGCGTGCCGCCGAGAAAACCGCGCGGATCAATGGTGCGATACGGGCATTCCTGTTCGGCATATTCGTAATAATGGCGTTCGAGACTGCCGTCATCCTGATGCATCACCATGTGCACCGGCTCTTCCAAAAAGTTCAACGCCGACATGGCCACCTGCCAGCAGCCGACATGGGACATCATCAGGATCATCCCCTGGCGGCGGTTACGAATCTCCAGCAATTGTTCCCGGCCATGCAGGACAACTTTGAGCTGATCCGGTCCGAGCATGCCGACCACGGCACGATCGACCAGAACCTTACCGAAATCGAGCACCATGCGGTAACTGTACCACCACAGGGCATCCGCCCCGGCCAGCGGGAAACGCCGCTTGATATAGGGCCGACAACTGCGCCGCACCTGAGGGCGGAACAGGATATAAAAGGCGACGACAAAATACAACAGGGCATAGGCTGCCCGACGTCCGCCGCTGCGAATCATCACATAGAAAGCCTGATAACCAAGTTTGGACCCCAGAGGCCGCTGGGTTGGCTCATGCGTTTGCGGTGTCATGATTCCACATGCTCCGAACAAGCGTCCTTAACCGCCTTCCCCATGTCGCCCAACAACATGACCGCGACCACATAAACCAGGCTACCGGCGACAGCCGCCAGCAACGGTCCAACCAACAGAGAACCGAGAAACCACTCGTAAACCCGTTCCAACGCCTGAGCGCCGAGCGTCTCCAGCGAAATATCCGTCAGCCATTGGCCATGACGCAAGTAATAGCCGACTTCAATACACAGCGCCGGTACCAACGGCGGCATGCACAGATTGCCGGCGGCCACGGCCAGATAACGATTGAGCCCGAAAAATCCGGCGACAAACAGGGTCACCACCGTGTGACAGGCAATCAACGGCAAAGCACCGAGCAGCACACCAACGGCCATGGCCAGGGCGATCTTTAACGGTGACACGTTCTGTGCCAGCAACTGACGTAATGAGCGTAGCGGCCGTCGCCAGCTGAACGGTTGCTGCTGCCGTTTTACCAGGCGTTTATGGGGCCAGGGTGCAATGGATCGCATGCATAAACGTGTATTGAGCCACGATAAACGCAGATTGTCAGTCAATTTATTGAAGTGCGACACCCGCGCTTTGCCCGGCGCATAGTAAACCTGAATCGGCACGTCCCGCAGCGGCACGCCGGCCCAACTGGCCTTGACCAGCACTTCGACCTCAAACGAGTAGCGACAATCGCTGAACTGCAGATGATCGAACACCGCCAGCGGATAAGCGCGGTAGCCGCTCTGGACATCCCCCAGCTTATGGCCGGTCTGCACCTTGAGCCAAAAGTTGGAAAACTGGCGACCAAAGCGCGAGCTTCCCGGCACATCCTCGGCACTGAAATCGCGCAGCCCGACATGAATGGCCAGCGGTTCCTCCTCAATCGCCGCAAAAAATTGCGGCAAATCCTCGGGAAAATGCTGGCCATCGGCATCGAGGATGATCAGATGGCTCATACCCTGCTTTTTGCCATACTGCGCCGCTGTCAGGATGGCCGCCCCTTTGCCACAGTTGTGCTCATGCCGCAACACCGTTACCGGCAGGTCGTCAACCAGTGACGCCACAGCGCAATCACTGCCGTCATCCACTACCAGCACCTGATCATGATGCTGCAGACAGCGCTCCACCACATCGCGCAGGGTTGCGGCGTGATTAAACACCGGGATCGCCACCAGGATATGCGAACGGTCTGTCCCCTCGGTCATGACATCACCTCTCATCACCCCTCATCACCGAGCCGTTTGCCTTTGCGGGCAAAGGACAGGAAACCGCCGAGGTTGCGGATAAACCGGCCCCAGCTGTGCGGCGACTTCCACAACATGGTCACATAGCCCCAAATCACATCATTGCGGCGAAAATGCTGCTTGTAAAACGTCAGGAACAGCTCCTCCAGCTTCTCCTCGGTCATGCCGTGGGGAATAAACTGAAAGCGCATGCAGTCCATCTTTGCCCAATCCTCGTCAAACGCGCCCAGTTCGTGAATGTTCTCGTACAGCGGCGAGCCGGGGAACGGCGTAAACTTGGCCACGTTGAGATCATCAATGGGCAACTTGAGGATGTAATCGATACTGCGGCGCACGCTCTGCTCACTTTCACCAGGCAGCCCGACCATCATCAGCCCCTTGACGCGGATGCCGTGTTTCTTGATCAGGCGGATGGTATCGGCCAGCATGTCGAGATCAGGATTCTGGCGGTGCTGGGCCAGCAGATCGGGATCGCCGGTTTCGATGCCAAGGCTCATCATCCAGCAACCCGCCCGCTTCATCAGGCCGATCAATTCATCATCAACGTGCTCGGCACGGATGGCACAGTTGAAGGTCATGCCCAACGGCGCATCAATCATCCTCTGGCAGAAGTCGATCACCCGCTGGCGGTGGAAGGTAAACTGATCGTCATAAAAATTGATATGACGGATGTTGTAGCGTTCACGCAGATGCTGCAAGTGGCGGTAGAGATAATCCGCCGAGTTGTAGCGAAACGTGCGCCGAAACACCGAGCGATCGCAATAGCTACAGGCATACGGACAACCACGGCTGGAAATACAGCTGGTATTGGGCGACTTAGGATAATTGAAAATCGGCAGCTGATAGGCTTCGGGAAAACCCTGCAACTTGTCATAAGCCGGGAACGGCAAATCGTCGAGCACCAACGCCGGGTCGCGGTATCCGCTAAACACCGCCTCACCAGCCCCATTACGACAAACCACACCGGCAATTTCTGTGTAGTCGTCACCGGAAGCCGATACCAGCTGATAAATGGTTTCCTCACCCTCGCCGACCACCAGCGCATTGAGCTGGGGATAATCCCGCAACAACACTTCTTTCAACGCTGACACGTGAGCCCCACCGGCCATCACCTTGAGACCAGGGCACTCCTCGCGCGCCAGCTCGGCAATGCGCACCCCATCGAGAAAGCTCGACGTGGTGCAGCTCAACCCCAGCCACGCCGGACGATGTTGTCGCACATAATCACGGATCGCCCGGTCCGAATCGGGGCGCGCATAACAGTCGATGATATCGACCTGCAGCCCGCGTTTCAGCAGATAGGCGGCAATGCTCGCCAGCCCCAGCGGCGGCATGATATTGGCCAGCCGCGACACGTCGTGCCCGGCCTGGGCACTGGCATAGCCGAGGGGATGGACCAGCAGAATCCGTTGGCGGTCGAGATCAGCGTGCACGGCGTCTCCTGCGGCCGGAATCATCAAAGCGGATCAGATGATCCCACAAAATACCCTTGAACCCGAAATTGTTCATCACCGCCATCTTCTCCTGGCCGTCCGACGGCGGGAAAATCCGGTCACGCCGTCCATTGAACGCATCAAGGATCATCTGATTCATCGACTCCACCTCAATGTGCGGTGAGAAATAGTAAAGCGGCTTGATCAACGACGTGCCCGGCTTGATCACCTGATCGGCAATGGCCCGTTCCAGCAGACGCGACTTGGGCAGGATACGGATGCCGGAAAAGGCAAACACCACGCAGTGTTCAAGTCGGGCAATGTTGTCCAGACCTTCGGCTACCGTCTCAGGTGTCTCATTCGGCCCGCCGAACATGATGAAATGGGCGCACGGCACTCGCTCGGCCACGGCCGCCTGCTGGCAGGCCAACACTTCGTCAAAGCCAAAGCCCTTGTCGAGCCCGGCCAAGGTCGTATCGCATCCGGCATCGGTACCCATCTCCATGGCATAGAGACCGGCACGTTTCAGCAGCTGCAGCACCTCGCGATTCAAGCCCTGCGGCCGGAAAAACGCGCACCAGCGAATATCCAGCTCACGGCGCACCATCTCTTCGGCCAGCTGCAGATGATAGCCCTGCGGGTCGTTGAAAATGGAATCGGTAAAGAAGACCGTACTGGTGGTATGGTCGCGCTTGAGGCGTTCGAGATCCTCCACTACCGCGTCAACCGGGCGGGGTCGGAAGAGATGGCCTTCGAGACCGGGATACGTGCAATACACACACTTGAACGGGCAGCCGCGCTTGGTCTGCAAATTGATCAGGCCGCTGTGTTGCTGGTAGTAGTCGACAAACTCGGGGACCAGCAACGGCCGGCCCATTTCATGGCCCTGCAGCGGTTGAGCCCCGCTGGTAATGGCGGGAATCTCCTCACCACGCGTCACTTTGTCAATCAGCAGAGGCACGGCCTGTTCCCCCTCGCCCACCACGCCGTAATCCGCTCCGAGATAGGCGAGAATCTCCTCGGGAAGGATGGAAAACGCCGGACCGCCGACAACGACCGGTGCGGAGCTGATGGTACGAATACCGTCGATCAGCCGCTTGGCATCGGCCAGGTACCAGTTGTCGTCAGAGCTGAACGAGTCAACATTGTCGATGTTACGCAGCGACAGACAGACGACATCCGCATGGAATGCTTCCAGATCGTCTTGCAACCGGCGACTGTCCTGATCATAAACCAGAAAGTCAAACTGCCGCACCTCATGCCCGGCACGATCCAGCGCGCCGGCGACAATGGCCATACCCAGCGGATACACCGGATACGGGTCGGTGGAGATGTTGGAAGAGATCAGGAAAATTCGACTCATGATGCCGTCCTGTTCAGATTGAACTGGCGCTTGCGCTTGGTGTCGTAGCGACGATAGGTGCCGTCATCCATCTCACGGGCGATCACCTGTTTGAACAGCTTGCCCATCTTCAACTGATAGCCGCCATCGGCATTGAAGGTATCCCAGGCGTAATAAAACAGATCCTGGAGGGTATCCACGGACATCTGTTTGGGCTGAAACACCACCTTGTCTGCCGTGTAATCGCCCCAGCCGTTGTCGAGAATGCGGCCCTCGTTTTCCAACTGAGTGCGAATCGGCGAATGGGGGAACGGCGTGAGAATCGTGAACTCAGCGACGTCAAGCTCCACTTCAATGAGGAAATCGACCAAGCGGCGGATATCGTCAGCGCTTTGATCGTCGGTGCCAAGGATGATGGTGCCCTCAATGCCGATGCCGAAATCCTTGAGGCGCTTGATGCGGTTGCGGATGACATCGGAGGTGTCGAACACCGCCTGATACACATACCAGGCTCCGGCATCGGCCGCCGCTTTGAGCACATCGTCGTCATCGAGCAGCGGATGGGACACCCATTTCTTCTTGAGCGGCTTCATGGCCTCGAACAGGTCGAGCAGCCACTGTTTGTCCTGGGCCATGGAGTTGTCGACGATAAACATACGGTTGTTGGGAATCGCCTCCATCTCGGCGATCACCTTGTCGATGGGCCGAGGACGGAACACCTGACCGCCGAGATAACCGGTGCAACAGGGGAAACATTTAAACTTGCAGCCACGCGAGGCATGAACCAGATCGAGCATCTGTACGCCACGGTAGTTGTAGCAGTCGCGGTCGAGGATGTCGCGGCGCGCCGTACCCACCAGTTCGATGGGCGGATGCTGTTGCAGGTAGTTGTAGACCGGCTTGAGTTCGCCGCGCTCAAAATCACGAATCACCTGCTCGGTGCGCCCTTCGGCCTCACCGATGAATACACAGTCGGCGTGCTGTTGCACCTCTTCAGCATGCAGGGTGGTGGCAATGCCGCCGAACATGACGGTTTTGCCGCGCTTGCGATATTCGTCGGCAATCTCAAAGGCGCGCGGCAGCTGGCAGGTGAGCATCACCGACAGCGCGATCAGATCGGCGGGTTCATCGAAATCGAGGGTCTGGACGTTTTCATCGGTAAAACTCAGTTCAACGTCGTCAGGAACCGTGGCGGCGAAGACCACCGGTCCGTGGGGCGGCAGGTGAAACTCGGTTTGCCGTTCCAGCTTGGCCCAGCGCGGATAAACCAACTTCATTTTCATGGATTATTTCTCCCTTGTGTTCCCTTTATTTCGTCGTTCGTTATCTTGGTCAGCAGATGGCTGTTGTCTTCTTTTTTATTTTAAGATCAAAGGCAAGGTCACCGGGACGCGCCCCGGCAGGCGTCATGCCTTTAATCGTGAGACCAGATCCATGGCACAGGCCAGCGGTTGCCCAGCCAAGAGCAAAGCACCGGATGCCTCACGTGTTAGAGTGGTTGCAGTGGCACTTTGCGCGTTATCCACCACCAGAAACAGACTGCCCGGAGCTTGCAGTACACCATAATCATCCAGATCACAAAAACCGACCACGACGGCATCAGCTTCATCGCCATCCAACAGGTCAAGGGCATTATCCACCACGGCCAGACCATCCGGTCGACAGCTGTTGACCACTTCGCAGCAGCCCGTCAACCCGAAACGCAATGCCGCCTCACCGAGAAAGGTGTTGGACAACGTATAGGCAAACAATTGCGGACTGGCCAGCGCGCCCTGTTCGGGAATCACCGTGGTAAAATAGTCGCAGTCGGTCTCCAAACAGCCGCTGTAGGTTTCAGCCAGAATCGCGACCCGGCGTTTCTGCTGCCAGTGATCCATGTCGGCATCCTGCAGAGCGAGGGTAATACCGGCCAGCCCCAACCGGGAAAACGGGTCCATGCGCCCGAAACGCCGATCCGGCTTATCGAACAGATCCTGGCGTTGCAGTTGCGGCAAGGTGCCCGGCCCAAATCCGGCAAAACCGCTGCTGAGTCCACGACCAAAGCCATAACTGCTTACCCAGCCGAATCCGGCCATACGATAGCGGTTCATGCGTCCCTCCGTTTCAACAGCAGGGCGGCATTAACGCCACCAAAACCGGAATTGGTCGACAACAGCACGTCACCGGTGAAGGATTGCGCCACATTTTTCACCCGCTCACCGGCCAGAGGTTCGGCCTGCACCAGCCCGCAGGTGGGTGGCAGACGGCGTTCACGTAAAGCGGGCAGTGCCAGCGCCGCTTCCAGACCCCCGGCAGCACCGAGAGTATGGCCGAGCGCACCTTTGATGGAATTGATCGGCAGTTCGCGGTCACCGAACAGCGCCTGAAACGCGGTCAGTTCCATCATATCGTTGTACACCGTACCGGTGCCGTGGGCACTGATGGCCGCCACCTGATCGGCGTTGAGTCCGGCGCGAGTCAACGCCTGTTCCACGGCCAGAATCAGGCCGCAGCCGTCACGGGCCGGCGCCGTGATATGATTGGCGTCATTGGCGATCCCCCAGCCACACAACTCAATGTCCGTGGGCAGACCGTTTTGCTTGGCCGTGTCTTCATCCATCAACACCACGGCAGCCGCCCCTTCTCCGAGCGTCAGGCCGCTGCGTTCAACGTCAAACGGCCGACTGGGAAGACGTGACAACGCCTGCAGCGCCGAAAACCCGGATAAAACAAATTCGCTGACCAGATCCGCGCACACCACCACGACACAGCGGGCCTGACCATAAGCAATCAGCGCGGCGCCACGGGCAATGGCCTGCGTCGACGAAGCACAGGCCGCATTGACATTTTGACCCGGATCATTGCACGCCAATTGTTGCGCCACCCAGCGGGTCATGGTCACCGGCAGACTGGCCTGCAGTTGCGCTGCTTCCAGACCGTCACGCCGCCCCTGTTCCAACAGGTCAATGGCGCCCTTGGTGGTGGCGGTGAACAATCGGGCATCCTCGGGCAGCCGCGGCAGTTGGTCAAGTAATTGATCAAGCAGCGGATACAACCGTGAACCACCGACATCCGCGGTCAGATCGGGAACACAGGCCGCCACTTTGGCCAGATAATGGTCGGTGTCAAACCGCTTCACCTCGGCTATGGCAGTGTGTCCGGCCAGCAGAGCCGTCCAGATGGCGTCGAGGGACGTCCCCAGTCCGGTGACGGCACTGGCGTGAGTGATGACAACGTTTTTCACAGGGTTCCCTCTTTCCAGCGACGTAAAAAGTCCTGATAAAACGGCGGCGGTACCACCAGGATATTATGATCGGTATCCAGCAGCATCTGCACGCTGTAACCGCGTGTGACCACCTGTTGTTGCTCATTGCGTAAAATAAATTCAAAATTCAACCGGGCCGCTTCGCTCCAATGCCATAATCCTTCGATGGTGAACCAGTCCTCAAAACGCAGAGGCTGGGCATAATCGATGTGCAACTTCTTGATCGGCGCCACCACGCCCTGGGCATAAAAATCCATGTAGCCCAAACCGTAATGGGCACCAAGCGCAACACGCGCATCCTCGAAATAGCTCGGATAACGGCCATGCCAGACAATGCCCACGGCATCGACTTCTTCAAAACGTACCTGACGCTTGACGGTCAGGCTCAGTGGCGGTGGTGCGCCTTCGATTACTGGAAACCAGCCTTTTTTTGCCATCACGGTTCTCTCTATGCCAACGTCAGCCAGAACGCCGACGCCAGTTCATCGTCGACCAACAACGACGCATCGATCACCGACTTGCCGCGCACGTTTTTTTCCGTACAGCGCACCACAATCCGCTCCTGCGGGCGCAACCGGCGATGAAACTTAGCCCGTTCCATGGCCACTGGCGATTGTTTGATCCATCCGGCCTGTTCGGCAACCATCTGCGCCATCAACACCTGAATCACTCCCGGCACAATCGGATAACCGGGAAAATGGCCACTGAAACCGATAAACGCATCGCTGAGGACAAAAGCTTGTTCAGCTTCGCCCCCTTCAATGCTGAGTTCCGAACAGGTCGAATGGAGTAACTCATTGCGTACCGGACTGGTCATAGCTGTCGCACCTCCTCCATCCACAGGGTCAGACGGTAATTTTTATCGTCAAGAACAATCATCGCCGGCGTCCACAACGCTCCTGATGCCGCATAGTCAAAATAATTCACCTGCCAGTCTTCGTCGTCCGTATCCACACGAATCGTCTGCAGGCAGATCGGCGCCCCGCCAAACGTAAACACAGCGCCGTTTGTCGCATCGCCAACCAGTCGATACGGCTGTCCGCTACCACGCGACTGAAGATGATCCTCCGGCTGCGGTTGCGGCGTCAGGAAAATGCGTCGGACACTGTCCGCCACCACCTTGGGCAGTTGCGGATGATCTTCGAGCAGCGGTAACAGATAGTTCAGGGTCATGTCCTGACCGGTCACGGACAGATCAAACAATTTGACCCCCATGCTGTCCATGGCCACCAAACGTGCCTCATGCACGGCACTGTCGATGCGCAGCACCCCCTGCAGGGGGATTTCCCGCCAGCGCAGCTTCAGCACACCGCTCTGACGACACAGATAACGGTTCGTGCCACTCAACCAATGCCGTGCCAGGAGCTGTTGACGCGTCAGTCCTTCTTCAACAATCGTCGTAGAATGCGGTGGCAATGCGGGACGACCGCAGGCGCTCAAAGCCACACAGATCAACAGGACAAGCAGACAACAGCGCTTCACGACACGTCCCCTTGCCCCTCGCTCAGACACCAGCGGGCATAAACACTCGGCACCACCAGCAAGGCGGTGACCACCGCCGCACTGATGCCGAACAACACCGTCAGCCCCATGGACGACATGGCCGGGTGACGCGCCAAAGCCAGCGAACCAAAGCCGGCCAGCGTGGTTAGCGCCGACACCAGCACCGCTTTATCGGTGTGCATGCCGCTGCCATACTGACAGCGATTAACCATAAAAATCCCGTAATCGACCCCCAGACCGATAATCAAAATCGCGGCGATGACATTGAACAGGTTAAACGCCAACCCCAGCCACCCCATGACACCAAACATCACCAGCAGACCACACAGCACCGGCAATAGCGCCAGCATCACCCGACTCAGGCGCCGATACCATACGGCCAGCACCACGACAACAACGACCATGGCCCGCACAATAAAGGTGATAAAATCATGCCCCACCTGGGTACTGAGCTGTTGGCGAAACCGGCTCTGGTCGACAACGACCACACCGGGGATCTGTTCCAGGCGATCGTCCAATGCCAGAGCACCATCCGCTGCAACCTCCGCCGTATCGAGCAATGACACCACCGCGGTTCCTTGCGGAAGATCGTTAACCTGCAGGCCCTCCATCAACGTCCCCAGACCGGCCTGCTGCCAGAACTCCAGGTTGAGACGCTCCGGCTGTTGCTGTACAAACCGCTCAAACGGTTGAAAAGCCGTGGCTGAAAACCCCTGCTGCTGCGCCAGCTCGCAAAAACGCGCCCATTGTTGCTGCTGTCGTTGCCAGAAGTTCTGCCAGCGCCGGCCACTCTGCTGCTGTTGCGGCTCTGCCGGTAGCAGGGTCGCCAGCGAAACGAGAGAGGCGCGGCTCTCTTCTGCGGCGGCAACCTCCGCCACGCGGGCATTCACGGCCAAGGCTTCCTGCTCATCCGCACCTTGAGAAAAAATCAGAGTGCGACTACGCACATCGCCCCACACTTGCGTCATCACGGCTTCGCCATGGCTCAAGGCCTCGGTCTGAACACTCAGACGCCGTAAATCGCCATCAAAAGTCAGTCGACCGCACCCCAACGCGGCAACGACAACGATCACCAACCACAGCCACGCTGCCCGAGGATGATGGCTGACAGCCTCCTGCCGCGGACGAGCCATAGCTCCTGAAACACGGCCACACAGATGCGGCATCACCACCAACGCCAGCACCAACGCCGCGGCAATGGCGGTCATGGAAAACACCGCCAGTTGTCGTTGCCCCGGCAGGGTCGAGTACAGCAACACGCTGAATGCCATAAAGCTGGTCAAACCACTGCCCAGCAAAGGACGTGTCAACCGCTGCAACGCCCCAAGCGGTGCGACGCCACTGCGCAGGGCAAAAAACACATGCAGGGTAAAATCGACGGTAATCCCCAACAGGACCGCACCGAAGCCCAGGGTGATCCCGGACAATTGCGGAAACCACACCGTCACCATGGCGGCGGCGATTCCCAATACCGATGCCGGTAAAAAGAACACCCACAGCGCACGCACATTGCGCAGCAGCACCATAAAAATCACCAGGATCGCCACACTGGCCACGGTAAACACGACCCGAATGTCACGCTGAACCGTTTCGGCATTGGCGACGGTATAGCGGTGTCCGCTGACCACCGTGGCCGTCACTTCGGCCGGCAGGGTCTCGACAATGGCCGCATCGATGGTGTCGAGCAAGCGCCGACTGGCCGCGACATCGCCAATGTCCACCGTGGTATCCACCATCAGCAAACGATGACGTCCGTCACGGCTGACAAAGGCGCCATGTTCACCGCCCGCACCGGCAAATGGATTCAGATCACGCAGATGATCAGCGGTCAGCTGCCAGAGCTGCAGTGGGTCACTCTGCAACTGGCTTTTAGTCCACCAGCCCTGCGGTGTCATCAGCTGACTTTTAATCTGGGCCAGCCGCTGCGTCATGGTTGTGTCATCGGCAAGGCGCGCGGCCATCACCTGCACATCGTCTTCCGTCACCAGATGCGGCAAAGCCGCCGTCAGATGATTCAACAGCGTAGCCTGCCGATGGATCGGCGGACCATCCGTCACCGTTGTCTGCAGTTTTTCTCGCAAGGCGGCTGCCAGCGCTTTGCCGGCGGCTTTAAGTTGTGCCTGCTGCCCGGCATCAGCAACGTTAAGATCGATAAAGACCTTGCGGGCAAACGGCGCCCGCTGCAGCCAGGTAAAATCTTCGCGCACTGTGCTACCCGCGCCATCCGGCAACATGGCATCAATGGTTTCCTGCGGTTGAATGCGCGACAACAGAACAAAGCTGACAACGACAAACAGGCCGTACAACACAAACAGCAGCCGTCGATGGCCTTGAAAATAGCGAAAAAATGCCGAGATCATGCGTCCGTCCGCTACAGTCCTTCCCGACCCGTGAACAACGTGCCGGTCAACGGCGCATTGACGTTCGTGTGGCTGAAACGAATCCGCGTGTAGTCGCCATCCTGCTCATGAATTTCCACTTCGGTGACATAAGCCGCCGACTCGGAAAACTGAATGAGCAAATAATCAAGAAACGCCCGTCCCTGCCCTTCAGGAGGCGTCAGGCGCAGGCAGATCGGCTCCACACCGATCAGTTCAATCTGATAATGATCCTGCAGCCAGCGCAAATCAGCCCGCGCCCAGGCAAACAGCTGTTCAGCGATCAGGCTCATGGCCGGATCATCCTCCAGCCGAAACGGTTCGCTGCCGTCAACCCGTTCATGCCAGCGTTCGCCGCGGTCACCGTTCAAAACAAACCCGGAGCCGACAGGTTCAGTTAACTCCCAGCGTAACCGATCCGGCCGCTGGTAATAAAACTGCCCGTTAGAAGTCAGAGTTTCCGCAAACATACTGAGGAATTTTTCCTGGACAAACCGGCTCGACAGCGTTTCGACTTCAGCAGCCGATTGACGAATCTCATCCGCCATCTCCTCAGGGAGCGGTTCCGCCGCCCCGCAGGGCAGAGCGATCAGCAGGAAGAAAATCAGGCCCAGAGGCATGAACCTCTGGAAAAAAGTCAGGGACAACTTTTTACAACAGCCTCGTATTACTCGCGAATCCATAGCTTGATGCTCCCCTCGGCAAGGATCTCTTCATCGCGGCGCACCACACCGTCCACCACACAAAAGCCTTCGAGATGACCGGACGTCTCAATATCGATGGTCAACCGATCGCCGACATGCGCCTTGGACAACAGTTTGACCCGCCGGCCACCCACCAGAAAACCCTCACGAACCGAGACCCCGTTCAGAGTATCCTCATATCCCTTGATCGCTGCATAGCTTTGCGCGATCAGCTCAACGAAAGCCACCGGCTCTAAGGTGCCGTCTTCGCGGACAAAGAGGTCTTCACCATGAACTTCGCTGATCACCGTACCGCGTCCCGGTGCAAACGCCACCAGGGCATCCACCAGCAGCATGGGCGGACGGTGCGGCAACAAGGTTTGCGCAGCCATGGGCAAGGCCATCTTCGTCGTCGTTGAAGTCATCGGTTTTCCTCTCTGAAGATCAGGACCAATAGCGACTCAAATCATCGAACAACTGACTTGAAAACAGCTTTTTGCGCATCGCCACCAGATCATCGTGGAACACACGACTGTTGTCGTAAATCTGAAATTCGTCATTCAGAGCCGCGTAGATCCGTGACGTGCCTAAGCCAAGTCGGTCGGCATTGCGGAACGACAGCGCCTGCAGATCAGCCAGAACCTCCATCGTCAGGATGTGTTTGGCATTGCTCACCTGCCTGAACGCCTTACGCGCCGCCACGGTGCCCATGCTGACCACATCCTGATTGGAGGCATTGCAGGAGATGGAATTGGTACTGACAGGATTGGCCAGCTGACGGTTTTCCGCCGTGGTCGAGGTCGCCAGATACTGTGAGCCCATGAAGCCCATGGTCAGGCCCAGGGTGCCGGGAATCAAATGCTCGGGCAGCCCTTCATTGAGGTTCTTATCGAGCAGTTTGTTGAGACGCCGCTCCGACAGGTTGCACAGCGTCGCCAGGCTGACGCACAGGGCATCCATGGCAAAGCCGATGCTCTGGCCGTGGAAGTTACCACCGTGGATAATCTTCTTTTTGTCCGGAATAATGATCGGATTATCGTTGGACGAGTTGGCTTCGACCTCGACGGTGCGAGTGGCGCTTTCGATCATCTCGGCGGCCGGCGCCAGCACCTGCGGCGTACAACGGATGGAATAGACATCCTGTACGTTGATGGTCGTCTCGAATACCAGGCCCTCCTGGTGCTGGCCGCGAATCCGGTCGTGCATGTTCTCGCGCAGGGTAATGTTGCCGGAACCGCGATACAGATTGCGGATGGTCTCGGCAATCTCCACCTGGCCCGGATGAGGCTTGACCCGGTGCAAGTCCTCGTCAAAGGCATCGTCGATACCGCCGAACAGCTCGATACCGAACGCACCGGTTACACAGCTGACGCGCAACAGTTTCTTGGCGCCGAAAATGGCGAAGGCGGCCAACGCAGTCATGGCGCTGGTGCCGTTCATCAGGGCGATGCCCTCTTTATAGCTCAGGCGCATCGGTTCTCGGCCCAGTTCGGCAAACACCTCAGCGGCCGGGCGCAACTCATCGCGGTAGTAGAGGTTCCCCTCACCGATAATGCCCAGCGCCAGATGGGCCAGATGGATCAGGTCACCGGAAGCGCCGACACTACCGCACTCCGGAATATAGGGGGCAATGCCCTCGTTGATCATCCACTGCATAAACTCGAGCAGCTCAATCCGCACGCCACTGTAGCCTTTGACGAGCGTATTGAGACGCACGAGCATCACCGCGATACCAATATAGGGTTTAAGAGGATCACCTAACCCGGCGGCATGGCTGCGAATCAGATTGACCTGCAACGCCTCGATCTGGTTATCGTCGATAATCTTGTTACACATGGGGCCGAACGAGGTGTTGACGCCGTAGATAATATGGCGGGCATTGACTGCCTCTTCTAAAAAAACACGGCTGTCGCGACAACGCTGCAGCGCCTGTTCATCCAACTCAACGTTCAGATCACCAACACCGACGGCAATAATCTGTTCCACGGTCAGATCATTGCCGGTTAACACAACCGATTTTTTTTCTCCCATTTTTCCCCTCGTTATTTCAGATAAAAATCTTGTCCCCAAAATTCATCAACACAGTGAAACATGTGAGATGTCCCCTTCACATGTCACAACAATAAATCACTTCAAACAACCTCACCCGTTCACGATTTCTCGTATGCACGTGACGTGGGTCAGCTGGCACAGGACTGGCTGCTCAATAACTATGGCCTACCAGGAAATGCTCTAAACGACGCTTCCGCTCACACCACAGGTGCGATAATCAAAAAACGTCACCGGCTTGCGCTTATCTTCCTGAATGGTCTGATTCCGCACCGTATCAACATCCTGAATCACGACTTCGGGCTTGACGCGAATGCGTGCAGCCAGCAATTCCTCAACATGGTGCGCGGTAAGGTCAGGACAGCTGCTGCCCACCACCACTCGAATCTGATCGGATAACGCGTAATCGTCGCGCACCTCGATATAAAACGCCTGCACTTCAGCCAGTTCCTGCAACACCGCGAAGATCGCCGGAGGATAGACCGTGGTGCCGCGATATTTGAGCATCTGATTTTTACGACCCAGCACCGGGCCAATACGCCAACTGTTGCGCCCGCATTCACAGGGATCGCAGTAGAGCGTGGCCACATCGCCGGTTTTAAAGCGCAACAACGGCATCCCCGTCACCTGCAGCGGTGTCGCGACGACTTCACCGACGTCACCGGCAGCGACACGCTGCCCCTGATCGTTGACAATCTCCACCAGCATCAGTTCCGGCGGTACATGGCCACCGCAGCCATAAGGGCAATCGACAAAGGTGGCAGCCATTTCCGTACTGGCATAGGTGCCGTAGATGTCAGCCGCCCACTGTTCCTGAAGACGTGCCCCTAACACGGATAGCGTCAATTCCTGGCTGCGCACCGGCTCACCGATGCAGACCAGTTTTTTCACCCCACAGTCACAGGGATCAATCCCCTTTTGACGCAAAATATCGGCCAGAGCCAGAAACAGCGTCGGCACGCCGACAAGGGCGCTGGGACGAAAACGTTCGATCAGCTGCGCCACGACGGAAACCGAACTGGAGCCACCACGAATCACCGTGGCACCGATCTTTTTCAGGCCGAGAAAGTAGGCCATTCCGGCCATGAAGCAACGGTCAATAGCGGCAGCAATCAACACCCGATCATCCGCTGTCAGCCCGGCGGTGCTGAAAGCCAACTGCTCATTGAACGCCAACCGCTCGAGATCCTGACGACTCTGCATAAAAGCCACCGGCAATCCGGTGGTCCCGGATGTCAGACAGATGTCCGCGATCTGACGCTCTTCAACACAGAGGAACGCATCACCACAGCGTTCCAAGTCCGCTTTGGTGGTAAATGGCAGTGCCGCCAGATCGTCATAACAACGCACATCACGTAAATCAAAGCCCTGTTCACGGGCCATGCGTTGATAAAAAGGCGAATGCGCGGCCAGATAGGCCATATGGGCCTGGAGTAACGCCCGTTGTTGCTCACGAATCACCTGCGATGGCGCAAACGCCAGTTGTTCTGAACAATTCAGCATGACACCACCTCAGCGGCAGCAACACGTGACTCCGTCATCTCATCCAGCGCCTCGACCATGGCGGCCTTGACCTGTTTCTTCAAGGCCAGATGACCACCGTCATACTGATACTCATCTACAGAGACAGGCGGCAAAATCCTCAGTTGAACCCGACAGGGGTGTAAGCTTTTGCGCCCCGGCGGCAACAGTTCATCGGTCCCGGTAATACACAGCGGCACCACGGGACATTGTGCCGCCACGGCCAACTGAAACGCCCCGGAATAAAACCGCTGAATTTTTCCATCACGACTGCGGTGGCCTTCCGGAAAAAACAACACGGAGCCGCCCTGTTGCAACACGTCAGTCCCGCGCGCAGTTGTTTCCTCCCAGCTTAAATCTTCCACTTCAAGATAGTTGGCCAGCCGCATAAACACGCGATACCAGAACATCTTAAACGGCCAGGAACGCACGGCAAAGGTCACATCGCTGTGGGGCAGAGCGGCCATGAAATAGGTGTCAAAAAAAGACAGGTGGTTGATGACGAATACACAACGCTCCGGCAACTGCTGTGCCGTCAACCCATCACGGGAAAACGAAACAAAAGGAGAAATCAACACCAGCCAACCGCGACCATACAGCCAGATCAGATGGCGGACAGCGCGATCTAAAGGCCACTGATGACGCCAAAGCAGGTAACAGGTTTGAAGCGGACTTAAACACACGCCAACAAGAGTCCACACCACCAGCAGGCTGTAGACCCAGACATTCATGGCAATAACGTGAAGCAGATGGAAAGCGTTCATGAACAAATCAGGATTCTGCAGCAATTTTTTTGGCAACAAACGCGTGAATATCTCCCAGCGTGCGGATCTCTTTGATGTCAGCTTCTTCACGGATCTTGAAGTTGAACGCTCCCTCCAGAACGATCACCATATCGACGGTGTCGAGACTGTCGAGGCCCAGGTCCTCATACAAAGAAACGTCCGGGGTCATCTCATCCAGCTCGAGTTCAAATTCTTCCGCCAGGGCCGTATTGACCGTGGTGATGATCTCCTGTTCAGTCATGGTCATATCTCCTTAAAACCAATGAGGTATTCACCCCGCCAAGAGCAAAGTTATTTTTTAAAGCAATTTGTGAGTTTTTTTCTTTTAACCGGCTGATGTAGTTCAATTGTGCGCAACGCGAATCCACCTGATCCAGATGCAGGGTCGGCACCAGTTTTCCCTGTTTCAACATGTCGACCGTGGCAATGGTTTCCAGGGCTCCACTGGCAGCCATGGTGTGGCCAAGATGCCCTTTAAGACTGCTGACCGGTACCGGATGATCGAAAACCCGGGCGATGGCCTGACTTTCGGCGATGTCGCCCTGCTCCGTTGCCGTGGCATGGGCATTGACATAATCAACCTGCTGTGGCGTGATGCCGGCAGACTGCAGCGCTTTGCTGATACAGCGTGCCATGACGGAGGCATCCGGGTTGGCGATATTGCCCGGATCGGATACGGTGGCAAAACCGATCAGCTCGGCGAAAATGTGCGCACCGCGCTGCAACGCAGAGTTGAGCGATTCCAGTACCAGTACGCCACTGCCCTCTCCACACACCATGCCGTCACGATCTGCGGCAAACGGTCGGGGTGTGGCCTGCGGCCGGTCGTTGTAGCCAATAGAGGCGGCATGCATGACATCGAAGGTGGCGCAGGTCAGGGGGTGCAGCTCATCGGCCCCGCCGCACAGCATTATCTGCTGATGACCCTGCGCGATCATCTCATAGCCGTAGCCAATAGCCTGACTGCCGGTGGCACAGGCCGCCGAAGGCGCAAGAAGGCGTCCGGCGATATTAAACGTCTGGGCAATGTTGGACGCACAGGTGTGGTTCATCATCTGAAAAAACAGCGTCGACTTCATCCGCTCCAGGCTGTGATCAGTGAAATAATCTTCGAAAAACGCCTCGGTCACTTCGGTGCTGCCCACCGTAGAACCAACCGCCACGCCCAGATCACCAGAGGTGCACAACGCCTCGTCAATACCGGCCTGGCGCATGGCCTCACCAGCGGCCAGAGTGGCATAAACCGACATTTTCGACATGGAACGACGATGTTTGCGGGCAATCTGTTTCGGATCAATGCCTTGCACCCGGCTGGCCACCAGACTGCGCAGCCCCTGAACCTGGTTTAAAGCGTCGTAATAAGCGACAGCACTGCGCCCTTCATACAGCCCGCTGAGCAGATCAGCAACGGTTCCGCCAAACGGTGAAACAGCCCCCATTCCGGTGATCACGACTCGGTTCAATGACACTGGTTCAACTCCTCTGCAACGCGTTGATGTCCCAACAGGGTGCCACAGGTGTAAAAAGCCCCAACCATAGCCCCCATAAGTCCCGGAGCCGCCAACGCCTGCCCCGACAGATACAGTCCCCGCACACGAGTGGCGACCTGGAGGGGGTAACGGCTCAGATCATGACGGATGCCATAAACAGCGCCCTGCGGATAATGCAGGTAATCCCGCAATGTCAGCGGTGTGGCCAGAAACGGTTGCTGTAACGCCTGGGCAACCTCCGGCACTGATTTTTCAATCCGGTTGAGCAGCTGTTCCCGGCACTGCTGTTTAAACTGACGATAACCGTCAGGCCGCTGTCCACGACGACTGGATTGCCAGGCCGCATAGCGTTCATAGCTTTCCGGCATCAGACCGATAATGCCGCTGCCCTGGCCCTGCGGACCTAGGTCAGCCTTCTCCTGCCCGGCAGAAGACAAGTACAGTGGACGCTGATCAAGGGTTCCGGAAAACAACCGGGTTCCCTGCGCCAGATCAACCAGATACAGATTACGTCCGGACAACGCGTCAACGGTCTGATCACTGTGACCAAACAGCACCAAAGCGGATTGTGTTTCCTGCAACGCCCCAAGACGGCGCCGATAGACCGGTCGAAAACAACTCTGATCCAGCCACTCGAGCAGCAGACGCGGATCTGCGGCATGAATCACCTGTTGTGCCGCAATCTCCTGCCCCGACTCCAGCGTCACACCGCGAATGGCACCATCCTTATCCACCGGCATGGCAACCACCCGGGAGTGACAAAACACATCAACACCGGCTTGTTGCAGGCAGTGGGCAAACGATTGGCTCAACTGTCTGCCTCCGCCGCGAATACCATGGACCGAGCGACAATACGGGCCGACCACCGCAGCGTGTAAGCGCAGAGGCATCCGATCCGGCGGTGTTCCATGCAGCAGGCAATGCATGCAGAGGGCTGCCTGCAGACGTCGATCCGCAGTCAGTTGCGAGACAAACGCCTGCAGACTGACATCCTGAACATGGCTGAACAGGGCCTCGTCACCAAAGGTCTTCTCGGCATTAAGAAACGGCAACGAATCACAGATGGCCAGCACGGTGTGCTGAAAACGCGTGATGGCCGCTGCCTGCCCAGGAAACGCGTTCAACAACGACTCCCGCCAAGCCTGCTCTCCATAACTGAACTCGACCACTTCGGACGTGGTATGATCGATCAGCCGATCAAACCCCTGTTGCTGAAATGGATAAACCTCCACAGCTCGGTCAAGACCGAGAAAGCGAAAAAAACGGTCGAGCACTTCGCCGCAGCCCAGGCCGCCGGCATAATGAAACCCGGTATCATGGTGGACACCCTGGCGGGAAAAACCGTGCAACAACGGCGTGCTGTACGCCTCTCGTTCAACCACGGCGACGCGCCGGCCGAACCGGGATAACATCAGGGCACAGGTCGCACCACTGATACCGCCGCCAACGATCACCGCGTCATAATTCAACAGCTCTCCCCGAACTTGAGCACCAGACAGGCATTGGTGCCACCGAATCCGGCTGAATTACACAGCACCGTCTTCGGTGCCTGATGCAACGTGTGGGTGACAATACGCAACCCTTCGGCGGCCTCATCCGGCTCACTGAAGTTAATGTTAGCGGCGATAAAGCCGTCGCGTGCCATCAGGGTGCAGTACACCACCTGCGACGCGCCGGACATCCACAACTCATGGCCGGTCATCGACTTCAACGAGGAGATCAACGGCCCCGTGTCACCAAACACGGCCTTGATATTTTCAGCTTCCGCGCTATCACCGGCCGGCGTAGAGGTGGCATGAGCACACAAATAATCAATCTGTTCCGGTTGCAATCCTGCCCGGTGCAGCGCCTGTACCATGGCACGCTGCAGGCCGCCATGGCTGGGTACGGAAAGGCTTTCCCCATCTGACGAAAACCCGTAAGACACCATTTCACCCAGAATCGTCGCACCGCGTTGCAGCGCGTCCTGATAATTTTCCAGCACCACGGCCGCCGCACCTCCGCTGGGCACCAAGCCGTCACGGTCGGCGGAAAAAGGACGACAGGCGGCGGTTGGCTCGTCTTCACGCACCGAGAAAGCACCGAGGCCGTCAAAGCTGCACATCGATTGCCAGTTGATCTCTTGCGCGCCACCGCAAATCATTCGCTTCTGGCGCCCCAGAGCAATCAGATCCGCGGCCTGACCAATGGCGTGGCCCCCACTGGAGCATGCCGAACTCAGCGACCAGCAGGCCCCTTTAGTGCCCAGTAACGTGTTAAGGTTCATGGTCACACAGGAGGTCATGGAGCGAAAGATCTGACCACTGCCGATTGATTTGGTTTCGTGACGTTCACGCAACAGGTCAACCTGCTCAATGGCCGCCAGACAACTCGAATCACAGCCGAAAATCAAACCGGTGTCTTCGCTGCGCACCAGGGATTCATCCAACCCAGCCATCTCCAAGGCCTGACGGCTGGCCGCATAAGCCTGAACGGCAAACTCCGGCATGCTTTTACGCTCTTTACGCGACAAAACCTTCTTACCGTCAAAACCGTCGATGCGCCCGGTCAGGGCACTGCGAAAACCGAGAGCTTTGCGCTCTTCATCCACGACAATGCCGGAACGCCCCTGGCGTAATGCGTCACTGACAGTCTCCACATCACAGCCGAGGCAGGAAATAATCCCAACGCCGGTTATCGCTACTCGATTCAATGTCGTCATCGCGTCTCTACTCAGAAGAATGCCGTTAATTACGGCATACAGGCGCCACCGTTCACGGAAAATACCTGACCGGTGATGTACTGCGCTTTCTCCGAACACAGAAAATCGACCATGTCAGCCACTTCCTGGGCTTTGCCAATTCGGCCAAGGGGGATCATCGGCAGAATCCGCTCAAGAGGTAAATCATCCGTCATTTCCGTTTCAATAAAACCGGGAGCAACCGCATTGACCAGAATCTTGCGTTTGGCCACTTCCATGGCCAGGGAGCGAGTCGCTCCGATCATGCCAGCTTTGGCGGCGGAATAATTGGTTTGACCTCCGACACCGGTTTGACCGGAGGTGGAGACGATATTGATCACCCGCCCACAGCGTTTGCGCAGCATCAGCGGCATCACCTGACGGGTGACATTAAAAAAGCCACCAAGATGCACTGCAATCACATCGTTCCACTCTTGGGGGCTCATCAGAGCCAACAGGGTGTCTTTGGCGAAACCGGCATTGTTGATAATGGCAAAAGGGGTCTGTTCTTCGAGGTAGGGTTTCAGACGTTCTTCACAGGATGCGGCATCAGCCACATCAAACGGCAACAGCACGCACTGCCCTCCAGCGTGCCCGACCTGTTCTTTGACCCGCTCGGCAGCCTCATGATCACTGCGATAGTTCAGCCAGATATCAAAACCGGAACCCGCCAGAGTGATGGCGATCGCGGCACCGATTCCTTTGCTGCCACCGGTCACTAAAGCAATCTTTCGTTGTGAAGATGTCATTAGCTGCTCACTGTTGATTAATGATCTAATTAGTCAAAACAGATACATGTAACTTGGGGCGTATTCTATACAAATATGGTGGTTGGCACAACTGCTTATCCGGGAAAGATTAGCAAATAAAAACCTTTATAATTCTAATAAGATAGTATACAGCATCCTTGGATTACCGCCTCTTTAACCCCGGCGGCGTCCCGGCCAGCCCTGCACACTCTCCTCCAGCCGGTGCACAAGGCCACGCAGCAGATTCAACTCATCCACATCGGGTCCCGCCTGACGCAACAAACGCCGCAACAACAAGGGCAAGACCTCAGGGCGGCTGGGGTTGACATATCCGACACGATGAATCAGTTCATCAAGTTGATGAAACAGCGGCTCAAACTGCTCATGCGTAGGCTGATCCCGTTGCGGCACATCTTGTCGGTGGTGATGACGTGTCACTTCATAAAGAGTCACGACCACCGCCTGGGCCAGATTCAGCGATCCGGTTTCGTCACAGGTTTCAATGGTTGCCGCCTGACTGCACAAAGCAACCTCCTCCGTTGTCAAGCCCCGGTCTTCACGACCGAATACGAAAGCAACACGGCTGTTTGACGCTACGGTCTCAAGGCGATGCGGCAGCTGTTCAAGAGGCAACAGGTCGCCACGCAGGCGACCGCTGCGCCGTGTTAATGCGACACTGAAATGAACGTCTGCCAGTGCCGAGGCCAAATCAGAAAAGTGCTCGGCCTGCCCCAATAACGGACGGGCAGCAACAGAAAACTTGACTGCATCCGGATGAAAAGGATCACAGGATTTGATCAGCCGCAGTTGCGACACACCAAAATTGGCCATGGCCCGACAGACCGCGCCGATATTTCCGGGATGCTGTGGTTCAACAAGAACCACGATCGGCGTAAAATGTGGCATGTTCTCTCCTTCCATTCGACGATACAGAAAAAAAGGATGCCATCGTAAGAGATGGCACCCTTTGAGATCAGCGCTATTTATCTACCGGCATCAAAAGAAATAGGTCAGATTGGCGGCAAACAGATAGGCATCACTTTTGTACGTACCGGTTTGAGTCTCGTTGTCGACCTTGCGATCATCAAAATCAACCCACATGTAAGCGAAGTCAAACACCGCCCGGTCGGTGTGATAACCAAACCCGAAGGTATAGTTGTTGCGGTCCGCATCAGGAAGCTCAGGACCAATGGTATCGTTGGGCACCGGCGTATTGTCGCGGGCATAGCCGACACGCAGATCAAGACTTTCCGTCATGGCATATTGAGCACCGAAACGGTAGGCCCAGACGTCGTTCCAATCTTTGCGATTCAGCGAATCCGGCAACACGGTATTTTCGTCAAACAGGATATCCAAACTGTCATAAGAACTCCAGCCGAAGCGGTCGGCATCAAACTCAACGGTCAGCTTACTGGTCGGTTTCCAGGCCACGGCAAAGCTCCATGTGTCCGGCAGGGTAATTTCCGTTTCAGCACCTGTGCTGTAGGTATTCATACCATAGATGGCACTGCCCGTAGTTGTCAGTTGATAATCGGCATCGCCATCAAAATCCAGCTCAATTTCGCTACGATAGGCCACACCAAAAGACAGACAGTCCAGAGGCTGCCACAGCAAGCCGAAATTATAACCCCAGCCATCACCATCAGCTTCAAGCTCAACTTCGCCAAGTTGTCTCGCTGCCTGTCCAGGCATTGCCGCAAAGCCGCTATACCCCAAAGACGTAAAATAGTATTCATCAACGCAATTGGATTTTTCCAGCCAGACATCGGCATAAGTATAATCAACACCAACAGCGACGCCGAGTTTGATCGATTCAAACTGATAGGCCACGGTCGGATTGACGTTAATCGGTTTGATGGCAATTTCCTTTACTTCGTCACGAAACGGGCTGGTGGTATCCCAACGCTTGGCCAGTGGATAGAGCGATCCGACACCAACACCAAACGCCCAGGGAGAACCTTCTTGGCGCGTCGTCATATAAAAATTGGGCGGGAAAAAGATATCATTTCGCGCTTCGGTGTCGACCTGCTGCTCAACACCAAGGCCACTGACCACATCACCCAGCTTGGTGGTACCACGAAATTCCGTTTCCGGCACGTTGATGACGGTGACCCCGAGACTGACTTGGGTTCCGGTTTGAAAGGCAATCCCGGCGGGATTGTAGAAAATAGCCGACGGATCATCAGCCTGGGCGGCAAAGGCATTCGCCATGCCCATCGCTTTGCTTCCCTGTTCGCGGATATGGAAACCCGCCGCACTTACCCAACCCGGCACCATCAGTGCCAGGGCAACAGCAGTAATCAGTAATTTCAATGCTCGACTCCCTTGTCTCTTTGTTTAATGACACCCTGAAACATTCATTACAAAATAGTCGGCATTATGTTCAAAATTGTATACACAATCAAGAAAAAACGTCTTAAGTTCAGGATTTACGCTGACTCCAATAAACAGCCGCATAAATCACACCACAGACAAGCACAATGAAAAATAAATTACCAAACATGATATCCCTCACATTTCATCAATAGTTCCAATGGACAAACGTATTCACATGGGCATGCTGCCCGACGGTTTTATAAATTTTGATGCCATCCCAAGGTTGTTGGAGAATGCCGTCGTGAATGGCCCAACTGCGTCCGCGTACGGTTTTCTCCATTCCCGGTTGGCGAAACGGTGTGGAGCCGTCCAACCGTTGATAAAGCACGCCTCCGGGTTGAAACTCGCGATCAATCCATAACATCAGCTGTTTTCCGGTAATATAATCGAAACCATAGCGTTCATAATGAATCGCATTGTTGTAGGAAAGAGGCTCTGCAACAATCATATCGATCCCCAAAGAAGAAACGAACCGTTCGAAACGTTCAAAAAAGGACTTAAACGTGTTCAGCCCGGATCGAACCTGGTTCGGGGTCAACCCGGCGTGCATGGCCCTGATCTCCTCATCGATATTGCGCCGCAAGGTTCCAAACATGTTTTCGCGACCACTGCTGTCGCAGTCGACATTAAATCGCGGTGCGTCTGGATCGTTGATCAGACAAAAAGAGAATTCCATCTGCCGAAAAGGCGTGTCAGCCACCTCGACAAAGAACAGATCATCGTCATCTTCCGGCTGACGGCGTACTGCTATCCTTAATAACCCCAGTCCTTTTGGGCAAATAAAACGAATGCGTTCCCGGCCATCAGGGCTTAGATAACTGTCACGATCAAAGCCATAGCGCTCAAAAACAATATCCGGCACCAGCGTTGCATAGATCCGCTCTTTTTCCTGCTTTGCCAACGCATTAATCTCTTTAAGGCTGAACAACGGCAGCCCGTCGGCATCAAGCAAATGGGTGACGGACGGGGCAAACGGCATCAGACACCTCCCGCCCGCAGATGAAACAAAGGAAAAATCTGTCGTTCCAGATAGGAGCAGGTTTTATCCAGATGCTGCTGGGCACGGGAAAAATCATCGGGCGACGCCAGATGGGGTGGATCACGCAGTAGTGTCGTCTCCTCGCCGAGAGAGGCAACCGTCGGCAAAAAGCTCTCCGGCAAGGCATCCGGAGCCGATTCTCCGATCATGGTGGCCCACAACAACGTCCAGGCGCGGGCCACATTCAGCCGATGGTAGCCACCACCGCCCACCGCTACCCAGGGTATTTTAGTAGCCAGAAAGTGGCGGGCGGCATATTCCATAAATGCCGTGGTCCCTTCTAAACGTGTCAGCGGATCGGTCCGCATAAAATCCGCGCCCAACTGTGTCACCAGCACATCCGGCCGAAAGGAGTCAATCAACGGTAGAACAATGCGGGAAAAGGCCTGTTCAAAAATCAGATCATCGGAATGGGGCACCAGAGGAATATTAATGGAATAACCGTACCCAGCACCCTCACCCACTTCATCAACAAATCCTGAATAGGGATAAAAATCCTTACCGTTTTCATGGATCGAGATGGTCATCACCTGATCCGTGGTGTAAAACGCTTCCTGGACAGCATCACCGTGATGAGCATCAAGGTCGACATAAACCACCCGCTTACCCTGACGCAGCAGCTCATTGATCGCGACCACGGAGTCATTGAGATAACTGAACCCGGAAGCGCGGGCGGCATGGGCATGGTGCCAACCACCCGCCATACTGAACGCCGCACGCATGTTCAGCTCGCACACCTGGCGGGCGGCTTCCAGAGTCCCGCCGCACATCAACCGCGCCCAGTCGTACAAGCCTTTAAACACGGGATTTTCGACATCGCCAAGGCCATAAAAGAAATTGGCATGAACGTCATCATCGGCACTGAATGCTGCCAAGGTTTTCAGGTAATCCGGACGATGAAAGGTCTCCAACGCCGCTTCATCGGCCTCCGGGCATTCCACCTGCACCATGTGCGGAACAGCCAATAAACGACAATGGTCCATCAGCTCGTAGGTCAGCCGATAACGATCGACTTTAAACGGATGAAAATCGCCATAGGAATACTGGCTGAAACGGCTGGAATAGATGAGTGCAAATCGCTCTGCCATGGTTCTCCGTCGGTAAAAAGACCAGATATGTCGATTGCAAGAGCCTGAGAAGTTTGATCAATCGCCACATTTGTATTCAGTTGTACCGTGGGGTCGATATATCGTCAATAAAATTGGGGAATTGCTATTTGACGGCGCAACGGGTATAACAGGCTGTTGCAAAAATGCCGGCGTTGCCCAATATCCCTATTGTTCGCTGAAATGGACACAGATCTATGACCACAGTCTCCCTGAGTGGAAAACAAAATCGATTCCTCCGCGGCCTCGGCCACCACCTCAATCCGGTGGTTCTGATCGGCAAGGACACCGTGAGTCAGGGGGTCATCGACAGTGTTGAAGAGGCCCTTGACCAGCACGAACTGATCAAAGTCAAGCTGCTCGAAGGCTGCCTGATGGATCGCAAGGACGTCAGCGAGCAGCTCAGCACGACAACAGGCAGTGCCGTCGTACAGATTCTCGGTCGCACCATTTTGCTGTTTCGGCCAACTCCGGAAGGCAAGATCGAGCTGCCGAAAAAATAACGGAGTCCCGCGTGCGTATCATCAGCGGCCAGGCCCGCGGCAAACAGCTTGCCAGTGTACAAGGCATGGAAATACGACCCACCAGCGACCGGGTTCGTGAAGCCCTGTTCAGCAGTCTGGCCAGTCGTCTCGGTTCATTCGAGGGTCTGGAGGTTCTCGACCTGTTCGCCGGCACCGGAGCCCTGGGACTCGAAGCGTTAAGTCGCGGTGCCGCTCACGCCTGTTTTGTCGACTCCGGGCGACAAGCGCAAAAACTGATCCAAGCCAACAGTGCCCAGTGCGGGATGTCGCAACGCTGTCAGCTCATTGCGCTGCCGGTTGAACGTGCCCTGGAGAGGCTCCGGGGATCTTTTGACCTGATTTTTCTCGACCCCCCTTACCGCAAAGGACTTGTGGATACAACCATTACCCGGATCAGCCGGCTGGACTTATTGAAGCCTGACGGCCTGATCTGTGCTGAAGAAGATAAAGCGACCTCCGTGCAGGAGTTTCTGGGAAACTATTACCGGATCAATGTAAAAACCTATGGCTCGACAGCCCTGCACCTTTTTGCCCACACCCCGACCAAGGAGACGCCATGAATCGCACCGCAGTCTACCCGGGTTCGTTTGATCCAATCACCAACGGCCATCTGGACATTATTCAGCGCGGCTTACACGCCTTTGACACCATTATTGTTGCCGTCGCCAAAAACTCCTCCAAAAAGGGACTGTTCACCGTTGAAGAACGGGTTGAAATGATTCGTGCTGTTGTTGGAGAGAACCCGCGAATTATCGTCGACACCATTGACGGCTTGCTGATTGACTACGTCATGCGCAAAGGGTCACGCGTCATCCTGCGTGGCTTGCGCGCTGTTTCCGACTTCGAGTACGAATTTCAGCTGGCTCAAATGAACCATACCGTACAGAAGGAAGTGGAAACCATGTTCATGATGACCTCGGTCCGCTACGGCTATTTGAGTTCATCCATCGTCAAAGAGATGGCGTCATTGAACGGCCCGATCAGTGAGTTTGTTCCGGAGATTGTCTTGAAGAAGCTGGCGGAGAAGTTTCCTGAAGCCGAAGAATAGCGCAACGGCGACCATTCCTTCCGAAGCACCAATTTTCAAATCGAGAGCTCTGTCACTGCTAAAAATTCGTGTGTATGGCACAGCATCGTGCCGTTCACACAAGGCCGAAACCGCCGAAGTGGCCAGCCATCAAAGCTTTTCCTTTCAGAAACGCCGAACGCACTAAAAATCGCAATGTGCAGGAAGAGTGAAACACAAGGACATGGCCATTTAACCCGAGAGGGTTCAGCCAAAAGCTAACAGGGTGTTGAAAAAATCATCCTCAGGATGTTTTTCAACACCCTGCTAAAGAACCGCCAAGAAACAATGCGTCTGCGGCACAACGCGCGCCCTCACCCCCTGCTCAGCCATCAGCTCCTGCCACTGCAACAGAATACGACCATTGAGCGAGCACTGCCCGTCTACGGTTCGTGGCTGGAGAAACACCTCAGCATCAGGAGCATTGTCTCGGACCATCTGTGCCGCTTGAAGCAACTCCTCCTCAGAAGTGCCCGGTCCCACGACCAATTTGACACTGCAGGAACGCTGCCGGGCCACACGGAGAAACGCCGCGTGCTGCGTCCACGGTGTTGCTTCGCGAGTCTGCGATTCCAGCTTGATATCCATGACCACCCAATCAACCTGGTCAATCACCAATTCGAGGGCCTGGGGCAGCGTGCCATTGGTTTCAAGTTGAATGGGAACCAGAGTGCGCAATTGCGGTAACCACTCTTTAAGGGCATCGCCATGAAGCAAAGGTTCTCCGCCGGTCAAGGACAACGAGTGATGTAGCTTCGGGCAGTGTTGTTGCCACGCGCGCAGATGGGTCATCACGCGTTCAATTTTCAGCGGATTTTCCCAGAAAAGAAACTGTTCACTGCCCGGTTGTGTCTCAATCCGAGCCTGGTCGGTCGGCTGAAAATCCGTGTCACAATATGCACAGTTCAGATTACAACCGGCCAGGCGCAAAAAAACCTGGCGACAGCCGACCAGCGGTCCTTCGCCCTGAATGGATGAGAACAGTTCAACAACAGGCAGATCAGTCACGGCTGTAACTGGCACAAGCGTTCTCCGACTCCCAGACATTGACGCAATCCACTTGAACGTTGTCCGAATTGAGCACGTCTTCCAAAGCTTCAAACAGATAACGGCCGATATTTTCCGAAGAAGGGCTTGATTCCTTGAATGGTGGCAATTCGTTCAGATATTTGTGATCCAACGTGGCCAGCAGCTCTTTGGTGCGAGCCTTGAGAATCTTAAAGTCGATGCCGAGTCCGGACTCATCCAGCTCTTTCGCGCGGACCGTGACTTCAACTTTCCAATTGTGGCCATGCAGGTTTTCACAATCACCATCGTAATTGATCAGATTATGGGCAGCGGCAAAGTGGGTACAAATCTTAAGACGGTACATAAAGTTCTCCAGCGATCTATTTGAAATCAGGTATTATTATACGTTGTAATCGACCTCGTCGTCAGCGACAGGTGCCGGATCACCGGCGATGCGATAATCCTCGTCAACCCAACAGCCGAGATCCACCAGACGACACCGTTCGGAACAAAACGGTCGCCATGGATTGTCTTCCCAAGGGGTCATTTTTTTACACTGAGGGCACGGTACGTCCACAAGGTGCTCCTTTTCTTAAAATGCACTTCAATCAAGTGGGGTTGCATACTATACAATCTCAAAATCAAATGTAACCTTTTTTCATGCCCCGGTCCAATTAAGCCCCGCGGCATCAGTGGATCATGTTACAATCCCGAAAATTTTTTCAGAAGAAGAACCTTTTGCAAAAAAACTCAGGAGACATCGGTTCATGATGGACATCAACAGTTTTAACATTGATTCCCTTGAAAGCGAAATCGCCGTTGATCACCACTGCGCGGCGCTGCTTAAACAATTCCACGCCAATCTGCTCAATGAGGGGATCGAACCGCTGGATGCCGGGCAGTTAGCCCATGGAGCGGATTATTTTCTGCGCGAATTTATTATCGGCACCTGCCGCGAGAACCTTTTCGACATCGCCCCGGTGCGTATCCGTCAGTTTGCCGGACACTGGTATATTATCAAAACCCTGGAACCCAATCTCAAGGAATTAACCCAGATTCTTCAGGGTGTGGCTATTTTCTATACCTATCTGCACCAACAGAACAAAATCGACATCAGCACGCTGGAAAAGATCAAGACCTATTCGACGGACATCGATTTTTACCGCCGTCGTATTGAATCCTTCTGGGACATTGAGGGTGACGGCGGTTATCCGCAATGGTGTCAGGACTGTCCCCTGCCTGACTGCGTCAGCACAGCCTAATCGTCATGGAACAAAAACGCCTCACAGCAGCCCGTCTGGCTATTCTTACCGCCACAATTCTAGCCATCATCAAGCTGACCACCGGCATCATCACCGGCTCCATGGCTCTGTTGTCGTCGGCGGCGGACTCCCTTCTCGATATCCTGATGTCTTTAGGCAACTTCTTTGCCCTGAAGCAGGCCCATAAACCCGCGGATGCCACCCATCCCTATGGCCACGGCAAATACGAAACCGCCGCCACGTTTCTCCAGAGCGTGCTGGTCGGTGTTTCAGGCGGTTATATCCTCTATGAATCCATCCACCGTCTTTCCCGTGGCGCGACACTGACTCATGTCGATGTCGGCATTGGTGTTCTGGCACTGAGTGTTTTTGTCTCGTGGTTATTGAGTCGCTATTTGAAGCGGGTGGGCAAACAGACGGAATCTTCCGCATTGCAGGCCGATGCACTGCATTATGCAACGGATGTTTACAGTAACCTGGTCCTGCTGGTGGGTTTGGTTGCCGTCAACACACTGGGCTGGCAATGGCTTGATCCGGCACTGTCCGTAGGGGTCGGAATTTATGTTCTTAAAGCCGCGTATGGGTTATTTCGATCCTGTCTCGATGAATTTCTTGATGCGGGATTGCCTGCGGAGCAATTGGAAAAAATTTCACAGTGTATTGAACAGCACCGCAGTGATGTGACGGGCTACCACCACCTGAGGTCCCGCCGCAGCGGGACCAAGCGGTTAATTGATTTCCATCTGACCTTCTGTCGTTTCAAGACCATTCAGGAGGCCCATGCCATTGCCGACGCCGTTGAAAAGGATATCCAGCAGCAGATCCCTAATGCAGATATCACCATCCACCTTGAGCCGACGGAATGTGAACAGTGTCGTAACTGCACCACCTGCAATGCCCCGTGTGAGGCCAGGGAACACCGTCCGGCACAGTCAGGGCAACCAGCGTCTAACGACCGAGCATAATCCCCAGTTTTTCGGCGGCCTGCACCATCTCTCCATGCGCCGGCACCAGATTCAATGAGCCGACAGCTTCAGCCAGAGTGGTTGCGACCACGGAACGACCGCGTAATGCGACCATTTTTCCATAATCGTCATCGGCGATCAGGTCAACCGCTTTGACACCAAAACGGGTGCCGAGAATCCGGTCAAAAGGTGACGGCGTACCGCCGCGCTGCAGATGACCGAGGACCACGGTACGCACTTCCATATCAAGGCATTGGGTAATCTGCCCGGCAACGTGTTCACCGATGCCACCAAGACGATCCACCCCGCCACGACTCTTATTGGCGGATTCCTGAATCACCTGCTCACCGTCCTGAGGATGAGCGCCTTCAGCCACAACAACAATAGAGAACCGTCCCCCGCGTTCTCGACGCTGACGGATGGCAGCACAAACTTTTTCGATGGAGAAAGGAATTTCCGGCAGCAGGATCACATCGGCACCACCGGAAATCCCGGATTCGAGAGCAATCCAGCCGGCGTCACGGCCCATCACTTCGACCACCATCACCCGGTGATGACTCTCCGCTGTCGTGTGAAGGCGGTCGAGAGCTTCGGTCACCACGCCGACAGCGGTGTTGTAGCCAAACGTGACATCCGTAGCCTTGAGATCATTATCAATGGTTTTGGGAATCCCAACCACATTCATCCCCAGTTCGTACAACCGTTGAGCAATCTTCAGGGTACCGTCACCACCAACAGCAATCAAGGCATCCGCGCCAATACCGTTGAAATGTTCCACCACCTGGGACGACACGTCCATCCAGTGGATCTCACCGTTCTCCATGACGGGATAATGCAACGGGTTGCCATGATTACTGGTGCCGAGAATGGTTCCCCCCAGCTGCAGAATGCCACGCACTGCTTTGAGGTCCAACTCACGGGTTTTGATCCCCGAAAGTAATCCGTCAAAGCCATCCTCAATGCCGATCACCCGCCAACCGTGTGTGCCAACGGCGCTGCGTACCACGCCACGGATAACGGCATTTAACCCCGGGCAATCGCCCCCTCCGGTCAAAACTGCGATGGTTTTCATTCACCCTCCTGTGAAATCACAAAGAGGCAGGGAAAACGCCCCCGCCGATCAACGTTTTGTTACCTCCGGTTCTGTCGCAATGGCCAGCTTGGCAAAACCGGCGCGCTGGGCAGCATCCATCAGTTGCACTACTTTACCATGCTGCGCCTGTTTATCGGCCAGCAGAATAAACGTGGTTTGTGCTGCGCGTTCACCATAAGCGGCCAAGTGGGATCGAAGATCCTCCATAGAGACTAAACGATCTTCGAGATGAATCAACCCCGACTTTTCCAGATAGACTTTAACCTCTTCCGGGTGCTTGTCGAGTTTCTGAGTGCCGGCTTGGGGCAGGTTGATGTCGATTCCGGTAGAATCGACAAAGGTCGTGGAAATCATGAAGAAAATCAGCAGCAGGAAAACCACATCAACCATGGAGGTCAATTCAACACGAACTTCGTCCCGTTCTTTTCGTTTAAACGCCATGACGTGTCCTTGTCTTGATGTAATTTATTGCTTATGGGCGCTTGGCATCATGAGCCAGCAGGTCGACCAGATCCAGGGCATGAATTTCCAGTTGATGGGCAATATTGTCCGAGCGGCTGGTCAGATATTTGTGCAGAAGGATGGTCGGAATGGCAACGGACAAACCTGTTGCCGTGGTAATCAGCGCCTCGGAGATGCCGCCGCCCAGCGTGGCCGGAGTCCCCACCCCCTGGACCGCCAACTGGGTAAAAGCGCGGATCATACCGAGAACCGTGCCGAGGAGACCAAGGAGCGGTGCAATGGTGGCAATGGTTCCCAACAAACCAAGATACCGGTCCAAGGTCACGCTGTAACGCTCGCCGACCTCTTCCACCAGGGTCTTGATTTGATCACGACTGCGACCGGCGGCATTGAGCGCCACAACATAGATGGGGGCCAGCAATGTTCGCCGTTCACGGCAAATTGCCAGGGCATCGGCAATATGCTCATTGCGAACCAGCAGTTCGACCTCGTCTCGTAAGCGCCGGGATTGTTTGATCAAGCCTCTGTACACCCAAACCCGCTCGAGAAAAATGGCCAACGCCAACACCGAGCAGAACAGGATCGGATACATCAGAGGACCACCTTTTTGGAAAATTTCCAGCATGTCGAGGTCCTTGTTGTTTGACAGCGAGGTTAAGATTGTTTCGGTTGCGATTCGTCTGCCGGCTGTTTTTCAGGCTGAGGTTCTTCCATCGGTCCCTGAGGCAATTCGATTACTGCAGGTGCTTCCTCGGCAGCTGGCTCTGAGGCGGCAGGTTCCTCATAAACGGCATCACTCACCTCGTCCGTCTCCGGAGGAGCAGGTGTTTCTGCAACCACGGGAGCAGGCTCTTCAACGACGGTCTTCGGCGCATCAGCAACAGGCGGTTTGGTGTCTTTTTCCTGCTCCTGCTTACGGGCTTTACGATCCTTCTTCTTATCAGCCTTGGTCTCCTTGACCTGCTCAGTATCGTCAGGTTGCAACTGCTTGAGCTGCCGCTTGAGCTGAATAATCTTAATGGTGTTGGCGAACGAGGCCGCGATCATGCCGAGCACAAACGTGGTCATGATCAGCAAAAAAAGATAAATCTCCGGCGACTGATAATCAAGGAAACTAATGACAACTTTTGTATCGTTGTCTTTACAGAAGATAAAAACCAGCGCCAGGCCCACCAGAGCCAGGAAAAGCTTGACAAATTTCATTGCTCAATTCCCCCCCAAACTATATCGAATCTTCAAAATCATCGCTTCAATTCACACTGCAGGCGCCATCAACCATTGACGAGCCATAATACCCCGTTGACGTTAGACGATTTCCCCCAAGGCGTCAATATTGATAATCTCCGCATCAAGGGTTTCACCGGCATAAAGCAACGCCACGGAATGCCAGGGTTCACTGCGACGATCCGCGGCACTGCCTGGATTAACCACCAGAATCTCTCCCACCCGACGACAGACCGGACGATGCGTGTGGCCGTAGATCAGGCAATCAAGATGAGCCGGCACAAAATGATCCAGCATGCGCTGTTCCAGATCATCTTTCGTCCCCCAGCCATGCACCACGCCGATACGCCACGACTCAAGGGTCAGAATGCGCTGCGTCGGCACACCGGGCTGAGCGCAGTCCATATTGCCCTGGACGCTGTAAAAGGGCAGACCGTCAAACAGCAGACCCAACTCCGGATGAACCAGATCTCCGGCGTGAATCACCGCATCCACATCGGAAAAACAGCTCGCCAATAAACGTTCAACCAGGGCTGACGCCTCAGCTAAGGTGTTAAAGTGGGTGTCGGAAAGTACCGCGATTTTCTTCATGGGCGACATTCAGATAAAAAAAGGCGCCACGAAGGCGCCTTTTTACAACAGAGGATTAAGCCAGATCGTTTTCAATGCGGATAAACAGACTGGCTTCGCGGCAGATATCAAGCTGATCAATTTTATCCAGGGCCGAGCGCACATTGCTTTCCACGGCATCATGGGTCATCAGAACAATCGGTACGCAGCCGCCCAATTCCCGGTCGGGTTGAATCATCGACGCAATGCTGATGTCATGGTCTCCCAGAGTTGCGGCAATTTTCGCCAGCACGCCGGGGCGATCATCCACCATCACCCGGATGTAGTATTGGCTGGTAATGTCGTCCATGGCCCGGATCGGCAACGTCGTAATATTCTTGGTCAGATAGTTGAGCGAAGGCGGCAAAAAGCAGCTCTCTCCCAGCATCTGGCGCGACAGACTCATGACATCGCCCATGACGGCACTGGCGGTAGCATCCATTCCGGCACCGCTGCCCACCTGGGTGACCGGGCCGACAAAGTCACCGATCAGGCGCACCGCGTTCAACACGCCGCGCACTTCCGCCAAAGAATAACTGTCGGGAATCATCGTCGGATGGACGCGGGCCTCGACCATGCCATTTTCCTGTTTGCCAATGGCCAACAGCTTGATCTGATAACCGAACTGACGGGCATACTGAATGTCCAATGCGGTGATCCGGGTAATCCCTTCGGTGTAGATCGAATCGAAATCAACCCAGGTGCCGAAACACATGGTCATGAGAATCGACAATTTGTGGGCGGTATCAATGCCCTCAATATCGAAAGTCGGATCCGCTTCAGCGTAACCCAGTTCCTGAGCGTCGGACAAGACACCAGCAAAGTCTTCGCCGTTTTCGGTCATGCGGGTCAGGATATAATTGCAGGTGCCGTTAAGGATACCGAACACATCACTGAACTGGTTGGCGCACAGATTTTCGCGAATCGAGGAAAGGACCGGAATCCCCCCTCCCACAGCCGCTTCAAACAGCAGACTGACATTGTTTTTTTCCGCTGCCAGCAACAGTTCCTGACCGTACAGAGCCAGCAAAGCCTTGTTTGCCGTCACCACGTGCTTGCCGTTTTCCAAGGCTTTTAACACAAAAGTGCGTGCCGGTTCATAGCCGCCGATCAGCTCAATCACCACGTCAATGTCCGGATTGGTCAGGACATTTTCGGCATCATCGGTCAAAATAGCCGGAGCAACAGACACACCGCGATCCGTCGTAATATCGCGGTCAGCAATCGCCGCCAGGGTCAGTTTGGCGCCCAGACGCTGTGAAATCACCTCGGCATTCTGTTGAATGACCTTCACGACTCCGGTACCAATGGTTCCGAACCCCAGCAATCCGACTTTTATTTCTTTCATGAATTTCCCCAATTCTGGAATTAAGATCGTGCCCGTTTGGCGATCCGGTCGAGCACACCATTCAAAAACGCCGGCGTATCTTTGGTCCCGTAGCGCTTGGCAATCTCAATGGCTTCGTTGATGACAACGTTGGACGGCGTTTTTTCCACATACAGCAGTTCGTAGCACGCCATGCGCATCAAGGACAGATCCAACCGCGGCATGCGGTCCAGAGCCCAGTTCTTGGACGTGTCCAACAACGTGGCATCAATCTCTTCGAGATGCTCGTAGACGCCCTTCACCAGTTGTTCGGCGAAAAAAATCACATCATCAGATAACGGTGACTGCGGTTCTTCCGGTTCCCCCAACACATCATTACTGAAACGAAAGTTGCCCCAGAAGTCACTGAGCACCTGATCCAGCGGCGCTTCCTGATCATAGAGACTGTACAAAATTTTCAGCGCGTATTCACGCCCGTTCCGTCGTGTTCCCTGTGCCATTTAATCAATACTTTTCAAAAGGTTGATCATTTCAATGGCGGTAACAGCCGCTTCAAAGCCTTTGTTACCGGCTTTGGTTCCCGCCCGTTCAACCGCCTGCTCGATGGTGTCCGTGGTCAAAACGCCGAAAGCGATGGGAACACCGGTGGCCAGACTGACTGAAGCGACCCCTTTGGTGACCTCATTGCTGACATAATCAAAGTGCGGGGTCGCACCACGAATCACCGCACCCAGGCAAATCACTGCATCGTACTTACCGGATGTCGCCATTTTCTGAGCGACCAGGGGAATTTCAAATGCACCCGGCACCCGGGCAATGGTGATGGCATCATCGCTGCCACCATGACGAACAATGGCGTCGACGGCCCCTTCAACGAGGCGTTCACAGATAAAACTGTTGAAACGGGCAACGACGATTGCGACCTTCTTGCCACCGGCATCCAGTTGTCCTGCTAATTGATTTGCCATGAGTATACTCCCACGTAAAGTCACTGACCGACCTAGGTCAGTCGGTTAATAATGAATATGCAACAGGGGCTGCTTACAGATTTTCCAGCAGGTGCCCCATTTTTTCTTTTTTGGTCAGCAGATAGCGCTGGTTAACACGGTTGGCCGGCATTTCGATTTTCACCCGCTCCACCACTTCAAGGCCATACCCTTGGAGACCGACAATTTTTTTCGGATTGTTGGTCATCAGTCTGATCTTGCGGATACCGAGGTCGGCAAGAATCTGGGCACCAATGCCATAATCACGCAGATCGGCTTTAAAACCAAGAGCTTCATTGGCCTCAACGGTATCGTGACCACAATCCTGCAGCGCATAGGCTTTGAGTTTATTGACCAGACCGATACCACGGCCTTCCTGGCGCATATACACAACCACCCCGGTGCCGGCTTCTTCAATCTGCGCCATGGCCGCCTGCAGTTGTTGACCGCAATCGCAGCGCATGGAACCAAATACATCACCGGTCAGGCATTCGGAATGAACCCGCACCAGAACCGGAGTATCCTCTTTAATGTCCCCTTTTACCAAGGCAACATGCTGGGCATTATCAACATCGTTTTCATAAACAATGGCTTTGAAATCGCCACCGAAACAGGTTGGCAAAGAGGTTTCCGCAGCACGTCGCACCAGCATCTCTTTACGCATCCGGTATTCGACCAGATCAGCAACGGTGACAATGCGCAGATCGTGTTTTTCGGCAAATTCTTTGAGTTGCGGCATACGCGACATGGTGCCGTCGTCATTCATGATCTCACAGATGACGCCGGCCGGTTTCAGTCCGGCGAGACGTGCCAGATCCACGGACCCTTCAGTCTGCCCGGTACGCACCAGTACCCCACCCTTACGTGCCCGGAGCGGAAACACATGACCGGGACGGGCAAGATCGTGGGCTGTTGAATTTTCGTCAATAGCAACACGAATCGTCTGAGCGCGATCCGCGGCGGAGATTCCCGTGGAAACCCCCTTACGCGCCTCGATGGATACGGTAAATGCCGTGCCGAACGAGGAACTGTTTTCCGTCACCATCAAAGGCAGATCAAGATAATCAGCGCGTTCTTCGGTCAGGGAGAGACAGATCAGGCCACGCCCTTCCTTGGCCATGAAATTGATCGCTTCATCCGTGACCATCTCCGCCGCCATGGTCAGATCGCCCTCATTTTCACGATCTTCGTCATCGACGAGAATAACCATTTTGCCTTGGCGAATATCTTCAAGCGCCGCTTCAATTTTTGCTATAGGCACAACGTGCTCCTTTCACAGTGCAGTCCGTGACCGCCTTACATAAACCCATTCCGGGCCAAATGTTCCAACGTCAGGGAACCTTCCTGTGCAACGGCACCCTGACCAAGAAGTTTTTCGACGTACCGGGCGATAATATCCGTTTCGATATTGACTCGTCCACCCACTTGTACATTTTTCAACGTTGTCTGTTCTAAACTATGCGGAATAATCGCGACAGAAAAAGTGTCTTCCGTCACGTCATTCACCGTTAAACTGATGCCGTCGATGGTAATCGAACCTTTCGCCACCACATAGCGCAATGTGTGCGCGGCGAGACGAAAGGTAAATCGGACGGCATTGCCGTCTTGGCGTCGCTCAACCACGGTGGCAACATCATCAACATGACCGCTGACCAGATGTCCGCCAAGGCGACCACTGAGCTGCAACGCGCGTTCGAGATTCACCTGAGAACCGGGAGCCAGGGCACCGAGATTGGTACAATTAAGTGTTTCAGGAGAGACGTCCGCAACAAAAACACCGCTGCCGTGACGAATCACCGTTAGACAAATGCCGTTCACGGCAATGCTGTCTCCGAGAGCGATCTCGTCCATGGGAAGAGCTGTGGCCACCGTCAGCTGGACACTCGAAGCACCGTGACGCAATTCGCGAATCGTACCGACATCTTCAATCAATCCGGTGAACATGAATACACCTCCCCTTCCAAAAGAACATCGTCGCCAAGACAGGTGACACGCAAATCTCGCAGTTGCAGCCCGTCCTCGAGGCGATCAACACCCTGACCACTGAACAGACCGAGACCGTCATTGCCGCCAAGTATTTTAGGTGCAATGTAAATCATCGCCCGATCGATCAGTCCGGCCGCAAACAAACTTTGATTGAGCACACTGCCGCCTTCAACCAAAACCGATTGAATATCACGTTGACCGAGGAGAGTCGCCAATGCGTGCAGATCCACCTGCCCGGTTGCCGTCGCTGCGACCGTGATCACCTCAACACCATCGTAGCCTTGCAAGGCGTTCATCTTAACGGCATCCACTTGCGGCACGGTGATCACCCAGGTTGGTGAGGACGACTGATGACGGACAAGGTGTGATGTTTCGGGCAATTGAAGCCGCGAGTCAACGACGATACGAATCGGGTCATGCCCGGGCGGAGTTAACCGGGTGGTCAGGCGCGGGTTGTCGCGCAGTGCCGTACCGCTACCGACCATAATCGCATCCACCTGATCGCGAACATGATGAACATGCTCGCGACTGGGCGGACTGGTAATCCATTGGGAATGTCCGGTGCGGGTGGCTGTCCGGCCATCCAGAGTCATGGCTGATTTAAGAATGAACAGTGGTTTTCCGCTGATCATATGTTTGATAAATGGGGCAACAAGTCGACGGCACTCCGTCTCGAGAATCCCCACCTGCACGTCGATTCCGGCAGCACGCAACCGGGCAACGCCCTGGCCGCTGACTTTGGGATTGGGATCGATCAATCCGACAAAAACCCGAGCAACACCAGCGGCAATCAACGCCTCACAACAGGGCGGAGTGCGGCCATGGTGGGAGCAAGGTTCCAAGGTGACATAAACATCGGCACCACGCGCCTTCTCAGCGGCATCACGCAAGGCAAACACCTCGGCATGCGGTTCACCCGCTTTCGGATGAAAACCACGACCGACCACGTGACCGTCACGAACAATCACCGCACCCACCGGTGGATTTGGCGTGGTTCGACCAAGCGCCTCACACGCAAGCTCCAGCGCCAGTTGCATAAATTGTTCGGGGGTTTTAAGCTGAGTCTTCACAGATTACTTGAACTTTCAGGAATCACGATGGAGATCATGCTGATTACCAAGGATATCCTTCAGTTCCTGCATGAATTCGTTGATATCCTTAAACTGACGGTACACCGAGGCGAATCGGACATAGGCCACTTCATCAAGATCGTGCAGCGCCTTCATGACGGCTTCACCGACTCGGCTGGCAGGAATTTCACGTTCCGGACTTTCCTGAAATTCCATTTCCATCTGGTCAACGATCTTTTCGATGGTCGCGATGGAAACCGGCCTTTTTTCGCACGCCCGTTGCATGCCGGAAATAATTTTCTGGCGATCAAAAGGCTCTCGACGGCCATCTTTTTTTACCACCAGCGGCAAAATATCTTCAACGCGCTCATAGGTGGTAAAACGTCGATTGCATTCCGCACACTCACGCCGACGCCGAATGCTGTTGCCCTCCTTAGCCAAACGGGAATCAACAACACGCGTATCAATACAGGAACAAAACGGACATTTCATCTAGCTCTCCTGTGCAGGCTGATCGGTCGATGAAACATGCTCGAGAACTTCAATCCCCGATTCCAGCAATAATTCCTGTGCCAGGTCATCCGGATAGCCCTCAAGGTAAACAATACGGCTCAGTCCGGCATTGATGAGCATTTTTGCACAGATGACGCAAGGTGCGTTGGTGCAGTACAAGGTACCGCCACTGATATTAACGCCGTGCTTGGCCGCCTGAATGATGGCATTCTGCTCGGCATGCAATCCGCGACACAGTTCGTGGCGTTGCCCGGAGGGCACCTGCAGCTTATCGCGCAGGCACCCGGTTTCCTGGCAATGGCGCACCCCGGACGGAGTGCCGTTGTATCCGGTGGTCAGAACATTTTTATCTTTGACAATCACCGCACCGACCTGGCGCCGTAAGCATGTCGAACGGCTGGCCACCAGGCGGGCAATGTCCATAAAATAGTCTTCCCACGACGGACGCGTCATCACAAGCGACCTATTTCAGACGATGGGCATAGAGAGGATACTGTTGGCACAACTCTTTAACTTCACCACGAATGGCCGCCAGGGCATCCTCATTGTCGATGTTGTTCAAGGCACGGTCGATCCAGTCAGCTACTTTGCCCATTTCAGCTTCCTTGAGGCCACGGGTGGTGGTGGCCGGCGTACCGATGCGGAAACCGCTGGTCACAAACGGCGAGCGGGTATCAAACGGCACGGCATTTTTGTTAACGGTAATTCCGGCTTTTTCCAACGCTTCTTCAGCCATCTTGCCGGTGGTCTCGGTACCACTGAGATCAACGAGAATTAGGTGGTTGTCGGTACCACCCGATACCAGGTTGTAGCCACGCTCCAACAGCCCTGCAGCCAGTGCTTTGGCATTGAGAACAACTTGCTTCGCGTAGGTTGTAAACTCCGGATCAAGCGCTTCCTTAAAGGCAACAGCCTTAGCAGCGATCACATGCATCAGCGGCCCCCCCTGGCTGCCGGGGAAGATATTACTATTGACTTTTTTGGCAAATTCCTCGCGACACAGGATCATGCCGCCACGCGGTCCGCGCAACGTCTTATGGGTCGTTGTCGTGACAAATTCAGCATGAGGCACCGGGTTCGGATGCTCACCGGCAGCAACCAAACCGGCAATGTGCGCCATGTCGACCATCACCGGTGCGCCAACCTTATCGGCAATCTGACGGAAGGCCTCGAAATCAATGGTACGCGGATAAGCACTGGCACCGACAACGATCAGTTTCGGTTTGTGCTCCAGCGCCAGCGACTCGACTTCATTGTAATCAATGGTGCCGGTTTCCTTTTTGACACCGTATGGCACGATATTGTACAGCTTGCCGGAAAAGTTGACCGGTGAACCATGGGTCAGGTGACCGCCGTGCGCCAGGTTCATACCCAGAACGGTATCGCCCGGTTGACAAGCGGAAAAATACACTGCCATGTTGGCCTGTGAACCGGAATGAGGCTGAACATTGGCATGGTCGGCACCAAACAGCTGCTTGGCACGGTCAATAGCCAGTTGCTCGGCCACGTCCACCACTTCACAACCACCGTAATAACGTTTTCCGGGATAACCCTCAGCATATTTGTTGGTCATGATGGAGCCCTGAGCTTCCAGCACGCACTCACTGACAAAGTTTTCCGAAGCGATAAATTCGAGATTATATTCTTGACGCTCTGTTTCTTCCTGGATGGTCTGAGCGATTTCAGGATCAAATTGGGCGAGAGTCTTCACATCCACCTCCATGGTTCTTGATGACTAAAAGAAAAAGTGATGGAAGGGCCCGGCCCACCCATCACTTGACTGATTGGTTATGCGTCAGCGTCGCAGTTGGCTTCGAGCTGAATAATTTTATTCAGCCGATTCTGATGACGCCCCCCTTCGTAATCCCCTTCATACCACAAGGTGACCATGCGGCAGGCCAGCTCAGGATCAAGAACGCGACCTCCGAGCACAAGAATATTGGCATTGTTGTGCTCGCGGGCCATCTGAGCGGTAAATTCGTCATGAGCCAATGCAGCACGCACCCCTGGGAACTTATTGGCCGCGATCGACATGCCGATACCGGTGCCGCACACCAGAATCCCCTGCTCAGCCTGGTGCTTGGAAATCGGCTCAGCCACCAGAGCGGCATAGTCGGGGTAATCAACGGAATCTTCGGCATGGACACCAAGGTCCTTCACCTCAATACCGCGCTGTTTAAGATAATCGACCAGAGTCTGTTTGAGCTCCAGTCCTCCATGGTCACTGGCAATCAGTAGCATGGTTGCTCCTTAGATTTTTTTGAACAGCAAGGTGGCGTTGGTGCCGCCAAAACCCAGCGAATTAGACATGGCGACTTTCACATCAGCCTGACGCGCCGTGTTGGGCACGTAATCCAGATCACACTCTTCCGAGGGATTTTGCAGGTTGATGGTCGGCGGCACAATGCCTGTTTCCATCGCCTTGAGGCAGTAAACCGCCTCAAGAGCACCTGCGGCACCAAGACCGTGACCGGTCATACTCTTGGTCGAGCTGACCATAACGGATTTGGCATGATCCCCTAAAGCGGTCTTGATAGCCATGGTTTCGAACAGATCGTTAAACGGTGTCGATGTGCCGTGGGCGTTAATATAATCGATGTCTTCCGGATTAACGCCGGCCCCCTTCATGGCCATCTTCATACAGCGTGCCGCCCCCTCGCCTTCCGGTGCCGGAGCGGTCAGGTGATGCGCATCCGAGGTCAGGCCATAGCCGCACAGTTCACCGTAAATTTTAGCGCCGCGCTTCACGGCCGACTCATACTCCTCAAGAATGACAATGCCGGCTCCTTCGGCCATGATAAACCCGTCACGATCTTTGTCGAAAGGACGGCTGGCCGCCTTCGGATCGTCATTACGGGTCGACAGGGCTTTCATGACACAGAAACCGGAAACGCCTAAAGGCGTGATGGTCGATTCACTGCCTCCGGCGATCATGGCATCAGCATCACCACGCTTGATCATATGATAGGCGTCACCAATCGAGTGCGTCCCCGTTGCACAGGCACTGACAGAAGAGACATTGGGGCCCTTGGCACCAAAACGAATCGAAATTTGCCCCGGGGCCAGATTGATGATCAACATCGGAATAAAAAACGGCGAAACGCGCTTGTAGCCGCTTTTATTCAAAACATCATGATATTTTTCAATGGCCGGCAGCCCGCCTAAACCGGAGCCGACCAGAACGCCGACACGCTCGGCATTTTCATCGGTAATCTTCAGACCGGAATCGGCCATGGCCATATCGGCTGCAGCCAACGCGTATTGAATGAAGAGGTCCATCTTCTTGACCTCTTTTTTATCAATGAAATCAGTAGGTTCAAAGTCTTTAACCTCACCGGCAATCTGGGCGGGCAGGTCTGACGCATCAAAACGTGTGATTAAATCAATTCCGGATTGCCCCTCGGTCAGTGCCGACCAGTTTTTATCCACTCCAGTACCCAGTGAAGAAACTGCACCAACACCTGTCACAACTACTCTACGCATGATTACGTCCTTTACTCTGAATTTTGAAAGTTAACAGTCAGATGTTCGACAAGGACATGTGCCGAATCTGTTTGTTTAAAGACAATTTTGGACCAGAAACGTCATGTTCTGAAAAAGCAAAACACTCAGAACGGTTTCACACGACAGCAACAGCTATCACCTGAAACCACGCTGAGACGCAGGGGAGTACCTTATAAAAGGTAAAGGGAGGGCAGATAAACTGCGCCTCCCCTGAACCAAAACAACCAATCAGGAGTTATCGCTGACGTAAGAGATAGCGTCCTTAACGGTTTGGATTTTTTCTGCATCTTCGTCAGAAATTTCGATATCGAATTCTTCTTCCAGAGCCATAACCAGCTCAACGGTGTCCAAAGAGTCCGCACCAAGATCGTCCATAAAAGATGCTTCAGGAGTCACTTGATCCTCTTCTACACCCAGTTGCTCAGCAACAATTTTTTGTACTCTTTCCTCGATTGAAGCCATGATTGTACCTCCATGATGTGTGGTAACAGCCTAAGCTGATGTGTTCAGCGCCAGCCTCGGAAACCATCCGATCCGGCCAATGTGATTACATATACATTCCGCCATTAACCGACAGCTCGTGGCCGGTGATGTAGCCCGCCTGCTCGGAAGCCAGAAAGGCGACTGCCGCAGCAACATCTTGCGGTGCACCGAAACGCCCCAAAGGAATCTGAGCCGCCATATCGTTACGCACCTTCTCCGGCAATTCTGCTGTCATATCTGTCTCTATAAATCCTGGGGCCACCGCGTTGACCGTGACATTGCGCCGCGCCAGTTCACGGGCATTGGACCGGGTCAACCCCATCAACCCGCCTTTGCTGGCACAATAGTTGGCCTGTCCGATGTTGCCCATTTGTCCCACCACCGACGTAATATTAATAATACGTCCGTAGCGCTGCTTACTCATAACTTTGGCTGCGGCACGAGAGCAGAGAAACGCTCCCTTGAGATTGATATTCATCACCGCATCCCAATCGTCCTCTTTCATGCGCGCCAGCAGTGTATCACGAGTGATGCCGGCATTGTTGACCAGAATATCAACTTGGCCGAAAGCCTCTTGAGCGGCATCAATCATGGCTGCCACATCAGCTTCCACGGCAACATCGGCGGCGACACTGATCGCATTGCCCCCCTGACTTTTAATTTCAGCAACCAGATCTTCCGTATCCTGTTGCTTACGACTGACGGCAACAATTCGTGCCCCCTGTCCTGCCAGATGTTGGGCAATACAGCGGCCGATTCCTCGTGAAGCACCGGTGATAATGGCCACGCGATCTTTAAGCATGAAACTCTCCTTGGCGGATCCGTTTATTTACAGCGCCTTAAGGGACGCCAGATTTTCAATATTGGCCACAGGCATGCGGCGTTCAATACGCTTGATCAGACCACACAACACTTTACCCGGGCCAATCTCAATGAAACGCTCAACGCCCTGATCAACCATGTAGCGCACGGATTCATCCCAGCGCACCGGCGCACTCACCTGAGCCACCAGCAATGATTTAACGCGATCCACATCGCTGTTCGCCGCAGCCTCGACGTTCGTCACGACGGGAATATCCAATGCCGACAAAGAAACAGCATCAAGAACACCGGCGAGCTGCTCGCCGGCCGGCTTCATCAACGCACAATGGAATGGCGCACTAACCGGAAGCGGCATGGCTTTTTTCGCACCGTTTTCCTTGGCCAACTCAATGGCCCGTTCTACCGCTGCCGTGTGACCGGCGATAACAATCTGGCCGGGGCTGTTGAAATTTGCCGGAGAGACAATCTGATCACCGGCAACCTCCGCACAGATTTTTTCCAGGGCTTCACCATCAACACCTAAGACCGCGGCCATGGCTCCTTCGCCGACGGGAACAGCCTGCTGCATAAACGTCCCACGTTGACGCACGGTGCGTACGGCATCGGCAAACGCCATGCTGCCCGAAGCAACCAGCGCCGAATATTCACCCAATGAATGACCGGCGACAAAATCAGCCTTCAGATCACTCTCCTGTTGCAACACGCGTAGCGCCGCAACACTCATGGTTAAAATGGCCGGCTGCGTATTGGCCGTCAGTTTCAGATCTTCTTCCGGTCCTTCATAACACATTTTGGCCAGATCAAAACCCAACGCGTCATTGGCTTCCTCAAACACCTCACGAGCAACGGAAAAATTGTCACTCAACTCCTTGCCCATTCCAGCATGTTGGGCGCCCTGACCGGGGAAAATAAATGCTAACATCATTCTTAACCTTTTTCAGCTTCGCTTTTGTCGCACCACATTACCAGCGAACCAGTGCCGCTCCCCAGGTGAAACCGCCACCAAAGGCATCAAACACCAGGATATCACCTTCGTTAAGCTGCCCGTTCCGGTTGGCTTCATCCAGGGCCAGAGGAATCGATGCGCCGGAAGTATTGCCGCACAAATCGACATTCACATACATCTGGTCATCGTTAAGCTTAAGACGCTTCTTCACCGCATCAAGAATACGACGATTGGCCTGATGGGGGAACAGCAGATTCACATCCTTTGCCGTCATCTGATTTGTCTCGAGCGCTTCAATGGCAACATCGTAAAGAGAACGAACGGCAATCTTGAAAACTTCATTACCCGCCATATGCAAAAAAGGCAGACGCTGTTCTATACCGGAAGCACTGGCAGGATGGCGGGCACCGAAGCCAGGCTGGTACAGCAGTTCCCAGTAAGATCCGTCAGAGTGCAGATGGGTCGAGAGAATGCCCTGCTCCCCTTCCTGCGCTTCAAGGACAACGGCACCGGCACCATCACCGAACAGAATGCACGTATTGCGGTCTTCCCAGTCAATAATACGGCTGAGAACTTCCGCACCAATCACCAAAGCTTTTTTGGAATGACCGCTTTCCAGATATTGCGTCGCTGAAGCCAGCGCGTAGACAAAGCCGCTGCAGGCCGCTGAAACATCCCAAGCTGCGGCATTGACCGCACCAAGCTTGTCCTGAACCAGACAAGCCGTTGATGGCCAGGGAAAATCTCCGGTAATTGTACCGACAATAATCAGATCGATCTCTTCAGGTTTGGTGTCTGCCATTTCCAACGCTTTACGCGCGGCATTCACAGCCAAATCCGAGGTCATTTCATGATCTGCGGCAATCCGACGCTCTTTGATGCCAGTGCGAGCCGTGATCCATTCGTTGTTGGTTTCAACCATTTTTTCGAGATCAAAATTGGTCAGAACCTTCTCAGGAAGATAAGAGCCTGTTCCGATAATACGTGCTTTTTTCACTGACATTTCCCCCTTGAAACCTCAAGAATTACTTGGTGCCTGCGACCGCCGCCACTGCAGTTGCTTCCGGTTGGCTGCTCAGCTCGTGAAGTTGGTCGACCAACGTGTCATTGACGGCCTTCTGAACACTGTCAGCAGCCTGACCAATCGCATTGGTGACGGCTTTCACGTTTGAGCCCCCATGGCAGATAATTCCGGTACCACGAATCCCCAACAGCGGTGCACCACCATACTCGGCATAATCAATTTTCTTCTTAAACGCTTGAAATGCCGGACGCGATAACAGATAGCCGATACGAGCCCAGAAGCGCGATTTCAACTCCTGGCGCAACATGGTGCCAATGGCTTCGGCAAGACCTTCCGAAACCTTCAGAACCACATTGCCGACAAATCCGTCACAGACGACCACATCGACGTCTCCACTATAAACGTCACGCCCCTCAACGTAACCAATATAGTTCAGATCGAGCTGCTTGAGCAGTCGATGGGTTTCCCGCGTCAACTCATTGCCTTTTTTCTCCTCGGAACCATTGGAAAGCAATCCGACCCGAGGTTTGGCTTTGCCCATAATCTGGCGGACATAGACATGTCCCATAATCGCGAAATGCTCCAGATGAACAGGCTTGCAATCGACATTACCGCCAACATCAAGAACCAGAGACTGGCCTTTGAGATTGGGAACAATCGTCGCGATTGCCGGGCGTTCAATACCATTGATCCGTTTAGTGACAAACATGCCGGCAGCCATGGTGGCACCGGAGTTACCGGCACTGACCACCGCTTGGGCCTGTCCCTGCTTGACCAGATCAAAAGCAACACGAATAGACGAATCCTTTTTCTTCCGGACTGCATCGGAAGCGGAATCGTCCATCGTGACAATTTCAGAAGCATGATGGATCCGAATATCCAGACCCGTCACATCGTGAGTTGCCAATGCCTGTTCGATCCGCTCCTTATCGCCGACCAGAACAATCGCCATGCCCCATTTACGAGCCGCAGCGACAGCACCCTCAACCTCAACAGCCGGAGCATTGTCGCCACCCATAGCGTCAACCGCAATCACGATTGATTTCATCTATTCAACCCTTAATCCTCGGAATCGAGAACGTTGCGATCTTTATAGAAACCACAGCTCGGGCACGCACGGTGCGGCTGCTTGGGTTCATCACACTGAGGACATACGGAAATTCCAGGTGCGGTTAAAGCATCGTGTGCACGACGCATGTCACGTCTGGATTTGGACGTCTTTTTCTTGGGTACTGCCATGAGCTGAATCTCCTTTGCTCTTGTATCTATCTGATATTTTATCAATTACCTGACGGCGTCATCCCGCCGACAACCGACCAAAAGTAAACCGAAACGATGTTATTTTTCAACCTTAAAATCTTTGAGCGCCGCAAAGTGCATACTGACTTTTTTCTCAGCACACTGGCAGGGCTCTTCATTCAGATTGGCACCGCATTCCACACACAAGCCTTTACAGGTCTCCTCACACAGAGGGTGTGCAGGAAGCAACAGCACCACCTGCTGCTGAATCTCATCATCCAAATCAATGGATTCACCATCAAACAATTCGAGTCCCATCTCTTCTGCGGTCAATTCCAGTTCTTCGCCATCCTCTCCCGTGACATTGGGAAGTTCTTCGACATAAGACTGATGGAAATCGCCACAGAGTGAATAGACCGACGGAGTCAGACAACGGCCACACGGGATTTCAACGTCAACCCGGACGTGGCCATCCAACTCAATCACACCACCGACAATGCTGACATGCACATCAATCTGAACCGGAGTGGTAAAAACATAGCCCTCATCCTTGACCAGCTGTGCCAGGATAGGATATTGCTCAACCGGTTGTTCAATGTGTAAACCAGAGCGATGCTCCTTAATGTCTTCTACTCGTAATTGCATGCGTTTTTAACCCGTTAAAGAAAGCGGTCAGTATAGAGTCTAACCCTCTTTTGTCAAGCAAAAAGACAGTGACTTTAAAGCAGAAAATTACCGGTATTCTTCAGCCATCCATTACCCCAAAAAAGGGATATAAAACCATGTCAGATTCCAAACAAAAGCTCGACGACTCTCTGATCAACCTCAACCGGATCATTAAAGCACTGCGAGCACCCGACGGATGCCCCTGGGATCGCAAGCAGACCCCACACACCATCAAGAAACACCTCCTTGAAGAAGCTTATGAAGTCCTGGATGCCATCGACCATCATAGTCCGGAAGATATCTGCAGCGAATTGGGCGATTTACTCATGCAGGTCTTCTTCCTTGCCGACCTTTATGAGGAGGAAGGCCATTTCGACCTGTTGGATATCAGCGAAACAATTCAGGCTAAACTCATTCGCCGACATCCGCACGTCTTTGGCGCCCAAACCACACTGAGCGAAGAGCAAATCAATCAGCAATGGGAGATCATCAAGGCCGAAGAGAGAAAGCAACGCCCCCAGCAGGAACCTCCGGATCATGACATCGCGCCACTCCCATCGCTACTGGCTGCTCAAAAATGGTCCCAAAAAAAAGATCACCCCTGTCCATCGCCCCAGCGATTTACCGAACAGATCAGCCAAATAGAAAACATGACAAACCAGTCGACAGCGGAAACAATCATCGGTAAGCTGCTGGTCTATTGTGTTCAATTAGCGGAACAACACCACATTGACGCTGAAACGTGCTTACGCCAACACCTGATCCAACAATCCAACAGAGACCAAACAGTTCTCTATTAACGCGTCAGGACAATTATTAAAAATACGTTTCCGGTTTATTAAGGTTGTGTTGAAAAAAATGGTTTTCGGCAAACAAAAACCTTGACACGAAAAAAAACGACACATTTCAAGCCACTTATGATTTTACCCACAAAAACTGTTGATAAGTTGTTGATAAATCTGTGAACGGATCTCTAAATACCACAGCAAAAAAGGCTTTCATCATTTTGCCTATTTTTTACTCACATGCATTTTTACTTATATTCCAGATAGTTAGCTATTTTACGATGAAATATTTACCAATGCACACGATCTGTGATTGAAATCGAAAAATAAAAATTAACAAGAACACATAAAGGGTGTAAAAATGTTTATAAGGCTACTCATTTTATTTATAGTTATTCCAATTGTTGAAATTTATGTTCTGCTGCAAGCAGGCGAAATCATCGGACTTGGGCCAACCATTGCCCTGGTTTTATTGACAGGGGTGGCGGGCGCTTACCTGGCACGAACACAGGGAAGTGAAACCGTGAGAAAAATTCAACTTGCGTTAGAGCGCGGTGAAATGCCGACTGAAGAATTGTTGGATGGCGCCATGATCCTTGCCGGTGGATTGACTCTGCTCACCCCGGGATTCTGCACCGACTTGGCGGGATTTTGCCTTCTGGTTCCCGTAACGCGTAACACGATCAAACAATGGGTCCGCCATTGGCTGGAAAAAATGTCATCTCAAGGGAATATTCGAATTTACCGGGGTTGATACCCTCTCCTTTCAGCATGGCCCTGAGCCGTCAATTGACAGCATCAAAAGGCCGTCCGACGGCCACTGACGAGAAAAACCGTATAGGTATCTTCCCGGCCCTCGCGCTGTTTGACAATGGTATGCACCGTGGCCGCCTGAACCTCGCTCAGCCCCAGCTCTTCCAAATAGGCGACCAGCCAGTCCCGGTCGATCCCGTGATGGGCCACGCCGGTAGGATCATCATGAAAAGTGCCGTCTTCCACATCGAGATCCGCCAGAGCCACATAGCCACCCGTGGCCAGTTGCTGCGTCATTGAGCGGACCAGTGCTGCGACATCGGCGACATGGTGCATCACCATCGAACTGTAAATCAAATCAAACGATTGCGATAAATTATCCGGAAAATGATCCTGGCTCAACTGCGTATCGATTTTTTCCGCAATCCCTTGTTGACGGGCTTTTTCAAGAGTGACGTCCAGCATCTTTTCCGCACTGTCCACCGCCAGGACATGGTTCAGGGAGTCAATCAGATTAAAAGTCACCAGCCCGGTGCCACAGCCAAAATCAAGAGCTGTCATCGTCTTGCTCAGCGGCACGGCCTGACGAATCCCGTCAGCAACACCTGCAGCCAGCTGGACGCGACGCGGCTTGTCATCCCATTGAATGGCAACACGATTAAAATCTCTTTTTTCCGTCACTTTTTTCCTCCTGAAAGATTCAGTTCATACCAGCCATCACAGGCTGGAAAATACAGTGCACAACGACAGCGGTGCCCTGGATCAAGACGCCCGACCAGTTGAGCATAACGTTCTAGCTGCGGCGCGTACATCTCAATCTGCTGTTGATAGAATTCTTCCATCGACAAGACACCGGGAACTGACGTTTTATAATCGATAATCCACCGGTCCGTTCCGTCAATAAACGTGCGGTCAATGATCACATTAATCAATTGCCCGTCCACGTCCCCGCTCAGAGCATATTCATTGCGCCCCTGTTTATGGGGAGCGAGAATCCAGCGTCCCCGATCACTTGACAACATCGCATCAATCAGCTGATTGATGCGGCGAACCGTCGGGTCGACATGACGTTGGGCAATACCGAGAACCTGCACTTGTCGATTAATCAGCGCAGCACGCTTGTCAGCCTGACCATAAAATTCAATGGCCTGCGGGTCAACGGCAAAACGCTCAAACCAGCCATGCACCAGCGTTCCGACCTGCGCGGCAAGATGGTCATGTCTCCATGGCACGACACCGACCGACTCCACGCCGGTTGTCCGCACGGCAGGCAACGGTTCGGCACGCCGAATTAATGGGGGTGCACATCGCATCGCGCCCTGCTCTTCACTGTCTTCCTGAGCGTCCAGTTCATCAAACTCAAACCAGTCACAGATAGCCGGCCATAACGTTGCCAACAGAGAACCTGAGGCGGGTTGCGCCTGGCCATGTCGGGTTAGCGGTGCCTGACCAAACAGGTGCAGACTGCGCCGTGCCCGAGTGACAGCGACATACAGCAGTCGCCCCACCTCATAATCGTCTTTACGTTGTTCAAGCTGACCAAGAAGCCCATAAATCGGATCCGCGGCATCTCCGGGAGCCGTAATCGGTGCCATCAACAAACCATGTGCCGGATGCTCCAGCCAGCGCATCAAGGGAGAATCGCTGCGCCGCGGTTTGCGGCCCAGCCCTGGAAGAATGACATGGTCAAACTCCAGGCCTTTGGCTTTGTGAATGGTCATCACCTGCACGGCAGATTCACTGTTCACTGCCGGTGCGGCAAACAGTTGCTGCAAATGATCATCGAGCTGTTCCAGCCCCAACAGATCACCCCCATAATCCAACTGATCAAGCAAGCGAAAAAACGGCTCGGCATCGGCGAGAGCCCGTTGTCCATAATAACAGGGGCCATCAAGATCCTGCCAACAGCCTTCAACCAATTGACGTAAAGACACGCGGCCACGCTGATGACGGTGATGCATGACAATCGCAAAGAGTGCAGACAGACGCTGCCGTGAAGCAGGCGACAACCTGTCGAGCACGGCTTCCGTTGTCGCCAATTGTGCCACAGTCGTTGTTTTTGACGGCGCAACATGGATCATTTCATCAAGGGTTAAGCCACACCAGGGTGCTCGCAACACCGTCAGCCAACTAAGATCATCACCGCCATGCAGCAAGGCTTTGGTCAAGGCCGTCAGATCGGAAACCACCGGCCGCCGAGTCAGGACATCAATGTCCTGAGCCTGATACTCGATTGCGTGGTTTTGCAAAAGAGGCAGAATATTTTTCAGATGGGTTCGCGAGCGGACCAGCACGGCAATCGTGTGCGAAGGATGACGGCAACGCAGCGTATTAATCAGCTCCACCACCTGAACCGCTTCCGCCTCGGCATCATGAATACAACCGGGATAAACGCTCACGGCGTCGCCGTCCAACGCCTTGAGCACCGGTTGCGCCTGCGAATAACGCACCGCCCCCCGCCCGGCGTCCTCCCGGTGAGGAAAAATCTCGGGAAACCAGCGATTAATCGCATCAATAAGCCCCTGCTGACTGCGAAAGTTGGCACTGAGCTGTAGTGGTTGCAAGCGAACAGCACCAATCCCCTGTTGCCCGGCCTGGAGGAACAAACCAACTTCGGCCTCGCGGAAACGATAAATGGACTGCATGGGATCGCCGACCACAAACAGCGTGCGTCCGTCATCGGGCTGCCAGCCACTGACCAGAGTGGTCAGCAGGTCAAACTGCAACCATGAGGTATCCTGAAATTCATCAACCAGAATATGGTCGATCTGCCGATCCAGGGTCAATAACTGGTCGGTAGGCTGACCGCTTTCCACTAGCGCCTGGCGCGCCTTTAAGGCGATTTCCGTAAAATCCACCTCACCATACTGGCGAAACACCCACCACAACTGAGCGACCAGGGCAGGAAGGACATCGAGCAACGCTTCCAGCGTCTGCCACTGCTGCTCCGAATAGCCGCCACTCGGCAACGCAACCACCTGGGCCAGGGATTGGCACTCTTCTTCAGACAGGTGTTTGAGAAGATCCAGCATGCGCTGTTTCATCGACACAAACGGCTCTTTTTTCCCGGCCGGGAAACCGATATTTTTATTGCAGGTTTTGCGCCATTGTCCCTCAGAAGTCAGCAGCAACTCGGCAATGCCACGCCATACCGGCAGTGCATCCAGATGGGGCACGGGAAAGTCTTGAGTCTCCATCAGCGAATGAAGGGATCGCTGTTCGTCCGCCAGTTGCTCTGCGGCGAAACGGCCCAAGACCATGACCTCATCGCGACAGGACAACGGAATCGACTGCGCTGCTTCGGCAAGCTGTTCGGCCAACACGGCTTCCAGGGCCAGTTGCAGCTCTTGACGAGGGCGCACCTGGTCACCAAACAGATGACGCAACCATTGATCACGACGTTCGAGCAACTGAATCAGCAAGGTTTCAAGACGATCGGAACGGTTATCCAGATGCAGCTGGAGTTGACGCAGCCCGCGATTCAATTGATCCGTGCCCCGCGCAGCGGCGAGCATTTGCCTGACGGCTTGGCGGTAAAGTTGGCGCGGCTGGTCGCTGATGCCCGGCAGGCCGCCGAGACGACTGAGCCACGGCATGCGCGCAACCAGCGTTGCGTTAAAACTGTCAATGGTCTGAATCTGCAGTTGTTGCGGGTGATCGAACAGATTCCACGCCAGGGCCTCATTACGCTGCAAAACGTCAGCAGCCAGGCGATAAGTCGTCCTCTGATGCTCCCCGGCCTGATCCGGCAACGGTTGCTGCGCTGCCAGCAACGCATCGAAAACCCGCTGACGCATTTCCGCCGCGGCCTTGCGGGTGAAGGTGATCGCCAAAATGGCATCGGGACGCTGTACTTTCGCTAGCAACGCCAAAAAACGCTGAATCAACAGTTCGGTCTTCCCGGAGCCGGCCGGTGCGCGCACCAGACAGGATCGCGTCGGATCAACAGCCTGACGTCGCGCCGGGGCATCGACGAGATCAATCGTGGTCATGCATCGCCCTCCTCATCCGCAACGTCACCCTTGTCGAGATCGATCCGACACAGTCCTTGCAGATCGCAAAACCGGCAGACTTTGGCATGAACCGGAGTCACTCCCGCATCACCATCGGCAACGGCTTGTGCCGTCGCTTCCGTGTGTTGTCGCCAGTGGTCAACCAGTTCACTCCAGCTGGAGAGGCCGGCTTTGACACCGCGACTGCGTTCAACACTGTGTACGCCGGGCAAGATATGCTCTTGCGCGGAGACGCCTTTAAACGCACAGACACCGTGGCGCACCTGAGCGAAACTGACCGCCGCCACATCGCCCTGAACGCCATGCAGGGCATAAACCGGCAATTGCGGCTCGAGAAGAACGTCACCAACCAGATCGCCGACAGTAATCTGCCCTGTTTTATAATCCAGAACAATCCTCCGACCATCTTCGGTCACATCAATGCGATCCGGAATCGTGTTAAGCCGCAATGGCCCGATCTGAAGCAGCTGACGCTCTTCAACGCTTTGCACACTGAAGGGCTCGCGCTGACGTTCCACGTCAAGCCATTCCAGCACTAACGACTCCAGCCGTTGTTTCTCGACAGCCAGCAGTGCCCGTTCGTGCGCGGCGAATCGGGTCTCATCCAGTACGGCAATCGTCTGCGCGGAAACCAGCTGACGCAACGCCGCCTCATCATGCTGCACAAGACCGCCATGACTACCGAGACAATGCCACACCTGCTGCAGGATGCGGTGCAACAGATCACCACGACGCCGACTGGTCAATCCGGGCTGCGGCACGTCCAGAGCACGCAAACCGATGCGGTAATGGACAAAGGCTTTGAATGGACACTGGGCCTGTTCTTTGAGCAGGCCGGTCCCCCCGGAAAGAGGCTGTTCCAGTTGGGTCGACGTCAACGATGGTGCACAACAATCGTCAAGCGTCTGCAACGGCACCACCGAACTGAGCGCTTCATCACCATCCTCATGTTGTTGCCAGCAAAGCTCATTCAAATAGGGACTGCATCGCGAAGGACGCTCATCACTATTTTGCGCATAACTGATAACCACCTGCTGGGCACTGTGTTGTAAGCGTTCGAGCAACAGGCGGGCATAGCGTGCCTCATGAAGCAGGTCACTATGTGGCATTTGATAGTGTTTCTGAATCGCCACCGGCAAAAAAGGATTAAACGCCAGTCCGCCGGGAAACACCTGTTCACCGGCACCACACAACCACAACGCATCAAACGTTAAACCGGCGGTTTCGAGCAGGCCGATGATCTGCAGGCGATGATCTTGCGCCTTCGGCTGAAACAGGACCTCACGGGCAAGGCGGCACACCCAGGACAGCAGTTGACGACCTGTCATGGTTTCAGCAACCACGCCCAGACGGGCCAATGGCGCGAGAACCTTATCCTGCCATGCGGCAAACAGTTGATAGCCTTGGCTGTCCAGAGAAGCATCTCCCGGCCAACCGACCTGTTGCAGAAAAAAATTCAGCTGCTCAACCCAATCAGCTGGGGCAATCTGCTCATCTCCCCCCTGCCAGAGCTGCAACTGTTCAACCAGGCGAAGCATTCCCTGTGGAGCCCGGCGCTGATGGCGCAGCCGGTAAAGCAGATCAGCCGTCGACAGGCGCAGAATATTGTCTGCTCGCAACTGCCGTTCAAACAACACGCGCTCCTGCCACTCGTCAATGCCACCGGCAAACCACGGGCAGCGCAACAGATAACTGAGCTGGTCAAATTCCAGCGGGTCCTGTAACTGCAACAGGGTCAGGGCAGCAGCAATCATGCCCTGATCCGCCAGAGGATGACCAAGTGAAATATTAAATGTGTCCTTCGGTACGCGATCCGGATAAACGGAACGGGACAACTCACGGGAAAAAACTCTTTCCACATCCCCGTGAAGACGCTCCAATTCCGGGACGACTACGGCGACAACCCCCCCCTGCTGCTCCAGACACTGCCGGGCCCACTGCGCCGCAGCCTGCAATTCACGGATCTCATCAACAGCCGAGATCGCATCACAGGTGACCGGCACAAGAGCGTTGGCGGCAACGTGCTCAATGGTGCAACCGGCCGAGTTAAGTGTCTGCTGAATCCGTCTCATCAGCGGCGTCAGGTCATCAAAGCCCAGCCACATCTGGCAGCCATTGACATCGAGGCGACTGTCAATCACGGCCTGCTCAACGACCTCAGGCAGACGTACGCGGTCCAGCCAGCGCTGCTCACGACAGCGGGCGACATAACGACGCCTCCAGCGCTGAAACGCCTCTTGCTCGACGCCATCCGGGGTATAGCTCTCCACCAGATAATCGCAACACAAAGCATCGGCGCGGACGGCCTGGCGAACCGTGGCCGGGATCTGCAACAGGTCTACACCACACTGGTGTAAATCCTCTGCGACAACCTGATCCCAGACCGCTGCAACCTGAGACGAATTCAACAGCACGGATTCCGCATCCAGCCGTAGAAATTCACGTTCGAACCAGTCATTGACGGGAAAAATCGCCGGTGTTTCCCAGACGGAGAGTTGCTGCATGCCGCAATATGTGGCGTAGTCCTCCGCCAGGGTGCGGGCCAGACGGCGATTGACGGTGATCACACAATGACCGGCCATAAGGTGTGGCCAGATGGGATGTTCAGGGCGATACAGCATTCAGGAATCCGCGGGCACTGGCGGGGCATGGAATGGAAAACAAATGCGATACACAGCTCCGGCCAGAGAATCACTGACATACAGAGCGCCATCAGGGCCAACGGCAACATCACGCGGACGGCCCCAGACGTTGCCGTCAACACTCCAGCCGCTGATCAGATCGATGCCCCAGCCACGGATGCGGCCGACCTCGGTCAGCGGGATGGCCATGAGCCGAAACCCCTGATTCTGCTTGCCATGCTCGGAACCGTTCATGGCTACATAAAGCATGGAACGATAAAGCGGGTCGGCTTTGAGCTGATCACCAAAAGCGATCCCCGCAGGGGTCGAGTGAGAGGGTAACGCCATCAGCGCCGGTTCGGTTGCCTGACAAATCCCCAAAGAGCCGAGCTGGGCGTCCGGTCGGCGATCGGCATAACAAAACGGCCAGCCGAAATCGCCACGATCGCGCAAGACATTGAGTTCATCCGGATGCACTTCAAAGCCAATGGTCTCTGGGCTGTCATCCGTGGCCCACAGCGAGCCACTCTGTGGATGAAAAGCCAGTCCCAGACATTCATGCAGGCCGGAAGCAAAAGGGTGACTGTTCCCTTCACGGTCCAGACGCACGACCGCGGCGTAACGCCAATCCCGTTCGGAATCTTCCAGCTGACCGGCGGCTACGGACACATACACCTCTGCGTTCGGCGAAACCGCCAAAGCATGGCGCCAGGCCAGACTGTCAACAGGCAGATCGTGGCAAAAAACATCTGTTTTCGGATTATCTCCATCGAGAGGCCCAACCCGCATCACCTGATGAGCGGTGGCGACATATAAGACCGTACCATCAACGGCCAGGCCGGAAGGCCGGTCAAGACCTCGACAAATCACCGTTGTTTCATCGCTGACCCCGTCGCCGTCAAGGTCACGCAAGCGAACAACTTTGCCCACCCGCGGCAGACTCACATAAACATCACCCGCAGAGGAAATGGCCAGCCCCTGGGCTTCAACAAGCCCTGCGGCATAGACGGAAACAGTCAACGGTCCAGCGACAACAAGCTCACGGTCATCGTCAAACACACCCCGCTGCATCGGTTCGGCGACCTCAAGGGCCCGTTTCCGCACCGGCAGAAAATGTTGTTTAAGCTGGTGATACACCTGGTCACGCTTGGCAACGACATTGAACGCACGAAACACACCCTGATTGACCTCAGCAGGCCATAAGGTACCGACCAGAGCATTGGCCGCCAGAACTGAAATCGGGATAGCCACAAACAGGCCTCCCCGACCGCAATTTCTCACCAGCAGCCCCAGACCGGCCCCGATGACGAACGTCGACATAAACCACAGCCAACTGGTCGAAAACGGCACCTCCAGATAGCGAACCGCCATGGAGATAAACACCCCGCCGCTCAGCAACAGGGTGAAGAATATGAACCGGGCCAGATACAACACAGAGGGAGTCCTTCCTGTCAGGCGGCCTTACGATACCAAGCGTTTCAACAACGCAGCTAATCACCAAGATGCTTCGAAGGCATCAGGTAGTTGGCCACATAATCTCGCACGGCATCGGTTAATGACGTTTGAACCTGGTCAAAACCGGCCTGGCGCAGTTTGCTGACATCGGAGCAGGTATAATATTGATACTTGGCCTTGAGATGTTCCGGCATCTCAATATAGTCAATCACCGGATCACGTTCCAGAGCGGCAAAAATCGCCCCGGCCAGCTCATTCCAGGTGCTGGCCCCGGAACTGCCGATATTGAAGATACCGTTGGCCTCGCGGTTTTTCAGGAAAAACAACGACATCTCCACCACATCTTTCACATAGACAAAGTCGCGCTTCTGCTCACCGTGGGCATATTCAGGCCGGTAGGATTTAAACAAGCTGATCTTGCCGGTTTCAAGGATCTGATGATACGCCTTGATCACCAGAGAACTCATATCGCCTTTGTGATATTCGTTGGGTCCAAAAACGTTGAAGAACTTCAAACCGACAATGCGGTCGAGAATCCCTTCCCGCTTGGCCCATTGATCAAACATCTGCTTGGAGTAGCCGTACATATTCAGGGGACGTAACTCATCCAAGGCGTTTTCATCATCAGCAAAACCATCTTCACCATCGCCATAGGTCGCCGCACTGGAGGCATAGATAAACCGGGCATTACTGCGCAAAGCAAGGCGTGCCATATGCTTGGTATATTCAAAGTTATTATGAATCAGATAACGGGCGTCCAGTTCCGTGGTCGCAGAACAGGCACCCATATGTAAAATGGCCTCAATCCTCTGCTCGCCCAAATCAAAGCGCTGTTCCAGTTGCTCCGTGACAGCCAATTCAAGAAAATCATCTTTTTCGATATAGTCGCTGTAGCGCAACGGAACCAGGTTTTTCCACTTCTCACTGCAGCCCAGTGAGTCGACAATCAGAATATCCTGTCGTCCCATCTGGTTGAGCTTCCACACCATGGCACTACCGATAAAACCTGCTCCACCTGTTACGATAATCACGTTGTTGTTCCTTTACTCAATTTAAAAGACAAAAGTGGCCGGGACATCGCCCGTAACACAATCACATCACTCCGGCTGACGCTGACGGCTCCCGCAGCTCTTGCCGTAACCGGTAACTCTCAGAAAAGTTTAGCATTATCAACGATTGCTGGCAAACAGTGAAGTCGTGTTGTTTAGAAAGCGGCTGCCCCACCAATAAAAAAAATAACATTGTTTGTTTAAATAAAAAAAACCATCACAAAGACATCACAATTACCAACCATTTTTCCGGAATTTTTTTTATATTTTACGGCATAAAAATTTCTCTGCTCAGGGGCACAAAATACATAATCATCAGTAATTGATGACTTTCATTGATTCATTGCTACACTGAAAACGGCGACAGCAGAGGATGAAATTTCGCCACAACAATGTTTTTTTACTCAGATTAAACAGAGTTTCATTTTTCCCCTTTGTCCTTGACAGCATAGCGTAGACAGGATTATTGTCTTTTTTACCCTGACTAAAAGGGATATTTTAGCAGATTCATCGTCATCTCCGGTGGCGACCCCCAAGATCTGAACTGCGACATATTTTTAATAGCAGTAAAAACGAAAGGACTTCCTCTTATGGCAAAAAAGCAAGACGCTCTCGATTATCATAGCAGCGGGCGCAAAGGAAAGATTGAAGTTATCGCCACAAAGCCGTGCGATACCAGCCGCGATCTTTCTCTGGCCTACAGCCCAGGTGTTGCCGAACCGTGTCTGGCCATCGAAAAATCTCCTGAAGATGCCTATAAATACACCGCCAAAGGCAACTTGGTCGCTGTTGTTTCCAATGGTACTGCCGTACTCGGGCTGGGAGATATCGGTGCCCTGGCCGGCAAGCCGGTTATGGAAGGTAAAGGGATTCTGTTCAAGCGTTTTGCCGATATCGATGTTTTTGACATCGAACTCAACACCAAAGACCCGGATGAGATCATTAATACCGTGCGCCTGCTGGAGCCGACATTCGGCGGTATCAACCTCGAAGACATTAAAGCTCCGGAATGCTTTTATATTGAGGAAAAGCTCAAGGAAGTGATGAACATTCCGGTGTTCCACGATGACCAGCACGGCACGGCCATCATCGCCAACGCCGGTTTGATCAACGCGCTGGAGATCATCAAGAAAGACATCAGCAAGATCAAAATCGTCGTCAACGGTGCCGGTGCCGCGGGGATTGCCTGCGCCCAGATGGCGTTGACTCTCGGTGCTCAAAAAGAAAATATGGTGCTGTGCGACAGTAAAGGCGTTATTTACAAAGGCCGCACCGAAGGGATGAATGACTACAAGGCCCGTCTGGCTACGGAGATGGAATGCCGCACCCTGGAAGAAGCGATGGTCGATGCAGATGTCTTCTTCGGCGTTTCCGCCAAAGACGCCGTGACGCCGGAGATGGTTGCGTCCATGGCCGCGGATCCGATCATTTTCGCTATGGCCAACCCGGACCCTGAAATCCTGCCGAGTGAAGCACTCAAGGTCCGTAGTGATGTCATTGTCGGTACCGGTCGCAGTGATTTCCCCAACCAAGTCAATAACGTCCTGTGCTTCCCGTTTCTGTTCCGCGGTGCCTTGGACACCCATGCCACCGCCATCAATGACGAGATGAAAATGGCGGCGGTCAAAGCCCTGGCCAACCTGGCCAAAGAAGATGTACCTGACTCGGTCATTAAAGCGTACGGCAACACCAAATTCTCTTTTGGTCGCGACTACCTGATTCCGAAGCCCTTTGATCCGCGGGTCTTGCTGCATGTGGCGCCGGCAGTTGCCCAGGCCGCAATTGACAGCGGTGTTGCCACGCGTGACATTGGCGACATTGCCAAATATACCGAGTCCCTCGAAGCCCTCCAGGGGCGTTCCAAAGAGATCATGCGGACTCTGATCAACAAAGCAAAATCGGAGCGTAAACGTGTCGTGTTTCCCGAAGGGGACAACGATAAAATTCTCCGCGCCTGCCAGATTCTGGTTGACGAGAAGATCGCTATCCCCATTCTGCTCGGCCCTGAGGACAAGATCAAGGGCATGATCAAAGAACTGGGACTGGACCTTCACGGCGTCCAGATCATCGACACAAAAGGCAGCCCGAAACACCACGAGTACTCCGCTGAATTATTCAGGATGCGTCAGCGTAAAGGGGTGACGCTGGCTGAGGCCAGCCGCACCATCTGTCGAGAGCGCAACTACTACGGGGCCATGATGGTGCGTATGGGTGATGCCGATGCCATGCTGTCCGGCATCAACCACCACTATCCGGAAACCATTCGACCAGCCCTTGAAGTGATCGGCAAACAACCCCAGGTTAAAGGGGTTCACGGTCTGTATATGATGGTCTTCAAAAAAGAGGTGATCTTCTGCGCCGATACCACGGTAACCATTGATCCGACAGCCGAAGAACTGGCCGAAACCGCCATCCTCGCCGCTAACAAGGCACGCCAGTTTGAAGTCGAACCGCGTATTGCCATGCTGTCTTTTTCCAACTACGGCAGCGCCATGCACCCCTTCACCACCAAAGTCATTCAGGCGACTCAACTGGTCAAGGAATGGGCACCGAATCTGGTTGTCGATGGTGAGGTTCAGGCCAATGTCGCCTTAGACCCCGATCTGACGGAACAGCAGTATCCGTTCTCCCAGCTCAAAGGCAATGCCAATGTTCTGGTGTTCCCGGATCTCAATTCCGGCAATATTTCCTATAAACTGCTCAGCAAACTGGGTGGTGCCGAGGCGGTTGGCCCCATTCTCATGGGCATGAAAAAACCGGTTCACGTGCTGCAGCGTGGTGATGAAGTCAACGACATCGTCAACATGGCGGCCGTAGCGGTTGTTGACGCTCAGGACGCTTTCGAAAAAGAGATCAATAACGGCTATCATTAATCTGACAACACGCTTCGCAGTTTTCTATTGAGAACCGCTGAACATAAACGGCCGGGATGCCTTTTTGGCATCCCGGCCGTTTACATTATTACAACGGACGGCTTTTGCAGAACCTCGCCCTATAAAGGAACGGAGATGACCATATCGATCAGGTATCTGTCTTCCAACATTCCAGCGGATTCATCTGTTACGGCAAACTCGTAGGCCGCACCGACATCCAGCCAATCGGTCAGACGAAAACGCGCCCCGACAGCCATGGTTGAATAATTACGATTTTCATCGCTGTTACTGCCACCCAGGTTGATCAGATCACAGCCACTGAATTCAGCAATCCCGGCGACCAGATCATCTTCATCCCCAGTACCGATAGCTCCCAGACCGGAATCCGGCACATCGCGGTCACCACTTTCCAGAACGTAAAAGTGGTTAAATTCGATCAGAGGGAAAAACCAGTTGGTTACCGCATAGCTGAGATGCCAGGAATCGTACAGCAACGTGTTCTCTTCATCGGAATCCAACGGAAGAATCACGCCCAAGGTGCCGGAGAATTGCAACCGGTCAAAGCCCTTGAGAAACGTGACGGAAGGCGTGACCGTGCCATCACCATTGTTCTGATAAATTTCGTCATCTCCGGAAGGCAATTCGTAGACAGCCCGCGCTGAAACAATCAACTGATTCTCGGGGTCATAAATCAACGCGTATTGCAAGCCTGCGGCCAGATCCGCCCACCCACTGTGAGAGCTCAGAGTTTCATCCGGCTCACAGTCCAGATAACCGTCTTTTACCGCAACAATCGAAAAACGCTCGCTTAAGGCAATTGTTGCCTGCACAGCGATGCCCGTAACATGACCATCTAACGGCACCTTGCCGACAGTCGTCTGTACTTTTTCCGGCAGGTTTTGATAAAGATAAATCGGGCGAATCATTGTCTTATTACGAGCTTCGGCATTGTACACCGGGTTCGAAATCGGCATGATATACCGGTCGAAATCATCCGCACGCCCGACTTGCGGTACCAGCGATAAAAGCCCCGCAACCATCACGACTGCAACACATAGACATTTTTGAAACGTAACTGTTCTGCCCATTTGGAAAACCTCCCTTTCCCTACAGGTTGTCTAACATATCAGGAGCATACCGGGTTCCTACAACCACGTCTCCTGACGTACAAATCAACAGCGTATCGAAAACAATCAAATTCAATTCAACGAGGACATTAGATAGATAACAAAAATTGTCCTCTTTTAAGAGACAATTACAAAAACAGGCTCATCAAAAAATAACCTGAAAATAATGACAAAAACTGTCTGCATTATAAACCAACAGCTCAAAGAAACAAGATTAAAAATAGGATACGCCAATTAATATACAACCTAATATATACATCGTGCCTTGTCTTTTTATATAGAAATAATACGATATTATTTATTTCATATTAGATAGTTATCAACACATACGGCGCTTTAGAAGGATATTAAATGGATAGAAATCACTGATAACAGGCGTCTAAAAAAATAATTTTTTTTGAGCCCACCCTAATCCGAATCAAACAAGAAAATCAGACGAATCAAGGACCCTACCATTGCTTTGAAAGATTAAATCTGACGACTCTTCGAATCGGCGCAGACAACCAGTTAAGGAATGCCTGCCCTTTCTCATTCGCCGCCCCAAAAGGGTAAACAACCGGCTATAACTGAAGTTGATATCGAGCGGGGCACCAAGATTAGCGTTTTGTGTTGCGCGAAAACACAGGACATGAACGTTCAAAGGAGATAAACTTCATACATCAAGGGATCGATACGGTCTCATAGGCTGTGTGAAGACGCTTGTGGAGCCCACAGACAGGCGAGAATAAGCTCTTGGTTGACTATTCTACACTGACGCCACCACACAAAAGAAGAGAGAAGGCATCATGAAACACCCTATTCACCCAAACATGACGTTGCTCGACATCGTCAGTGCCCACGAACAAACCATTGAGATTTTTCACCACTATGATGAACAGGCTGGAGTCTGCCTGTGCTGCACAGCCCTATTTGAAACGGTGGAAGCTGTGGCGACACGCTATCAGTTGGACTTATCCACCCTGCTGAACGATCTCAACCTCGCCGCTAGCGGCTCTAATCAGGCATAAACATGGCGGCTTAACCAGCCTGTTGGCACAGCGTGCAAGATCAGACGCAAAGCAAAAACGACCACCAGAGACATCATGATTCTTCCAACCAGAATCGCCGACCAGTGCCCGCCCACCATGCCCATCAACAGCGTATCCTCAATGACACTGTGACACAGTCCCATCAATGACAGGGATAAAACAACATCGTGTCGGGGCAATTTACCACTGTGCGCTTCCTGAATAATCAATCCGCCACCATAGCTCAGACCGAGAAACATACCGATCATGGTCACGGGCGCCGCAGCTGCACTCATGCCGAGGGATGACAGAAGCGGACGCAAGCAGCGCGTCAACACATCAATGATTCCGACCAATTCCAAGGTACGCATCACCACAAGCAACAGGAAAATGACCGCTGAAATGGACAGCATGTTCTGGCCTTGCGCCATCGCCCAGCTCAGCCAGTCCGCAGCGACTTTCGGCGGTTGCCAGAACGCCTGATTCTGTTGATGAAGCCATCCTGTCTCCTGATAAATTGCATGGAGGGCCCAACCGGCGACCAACGCGCCACCACCTCGAACCAACAGAGAGAAACGTAGACGAACTCCGGCCTTGCGGGCAATCATCATCTCTACCGGCAAACCATGAGCCATCAGCATCATGGTGGTCAACACACTGATTTGCGCCACCGTCAGATCACTGCCGTGTGGCAAGGTGGCGAAGACGCTCAGGCCGCCATAAAGATTTGTCATCATGGCAGAAGCCCAGACCAGCCCCATCTCACCCGGCAGACCGAACAGCCCCATCACCGGCCCCAGCATCGCACCAAGGCCGGCAGTTACGCCGACGTCCGTCAAAACTTTGGTCAAAGCCGAAACCGGCAGAGTAATTTTAAACAAAGCCAGGCTGGTGACGAGCGTGTCACGGGCCAGACGGGAGATAAACCGTTGCAGTGATTTCATCACATCAAAACACAAAGGGAATAAACATTTTCGACCGGCCGCAGTACGCCTGATATTGATCGCCGAAAAAACGCCGATTTTCCCGTTCTTCAACCTTGGCGGTGGCCACCAGGAACAGTGTCGTCAACAGCGCAAGACCAAAGGTCAAAAACAGTGGATGTTTGAGGAACGCTCCCCAGGCCAGCAACAACAGGGACGCATACATCGGATGACGGATAAAACGATACAAGCCGACTTCAACCAGTTTAACGGTATTTTCAAAGGCGAGATTCTCCGGCATATCCCGGCGCTGCCCGCGACCGCCAACAAGACGCAACAACTGAACACCATGAACGACAAAGACAATTGAAGAAATTAACAACGTCCAGGAAAGCAACTGTCGCGCAGAAAATGGCTCGTCAAACCAGTACGGATGGTTGATAAGGACCAGAGCGACAACCCCCTCAAAGGCAAAGAAGCGGTAAAAACCGTGACTGCGAAAATTGCGCAAGGGGCGTCGGGAAATCCACAATAAAATCACACTGATCAAAATAAACAAACTACTGCGCACAGAGACTCCGCCATATGAAGATAAAAAGGCTGTAAAAAAAATTAAAGTTTTTGTAACTGCCCTGCCGATACGTACGAGACGGGGAGATGTCAGGGACGACAACTGCCGCGTGCTCGCTTCACCAACAAACAGCCATGGAGGGCCGCGATGATTATCACCGAATCAACCGTCCAACTGCAAGCGCAACATCAAAAAACTCAGACCAGCGTCCAGGCGGAAACGCTGCAATTCTGGACAACACCTCAAACAGACGACAATGTGCCCTCCCCTTCGGGGCAGACAGCCAGCCGAGTTGATCTGAGTGCAGACGCTCAGAACATCCAGCAGACGCAAACAGAAATTGTCGATCCCCTTGACACTGAAGACCCCGTCGAAGAGCTGGATATTCTGCTGCTTAAACGGCTGACAGAGATGCTTACCGGCAAAAAGATCAAACTTAACCACAAAATCAACGTGGCTCAGGGTCTACAGAATCGTGCCACCCCCGCTCAACTCAACAGCCAGGCTCACGGGTTAAATCGTCAGCAAAGTTTTGGTTTGGTCTACAGTTATCATGAATCCTATCACGAACAGGAAAGTATGAACTTTTCGGCCCAGGCTCAAGTCAGTACCGCTGACGGTCGCCAGATCGACCTGAATATCGATCTGAGCATGAGCCGAGAGTTCTATGAGGAAATGAATATCACCGTGCGTGCCGGCGAAGCGCTCAAAGATCCGCTGGTGATCAACTTTAACGGCTCCGCAGCCCAGTTGACCTCTGACAAAATCGGCTTTGACCTCGATCTGGACGGTGCAGAGGATCAAATCTCCTTTGTCGCTCCCGGCAGCGGCTTTTTGGCCCTGGATCAGAATGAAGACGGTGTCATCAATGACGGCAGCGAATTGTTTGGTCCGACCACCGATGATGGATTCGCCGAACTGGCACAATACGACAGCGATGACAATTTGTGGATTGATGAACAGGACAGCGTTTATGACCGCTTGCGCATCTGGACGCGCGATGATGACGGCAATCAACAACTGCTGTCATTAGGCCAGGCCGGCATCGGTGCCATCTACCTGGGCTCGGTTGCAACGCCCTTTTCCCTGACCAATACAACCGACAATACATTGCTGGGCCAAACGCGTGAAACGGGAATCTTTCTGTTTGAGAATGGTGGCGCAGGCACGATTCAGGAATTGGACCTGGTGGTCTGATTTCACCGGGCTTCAGGATCTTCACATCAATAATAATCCTGAAGCCCTTGTGGAATCGCTTCATAGGCCACGATATCGGCCCAGATATCATCGCTCTCTTGCCCGCCATCGTTCTGGAAATGATCGTGGCACAGAAATTTCTGCACAAAAACCTCTGCCTGCGCGGCGCTTAAGACGATCTCCTCCCGTGCCCTGCCCCGCTCAATGACAATGTTCTGACGAGAGCTCAATTCAATGTGAGTAAATGGATTGCGGTACGTAACATGGGGCAGTTGGCGGGCTAAAGCGTAATCAACAACAACCTCCAGATCGTCATAATCGACCAGCGGCCACAGGCTGGGATGAACATGCAGCCGTTCACGTGATTCCACCAGACTCCATAACGTTGCATCGCAACCATTCTCATTGAAACGACGGCTTAACTGTTGCAGCCGTGACAGAGAACCGACTAATGTCAAGGTGCGGATGTAACCATTCTCCGTCAGGCATTCATAGTTCTTGACCATGAACTGGCCATTACGCAAACGGGCCGCCTGAGCCTGAAAACGATGCTTATACACAAAAGAACAATAGTTAATCGGCAGATGGATCTTTTGTCGATGGGTATAATCCATCAGTTCCAATGCCGCGAGCTCCGAATCGAGCACCGTCACCTTCTCGCCATGGAGAAAACGGTAACTGCGTTGGACCATTTTCGGGAAATTATACGGCGTCAACCGCAACTGATGCAGATTGAGGTGGCGGACGCCATGATCCACCAGAACCGGCAACAAAGCCTTCAGGCGTTCGATTTCTTCCGGTACCGCAGGAATCTCGACCGTCACTGTCGGAATAGCGCTGCCCACCTTCTTCAGCCCGGTCAACGCATAATTGGTCGCACCGATATCAAAACGGATCTCATCCAGACCCGCCGCGGCAAGCTGGCCGACCATGTCATCCGTCAGCAAGGATCCGTTGGTATACAGCCAGGTGTGAAAATCACTCGGCATATGACATTTAATCGTTTTGAGAAAATGCAAGGTTCTCTCAAAGGTCAACAAGGGTTCGCCACCACTGAAACTGGCCCCGCGAAAACCGAACCGTTGCAGATAATGCACATAATCCTCGGCGAGACGAAACTCAATGCTGTTTGTTGTCGGCTGACCGATGTCGTGCTGCGACGTTGGACAATAGAAGCAATTACAATTGCAGCGGCCATTAATAAATAGACAGGACCAGTTTCCATCGGCACAAATACGGCATCCTGGCGATAAGTGGTTCATATCAAGCTTGGTTCCACAGCAGCCGGTCAGGGCTGAGGTGGCCAATGAACCCAGCAGTTCCTGGCGCAACTGGTCGGATTGAGCGTACTCGTCAGCGGACAAAAAACGCAGTAAGGGATAATTGTGGGAATATTCCCGCTGGTTGGCTGCAATCCAATGTTGCCGCCGCTTCTTCGATAACGCCATACGACGCACCTCCACGACAAAGGGACCTGTAAGCCAACACCGGAAAGAGGATAAAACAGTTCTGTGACACCGGCTTGATTTCAGGATGGCGTAAATTAATCGATTTTTGGAAAAAAAGATACTGAAAAGAAAGAAGGGACGCTGTGATAAGTCTATAAAAAACGGTTCGAAATGGATGGAGGTAGAGCTCTTTACCAAGGGCCATTGAACCGACCGATGGGCGACAAACAGGGTTGGCTCCGTTTGCAAACCAGGAATCTTGTGCGATTTTAAAAATCACATGGTTTAAAACCGTGCTTGTAAAAAGTCACGGACCGCTTTCAGCAAAAAACTGGATAAAAAAAAGCAAAGTGGAAACCCCTCGTTACCACTTTGCGAAGCCTTAGGCAATTGCACTCTGGAAAGAAAACAAAACCGCGGCAACCCCGATCAGGTAGGGTTGCCGCAGAAGGTATAACGATAAAATCAGATTTCCAACGGTGCCACGGTGAAACATTTTTTCGGGCAGGTGACGATGCAGCCCATGCAACCAATACAGTTGTCATCGTTAACAATCGTCATGACCATGCGTTCGGTATCGGTTTCCTCATCATAAAAGTCCTCAGGACCAAGAACTTTACGAGAGCAGGCTTTAAAGCAGCGGCCACAGCCGATACATTTTTCAGGATCAATACTCTGTACAAAGTTGGGAGTCCAATCCTTGCCACCTTTGGTTTTACCAGTCAAATACGCCATCTTTTTAATTCTCCTTTATAAACTCACTTTGCTTGGGTCAAAAACCGCGCCTAACGTTCGCTAAAGCTGGGACGCTCCCCTTTCATCATCGCTTTACGCAGCCAGGGCGGAGGATTGTTCCGCAAAACTTCCTGCAACTTCTCAACGGTTTCCGTAATCGTTGCTTCATCTTTAATCTTGATGGGGTGAACTTTTTTCGCCACCAGGCGAGCAGCCGCAGGTCCGCCAATTTGAGCCACATAGACGAGTGAACAATCTGCAACACCGGAACACCGTGCTTCAATCCGTTCGGCTTCGTCATTGCCCTCCTGCTTGACCTGAACCACCGCATTGAGTGCGGCGTCATCGGCAGCGACATCCCAGATATAGAACTCCTGGGCGCGACCGAAATGTTCATTGACATGAATTTTATCCGTACTTGCGAAGGCGACTTTCATATATAGACCTCTCTTTCGGATGTTTCTGACGATACTGAGGCGACGTGTTCTCTGCATATTCTTCCTCTTGCTGTTGATCACTGCCGATTCGTCTGGTGGAAAAGGGACTTCCGATTTAAACAGCACAGTTCAGCGTTGACCGACTCAGCCGCTCAGCTGTGCTGTTTAAGGCACAAAGAGCACGAAGATAAGCTTCCCTAACCGAGAACCAGGAGTCGGTTAAATCACTTGAATCTTCGTGCTCTTCATGATTTTTCCGACGATAGAAGGTGTTGAGAAAGCTCCCCGGAACACATAGGCTCCGGGGAGTCTGCTATTTAACGCATCATCTCAAACCACTGGTCTTCACAAGTCTCGTCTTGAATATCGAGGAATTTGTTGCAGATCATGGACATCAGGTTAATAACACCCTGGTAACCGACAATGGGACTGCGGTGCAGGTTGATACGGTCAATGATCGGGAATCCAACACGGAACAGGGGCAGCCCGGTATCACGAGCGACAAATTTACCATGAGTGTCACCGATGATCCCATCAACAGGATCGGTAAAGATCAGGCTGCGCAGGTGCCACAGGTCACGGTTGATGTGAACCGTGCAGCCAGCGCCGTACTCAGATGTCTCAAGCAGTGCGTCCATCTCCTTCTTGAACTTCTTGTTGCTGCGGGAGCAGACGATGTGGTGCGGATGGGCACCCATCTCCAACAGGAAGGAAACAAGACCCAGCAGGTAGTCCGGATCGCCGTAGACAGCGAACTTTTTGCCGTGGATATACTGGTGACCGTCGGTCATTGCGTCAACGGCACGGGCACGCTCTTTTCTCAGCTGATCGGGAATCGGCTTGTCGAACAGCTCGCTGAGCTTCATGATGAACGCATCGGTCTTCTCAATGCCCATCGGCATCGGCATGGTTTCATGCACGCCGGAGAACTCTGATTTAACAAAGCGCATGGTCTGCGTCGTCGTCCATTTCTGCAAAGACATGGTCACCTTGCCATTGATGGATTCTGCGGCGTCTTCCAGAGGAGTACCACCGGGATACATTTTGTATTCACCGTCACAACCGGAGTCAAACACTTCGGAAATATCCGGCATCATGACAAACGGGATGCCGAACAGATCGAGAATACGCTGATATTCACGCAGGTTACCAATATTGCCGTCAAAACCAGGAATCAGGTTCAGTTTGCCGGTGCACTTGTCTTCTACCTTTTGATCCTTGGTCAAATACTCGAGAATGCTCTTGAGCATGGAGTCGAAACCATGCAGATGCGTCCCGTTGAAGCTCGGCGTATTGGCATAAGGAATCGGCAATTCTTCAGGCACATGACCTGCGGCCTTGGCATTTTTAATAAAGGCTGTCAGGTCATCACCGATAACCTCAGGCATACAGGTGGTATAAACCGCCATCATTTTCGGCTTGTACAGCGTGTAGGCGTTTTCCAGACCTTCAAACAGGTTGTTCTGACCACCGAATACCGCGCCGTCCTCGGTCATCGCATCACAGGTGGCTGCGGAAGGCTCACGGAAGTGACGGGTAAAAGTACTGCGGAAGTAAGAAGCGCAACCTTGTGAACCGTGGACAAACGGCAGGGTGTCCTGGAAACCGCTGGCCACCATCTGTGCACCCAGAGGTTGACAGGCGTGAGCCGGGTTAACCACCAGCGCTTCACGGGCAAAGTTTTTCTCTTTGTACTCTTCTGTTTTGGTCCACTCGACGACCCGCTCAATTTCTTCGGGTGTGTGGGTTGTTATCTTTTTAACTTTAACTGCGTTTTCAGTCATTGTTTTTATCTCCCTGTCATCCGACGGTGACGTGAATCACCGTCAAATTGGGTTAATACGTCGTTTGGTTGTTCAACAACACCTAGAACGGGGACTTGACCAGTTTCCAGGTCGGGCTGTTGATCGCCATGTCAATGTCACGGGCAAAGATTTTGAAACCTTCGTAACCGTGGTAAGGACCGGAATAGTCCCAACTGTGCATCTGGCGGAAAGGAATGCCGGATTTTTGGAAGACATACTTTTCCTTGATACCACTACCAACCAGATCAGGTTGCATGGCTTCAACGTATTTTTCCAATTCGAATTCAGAGACGTCATCGTAAATGATCGTACCTTTGGCCATCTCAGGAGCAGTACGGTCATAATCGTCCTGGTGAGCAAACTCGTAACCGGTACCCGTGACCTGAATGCCCAGATCCTCATAAGCACCGACGGTATGGCGGGGACGCAGGCCACCGACGAACAGCATAGCGGTTTTGCCGTCGAGACGAGGCTTGTATTGTGCAATGACAGCTTCAGCTTGCGGGGTATATTTTGCGATAACCTGCTCGCCTTTTTCTTTGATGGTGTCATCAAAACGCTCAGCAATGGCACGAATACTCTCGGCAATCTTGGTCGGACCGAAGAAGTTGTACTCGATCCAGGGAATGCCCCACTTCTCTTCCATCACCTTACACATGTAGTTCATGGAACGGTAGCAGTGGATAACATTCAGTTTCACCTGGTAGGTTGCCGCGATCTTTTCGATCTCACCGTCACCGGTCCAGATCGCCTTAACGTTCAGGCCCATCTCTTCGAGAATCGGCTTGGCCGCCCAGACGTCACCACCGATGTTGTAGTCACCGATCAGGGCGATGTCATAAGGACCGGGTTCTTCATCAAACTCACGCTTGCCGATAACAAAGTCACGGATGGAATCATTGGAAATGTGGTGACCCAGTGACTGGCTGACGCCGCGGAAACCTTCGCAGTTACAGGGGACAACCAGTTTGTCGAGTTCTTTTTCCATTTTTTTGGTGACCGCGTTGATGTCGTCACCGATCAGACCGACCGGACACTCGGACAAAACCGACAGACCTTTGTTCAGCGGGAACAATTCATCGGCTTCACGCAGCAGTTTTTCCAGCTTGATATCACCACCATAAACGATGTCACGCTCTTGGAAGTCAGAAGTGAAGTCCAGAGGGAATGAAGTAATACCGGGGATACCTTGAACCAGGTTACGACGGGTACCCCAGCTATAGACACCACAACCGATCGGGCCGTGAGATACGTGAACCATGTCACGGATCGGGCCCCAAACAACACCCTTGGCACCGGCGTAAGCACAACCACGTTGGCTCATAACACCGGGAACAATTTTACGGTTCGATTTAACCGCACAGGGAGAAGCGGAAGGCTCATTGGCGCCAACGTGAGGACGACGCTTCTTAGCAGCCTTCTCGGGCATAAACGCCAGAGTATCCTCGATCAGCTTCTCAGTTTTTTCTATAGTTACACCTTCAATAGGTTTTCTCTCTGCCATTACGTTATCTCCTTCACATACAGACTATTCAAACCCGCAGTGAGTAATTGATCTATAAGTTAGCGGGTTAAGCAAGGGCGGAGAGGGACCGCCCTGAAGCCTTTTATCCCGTCAAACACGCTGGATCGATTTATTCGCCTTCGGCTTTACCAACGTTCTCTTCGTCATCAACTTCCATGATGCCGAATTCCATCAGCAGGTCTTCAAGCTCTTCCATCTCCAGGGGAGTCGGAACAACGAACATGGTGTTGTCAGCGATTTTTTGAGCCAAGGTGCGGTACTCATTGGCCTGTTTGTGATCAGGAGAGTACTCGATAACGGTCATACGACGCAGCTCAGCGCGTTGTACCTGGTTGTCACGGGGAACAAAGTGGATCATTTGGGTGCCGAGTTTGGCAGCCAGAGCTTCGATCAGCTCAGCTTCGCAGTCGGTGTTACGGCTGTTACAAATCAGACCAGCCAGGCGAACACTACCGGAAGCTGCGTATTTCACGATACCTTTGGAGATGTTGTTTGCTGCGTACATGGCCATCATCTCACCGGAAACAACGATGTAGATCTCTTGCGCTTTGTTTTCACGAATCGGCATGGCGAAACCACCGCAAACAACGTCACCGAGTACGTCATAGAAAACAAAGTCGAGATCGTCAGTGTATGCGCCTTCTTCTTCCAGGAAGTTGATAGCGGTGATAACACCACGACCAGCACAACCAACACCCGGCTCAGGGCCACCGGATTCAACACATTTAACGTCGCCGTAACCCCACTTCAAGACATCTTCCAGCTCAAGGTCCTCAACAGTACCCAGCTCACGAACCTTATCCATAACGGTTTCCTGAGCTTTCGAGTGCAGAATCAGGCGGGTGGAGTCAGCTTTCGGGTCACAACCGATGATCATGACTTTTTTACCAAGGCTGGCAAGACCGGCAACCGTGTTCTGAGTGGTTGTAGATTTACCGATGCCGCCTTTACCGTAGATTGCAATCTGACGCATTTTTTTCTCTGCCATTGTTTTACCCTTTCATTTTCGGTCCGACGGTGAGTCAGGACCAATCTTAAAAAATGTGAAGCCCCACCTGATCCGATTCAGATGGGGCCCCGTTACCCTGCGCGACAGCAACCTTGTGTCGCCTAATTCTGTTTTGTGATGCCAACTAAAAAGCCTGCAACATAATTCTCAAAAAGAAAATTCTGCTGCAGGCCCCTTTGCCATCAAAGCGAAAAACCACTCTGTTTTCGCATTCATTGTTGTGTTTGTGTTACGACTCTTTTTAATGCAGACGGTGTGCCAAAAACTATAAAAAATATTTTACCACTTATTTATCAACAACTTACAGATCTAAACACTGTTTACGATCCAGAACCGAGGCGCCTATCTTTCAGGCTTTGATTATTATTTAATCGTCCGCTGCCTCACTGGTGAACAAAGTTGCATCACGCTCGTTCAATCTTGTCCAATTGAATGGCAAAGGTCAGATCCAGGCCGGCCAGAAAGTGATTACCATCCAAGGTCACTTCATCGCCCTCGACTTTAGTCACCAGCATAATGACTTCGTCATTGGAGTTCGGCAGGCGAATCTGCATCTTCTGGCCGACGGTCGGTTCCATGTCGGCGGGGAGCTTACTGCGATGAAACACCACGACATTTTCTTCCCGCCGCGGACCATAAGCCTGATCCGAAGGGATCACAACATTTTTAGCCCGGCCAACACTCATGCCGAGGACGGCTTCTTCAAGAATCGGAAACACCTCATGGGCACCAATGGTAAACACCAGAGGATCGCCCCCTTCCGTGCTGTCGAAAATGCGACCATTATCCAGAGTACCAATATAGTGAATACTGACTTTGTCACCTTTTTGTGCAGTTTGCATAAATTTTATCCTTATATTTTTTGGAGCCTTGTGCAGCAAGGCGTGTAAAGCGCATGGATGAATGAAGCTCTTATAGGCTGATGATGGTAAACCGATCATCGAAATAACGCTCAACGATGGGGCCGACATCATTCCAACTCAATCCACCGCCACCACAGCCCGGTCGCGGTACGACGATTTGTGTCCAGCCTTTTTTATCCGCCAGCGTGACCAGTTCTGAACAGGATTGCTCGATCAATGCCAGACTGGGAACTTCGTAAGGTGTACGCTCAACGGGAAAGCTGACCAGACCATGCTCAAGACAGTGGACATGGTTGCCATGGACTTGAATCAGCGCCCCGAGTTGTTGGTCCAGACCGGGAAAACGTTCACGCGCCTGGGCAGCACAGCCGCGCGGCATGGCGCAACGGCCACTGCGGCTGACAGCGCCACCGGTGGTAATGGCGATCACGGCTTTGCCGAGATATGACCACATATCGGTGCAGACTTCGATCATTTTTTATACTCAATGCCCAGCATATCCGACAGAACTTCGCACAGATAGGTATAAACGTCGCCACGCTGTTGGACAAAACTCGGCATCAGATCAAGCACTTCTTCCATTTTGTGCAACACAGTATCGTCAGCAGCACCCAACGCGTCCATGACATGCTCAAACATCGGCAACACTTCGTAGAGGTCATCACGATCAAAGGGTTCATCATCCGGCAATCCGGAAAATTTAGCCAATTGACGTCGTGCATGGTTTTTCGGGTATTTATAGTAGAGATCTGAAGGTTTTATTTGAATCATTCGGTCCTCCTGGTATCAACAAAGACTTATGAACAGGATTCACAGCTGGAATGCTGGCAATCATGTTTTTTACACAACGACTTGCTGGCGGTATCATTTTCCTGGCGATACGCTTCCAGACTGTCCAGTGTCACATACCATTGCCCGTTAACTTCATGACCCACCATCAACTTGTGCTTCAGATGCATCAAAACACTCATTGGGGTCGTTCCGAGGATCTCCGCGGCGCGTTCCAGAGTACACATGGCGCCGGTTTGGCTTGCATCAGACATAACATTTCTCCTTTATGACGTGAGGGGTGTGTAACAAAATCACTGCGGCCGGGTGGCCAGAGGTGATAAACGAATCAACCTCTCCCCCGCAGCAGTCACTTCATGACGCACCTGCTTATTCAATTTATTTTTCCACTGGCGCGGAATGGCATCCAACCCATAAAAAGCACCGGCGATCATGCCGGCAATCGCACCCGTGGTATCCGCATCACCACCCTGATTGACAATTCCGACCAGACATTCTTCAAAACTCGCCGTCGTGAACAGATAGTGAAAGACCGTTTGTAATGTATCAACAATATAGCCGGAGGCATTGCCGCGATAGTTCTGAAACTTGAAGTTCGGGTGTTGCTCCGTCAGGCGGCGGGTGCATTCATGCAGTTGAAAGCGATCCGCACCAAGTATTGCCGCCTGAACCATTTCCCCCACGCACAATGTTCCTGCATCCGATAAAGGATGGTTGTGGGTCAAATGTGCCTGTTCCAGTGTATAGCGTTTATACAGTTCTTCATCACCAAGAGTATAGACGGCAACCGGAGCCATCCGCATGGCGGCACCATTGCCTGCATCCCAGTCATTACGGGGCATGCCCAAGGTTCCCTTGGTCATATAGGTACGAATGCCTTTACGTACCGTCGATCCAATATCAATGGGCTTGCTTTTCATCCAGGCAACAAACGCATCGGCGATCTCTTTCTGACTCCAGACTCCTTGCTCCAGAATAGCATTGGCAATCGCCATGGACATTTCCGTATCATCGGTGACGTGGCCGGGCTTGAGATTCAACCATCCCCCCCCGCACAATGAACGGTGGGTGCCATGCTTGGCTTTAATTTCGTTGGGGGTCATGAATTCCGTCGTTGCCCCCAGCGCATCGCCGATGGCCAAACCAAGAAATGCCGCCTGTGCCCGTTCAATATGTTGTGTCGTGAGTGACACGGTTCCTCCTGCCTGTAATGAAGAGAGCCGTCAGCCGGATGGCTGACGGCCCCATTGCCGTACTTACCTGAAATTCAGGTTATGTGATGCCGTGGTTTAGAATGCCAGAGTGACACCAACACCGGAAACCATTTCATCATCAATCGCGTCATCTGCATCATCGCTGATGCTATCAGAGAACATGAAGGAAGCACCAACACTGATGTACTCAGTAACCGCATAGTCAACGGCAGCGCTCAGCTCATAGTTATGGAAATCATCGTAATCACCAACAGAGTAGTCACAAGACTGGTTGTAACTGACCAAGCCGCCAAGGCTCAGACTAAGAGCTTCCGTCAAAGCAATGTCATGACCGACAGACAACGTATAGAACAGACCATCTTCATCAGCTTTGTCCCAATCGTAGTAGACCGTCAACGCCGGGCTGAGAATGGTGTTCAGAGCAACGGTCAGGTACAGCTCGTTGGTATCGTCCATGCCTTCGAGCTGGTAAAAGATGTTACCAACGCTGATGGAAACCATGTCATTGAGATCACGGCTGTAATCGATAACGATATCCGTTTCAGTTGCCTCGCCGGAAGTGAAACCCTCACCCTCATCCGTGGACAGCTGGAGGTTGGTCCAATAACCGAAAGTGAAGCTGCCGGCAGAAACATCAACACCACCTTGAGCAACAGGCATGCTGCCGCTGAGGTCAAAACCACGCCACAGGTATTTGTCGTAGATGCCAACATAAGCGTCGCCGGCAACGTCCAGAGCCGATGCGGTTGAGCACAGGCCCACCAGAAGCATGATCAGTCCCACCAGAGCTACATTAAATTTTTGCATTTTACTCTCCTTTTTCTTGTTTAATTGAGGCCGTCCCACCCTTTGGAACGATCTCGATGATGTGGCAGTCATCTCCGCACCCATGCGGATTTGAGAGGATTTCTTCTCTGCCATCCCACATTGAGATGGCAGAGTTATTGGTTGATTAACGCTTATTGGTTACCGCCTGGAAATCGGGATACGCTTCAACACCGATTTCAGCAATATCCAGACCGCGATATTCATCTTCTTCATCACAGCGAACGCCGATGGTGAACTTAATGGCCAACCAAACGATGGAGCTGGTCACGATCACAAAGGCACCGATGGAGACAACACCGATCAGCTGAGTGACAAAGCTGGTGCCATCATCGCAGAAAGGTACAGCCAGGGTTCCCCAGATACCGCACACCAAGTGGACAGACAGGGCACCAACAACATCATCAATTTTGAGTTTATCGAAGAAAGGAACAGCCAGAACAACCAGAACACCACCGACAGCACCGATCAGAATCGCAGCACCCGGGCTGGGAGCTGCAGGACCGGCCGTAATGCTGACCAGGCCGGCCAGAGCACCGTTCAGAGCCATGGTAACGTCCGTCTTTTTGTACATGATTTGAACAGCGATCATTGCAGCGATCATACCGCCGCAGGCAGCCAGGTTGGTGTTGATATAAACAGCACCTTGCTCGATGGCGGAACCGGCAACACCCAGAGCCAGAGCACTACCGCCGTTGAAGCCGAACCAACCCATCCACAGGATGAAGGTACCGATAGTGGCCAGAGGAATGTTGGAACCCGGGATCGGGTTGACACGACCATCGCTGCTGTACTTGCCTTTACGGGCACCGAGGATAATGGCACCAGTGAGTGCAGCCCAACCACCGCAGGAGTGAACCAGGGTAGAACCGGCGTAATCGGAGAAACCCATGGCAGACAACCAGCCGCCGCCCCATCCCCAGGAGCCCTGGATCGGGTAGATAATACCGGTCAGCACGACGCAGAACAGCAGGAAAGACCACAGTTTGATCCGCTCAGCAACACAACCGGAAACAACCGAGCAGGCAGCGCCGCAGAATACCATCTGGAAAAACCAGTCGGAACCGGCAGAGTAACCAGCGGAGTAATCACCAGCCAGAGCCGCGGCATCATCGGCGCTCCAAAGAGCGAAAGACCCCATGAAGCCACCGTCGACATTCATGTACATCAGGTTGTAACCAACCAGATAGAACAGAATGCCGGCAACGCCGAACAGGGCAATATTTTTCAGGCAGATTGTTGCAACGTTTTTGGAACGAACCAAGCCAGCTTCAAGCATAGCAAAACCGGCAGCCATCCACATAACCAGTACACCACTGATCAGGAAGGAAAAGGTGTTGAGGATATAGGTCATTTCCGAAACGGTTTCTTCTTCAGCCAGGGCCAGCGAGGGGAGCGCAACAAGCAGGGCCACCAGAGTAAGTAATTTCAACTTCTTCATTTCAAGTTCTCCTGTTTCTTTAAATTATCGTTGGGATTACAGTGAATCGTCAGCGGTCTCACCGGTACGAATCCGGACGGATTCTTCAACGGGCAATACAAAGATCTTGCCATCGCCGATACGACCCGTGCAGGCTGCTTTTTGGATGGATGCGACCAGATCGGACACCTGATCGTCAGAAACCACCAGCTCGATCTTTACCTTGGGAATAAAATCAATTTGATATTCCGCACCACGGTAAAGTTCACTGTGCCCTTTCTGACGGCCAAAGCCTCGTACTTCACTTACCGTCATCCCGGCAATCCCGAGTTCGGTAATCGCGTTTTTTACGTCATCGAGCTTGAATGGCTTAATAATGCATTCAATTTTCTTCATGTCCTGGTTCTCCTGTTGAAAATGAAAATGAAAAGGCGCCTGAAATCTTTCGCATCAATGCATGCGAAAGTTGTCAGAGCGCCTTTGCCCTAGCCTCGCCTGATAACGCAACGCCGTTGTTGCAACAGGACCTTAAATTTTTTATGTGCTCAGGATCTTGATACCCTGGTCAAACTCTTGCCTTCGGCCGTTCTTTCATCGACCAACCCGTCACTCATGATACGGGCTCATTTTTGTTAGCATACTATTGCATGGGGTGTGCCAAAATTGAAAAACCCGTAATTAACGGCTTTACCCTCTCCACCACCCTCAGCAATGCTTAAATTTAATGCATCCCTAACAGCCACTGAGTAGTTAACGAGCAAACCCGCGTATACATAGGCTTTTGCTGACTTATCGGGTCCGCAATGGTAGACGAATAATGAAACGGCTGCCTTCGCCCAGGGTGGATTCAAAATTAAGTGACCCTTCGTGTTCCGACATAATTTTACGACACAGATAAAGACCGAGCCCGGTACCTTCGCCTTCGGGTTTGGTCGTATAGAACGGTTCAAAGATCTTGTCGCGAATGTCTTCCTCAACGCCCTTGCCGGTATCGGCAATGTCAATCTCCACCCCATAAGGCAAAGCCCGCGTCGTCAGAGTGATGGTTCCCGGTGTACTCATGGCCTGAACCGCATTCATGATCAGATTGATATACACCTGCTTGAGCTGATTGGGATCCGCCATAATGGCCGGCACCTCACCAAAGTCACGCACCACTTCATGCTGGCCGCGTTGGATCTGATAGCCGATAAAAGTGAGGACCTGCTCCAGCACCTCATTGACATTGATGCGCGACTTTTTCATGTTGCCACTGCGAGAGAAACCCAGCAGGCCGCTGGTCAAAGCCTGAAGGCGCTCCACCTCGCTGCCGATTCGAGTCAAAAGCTCCTGATGAAAATCGGACAGACTTTCTTCACGCAACAACAGTTGCGCACTGTAGGAAATCACCTCAAGTGGATTATTGATCTCATGGGCAACGCCACTGGACAGCCGACCGATCTCAGCAAGTTTTTCCGACTGGATCATCTGATCGAGCAGCCCTTTGAATTCTGTAATATCCTCGACGACAATCACCACGCCCGTGGTGACATCCCCATCTTTTAAGGGACTGAGACGGCGCTTCTGAACACGGCGTTGGCCTTTGAGATTATAATGAATCAGTTGTAGCTTCTCCGGTTTACCGGTTTTCAAAACCCGGTTGAGCCGGTCGTCAAACCCCTCCTCGGCAAGCACTGGAAACAAGGTCAACAACGGCCGGCCAAGGACCTGATCTTCGGTCATGCCGCTGGCTTTTTCCATGCGTTTGTTCCACGACGTGATACACAGATTGGCATCAAGGGTGTAAATTCCTAACGTAGTGCTTTGCAGAATTCGGTCATTGAATTGATGCAGCTGGCGAAAGCGTTCCGTCAGCTGGCTGGTCCGTTCATAAAGGCGCGCATTTTCGATGGCAATTGCCGCCTGGGCGGCCATAGTCATCAGGGGCGCGACATCCTCGGAATGAAATGAACCTTCCTGATGGCTTTCAACATTAAACACCCCGATAACCCGGTCACGGGCAACCAGCGGCACGCACAAGGCGCTACGCGCATTAGGGATACCGGGAATATAGTCATGATCCTCAATAACATTGTCGATCAGCACGGGAGCCGCACTGGCGGCAACGCGGCCCATAATCCCCTCGCCCATCTGCAGCTTGCGTTTCAGAGCAGGGTCAGGATAGCCATAGGAAGCGGCGAGAACCAGTTCCATACCGTCATCGGACACCAAGCGCATAATGGCGTTTTCGAACTGAAAAACATTTTTGGAAATCTCAAGGATTTTATTGAGCAATTCAGGCAGGGATGTCAGGGAAATCAGTTCATCGCCAATGGCATGGTAAGCACGAAGAAGTTTCTGCTCCTGGGAATCTTCTTTTTGCGTTGTTTGTTGCAAACGGTTATCCACCAATCTGAATCTCCACTTCAAACTGACCACCAATGACCATCACTTCATCCTCGCCTTTAAGAAGAGACGACGGAAACATATCACTTTGAAAAAGGATTTTACACAGGGGAACCTGCGCCACCATGACACGGCTGCCAAACTCCCAGGCGCGTTCGTAATCCGTGGTAAAGGAATTAAGATTATTCAATTGAATCAAATAGCGTCTTTTGGACTGTTTTTCTATGATCTGATGCTCTTCAAAGTCATTTATCCCGCGGTAAAGCGTCTTCCACAGCTCACCGGGAAACCTGTAGGCCAGCTCCGCCTGAACATATTCATAAAGGATATCCAGCTGGTCGTTGATGGCATTGGTACGAGCCGCCCCTTTCATCCTGTCCTTGAGATATTGCAGATAGCCTTCACATTCGATATCGGGAATCGGTATATTATGAAACGTCGGGGAGATTCCGATCCGACTTTCCACCCACCCTTTAAGGACCGCGCCCTCAATGGAGTTGGAATCAAACATCCAGCCGCGTAAAAAACGCAGATAGCTGTTTTTAAGACTCTTCTGACTGGAACGCGTTTCTTCACGTTGCCACTGATGCAACTGAAACGTGACGTCCATGTAATCGTACAATTGCTGAGCCCTGTCTTCCATGGCAGCAATGTGGCTCAAACGTTCAAACAGACCGTGATGCGCATGACGCACACCGGAAATCTCAATCGGTTTAGGTTCGCGATTGAAATGATGGGATGCAATCGCCCAGGGCGGATGATTGCATCGATTGAGAGCCAGAACAGACATATGCGTTTAATCTGCCATCATCAAAATAGCTTCGGCGACCTGCTTGAGGGTTTTACGCTTACTCATCGCCAGTTTCTGCATTTTGCGATACGCTTCGGGCTCGCTCAGACCGGTTCCCATCAGCACCCCTTTGGCTTTATCCACCAGCTTACGCGTCTCAAGGGTTTCCTCGAGTTTTTTGACCTGATCCTGAAGGGAAGACACCGCCATGTATTGATGCATGGCCAGTTCAACGGCGGGATAGAGCTGCTCATCACGAAAAGGCTTAACCAGATAACTCATCACACCGGCATCACGTGCTTGCGAAATCGTCTCCGCATCCGTATTGCCCGTTAACAAAACGATCGGTGCCGGCGCTTCAATGCCTATTTTTTTTGCAGCATTGATACCGTTCATGACAGGCATGGTCACATCCATCACGATCAAAACCGGTTTATGAGTCACTGCAAGCAGCAGGGCTTCCTGGCCGTTTTCCGCTTCAACAATTTGATCGAAACCATAACTTTCCAGTAATTCAGATACTTTACGGCGAATCAACGGTTCATCATCAACAACCAGTGCGATTTTCATCACGTGCTCCTTTATCTAGTTCATTGTATATATGGGGCGATAGGAAATCAGAGATAGTATTTAACCTGCATATCCGATGCCGACTTTTGCAAAGCTAAAAAAACAATAATTCTCTTTTGTTGAAAGATTCTGTATACACCCGGTCTGGGCAGTATTTTTGTTGTGCAGCATCACTCTCAAGACAGCCAGATCACATTGGCTTGACTCAGGAGTCCGTTTGCGACAGGATGGCTCCAATACGGTTTATAGCTGTTCTTGCGCCATCAATAAATCACAACCCTCTTTTCTTCCCCCAAGGTGACTATGTTAAACGAAGCAGCAAATATTCCAACGTTTTCCGTGGCGTTCAGTGCCGGGCTTCTGTCCTTCTTTTCTCCCTGCGTACTGCCGCTGATTCCCTCATTCATAACCTATATCACCGGAATTTCATTTGGTGAACTGAAGCAGGATCATCCCAGCTCTAAAATTCGCTGGCAGGTCGCCAGCCACTCTCTGGCTTTTGTGCTCGGCTTCAGCACTGTATTCATCCTGTTGGGCATCATCGCCGGCTCTCTGAACCAAGCCATGCAGGACTGGCTGATCTGGCTGCAACGCGGTGGTGGATTAATGATCTTCCTGTTCGGTATCCACATGACCGGATTGTTTCATTTCGGCGTCTTACTGGGAGACAAACGCATCACGATTCGCAACAAACCCAGCGGATATTTAGGCAGTTTTCTTGTCGGTGTGGCTTTTTCCGCCGGCTGGAGTCCCTGTGTCGGTCCGATCCTCATGGCTATTTTCATCCTGGCAGCCGGGACCTCCAGTGATACCGCCCAGGCAGTTCTGTTGTTGTGCTGCTACTCCGCCGGACTGGGCATTCCGTTCATGCTTTCCGGCGTGTTGTTTCACGGGTTCCTCAATGTGTTTAACCGCTTCAAAAAACACATCAGAATCATGGAAATCATCACTGGAGCCCTCATGATCCTGGTAGGGATCATGTTATTTTTCAACATGTTCAGCGAGCTGTCGAGCTATCTCTACCAATGGCTCCCGATTGAATAACGCACTATGCACTGAACGTGCATAGGTTTGGACTGAAAGGCCCTAAAGCAAAAATCAAGATCCGGTTTCTATTGATCGTCATTCCGGCATGGTTTAAGCCGGACTCCAGAGAGTTTCAACACCCCTGGATCCCTGCCTTCGCAGGAATGACGGATAAAATGAGTAGCACATGAAAGGCATGGACTCAAAGTCCATGGTTTTAAATTCGCGGACTGAAACAATAAACTGTCGAAAAAATCAGCATCAGCAAAAAGCCCTTGCCGTTTGGCAAGGGCTTTTGTTTATAACCGCGTAAATTTCAGTCACATGTGCGGCTGAACTAATTCTCCTGAGCCTGAAATGAAACTTTAAGCATCCAGTAAATAAGCACCAGACCAATGACCAGTGTTCCGACGAACAGCAACAGGGGTGAATAGTCACGTTGCGCTTCGACAATCTGTGTCACAAAAAGGTTGTCGGCATAACCGGAACGGACAAAGGCGCGCATCACACTCATCAGATAGAGCAACAACAAAGCCACACCACCACTCCACGCCAGGCGACGTTTTACAGCCAGGAAGATCACGCCGACAACCGAGGCAATGGCCAACAGAAAAACCGCTGTAGCCAGGAAGTTGCGGCCCATAAACATCATCATGACATCGGCGGGAAGCGCCATCAGAAACCACAGACCAACCAGAACCTGAACACAGGTGACAACAAGAAACACCCGCAGGCCAACCCGTTGTGCCAGAGCACCAACCTCGGCGTCCTGTTTTACCCACAAACGCCCCAGCAGCGCAATAATCAGAGCACCGATGGCCGTTGCACCAACCAGCATATGCAGATAACGTGGCCACAACGTGGGTTCAGCAAGATTCAGAAACATGCCACTGCTGTTTTCAAAATAGACATCCCAGACTTCCGGAGTCAACATCAGGGTCATGTTGTTGCTGAATAAAAACGCGATCAACAGCATCAGCACTCCGGAGAAAATCAAAATCGGCAGCCCGCGACGGCCCAGACTCCAGAATTTGAAGTCATAGATATAAACCGAATAGTAAACGATCAGCAGGATCGGAATGACACTGAGCCAGAAAATGCCCATCAGTACCGAACTCGAATAGATCAGGTGACCATGAACCACCTGGACAAACAACAAGGGCGGCACGCCGAAGTTGATGGCAAAAGCGATCAGTAACGGGAGCACCTGGGCAATTTTATAGGCCAGTCGTTCATGAACCGGTTCACGCTTGAAATGCGCCCAGACAGCCAGAATCGTACCACCGAGCATGGCATTCATAAACACCAGGTGAAGAGGAAACGTCAACACCAACAGCAGTTCAAAATACCCGGCCGCCATCGGCAAGGCATCGGGAGTCGGCACCAGTGAATTCATTGTGTTCCTCCTTTGGCCTGGTTAAGCAGATAGTCGGTTAACGCTTTCAGTTCAGCATCTCGTCCGGTAAAGTCGTCCATCGCGCTGTCAATCTGACTGAGATTTTTCAGACCATGATCAATTTCATCGTGGGTCAGCGTCGCAGCCCACTCAACGACCAGATCGGCGCTGTGGCACATGCTGCACTCATCATCCAGGATGTCCTGTGCCGAGATGGAGGGCTCCGCCATCATCCCTTTAAGCGCGGTCACCAGGGCAGCCAGCTCTTCCGGCGTGCCACTGAAATCCTCCATGGAGCTATCAATCTGGCTCAGAGTCAGCAAACCATGCCGAACCTCATCCGGGCTCAAAGGGGCAGCCCAGTCATAGATAATATCCGTCCCGTGGCACATGCTGCATTCTTCTTCAAGCATGGCTTTGCCCGAGAGGGTAGCCGGAACGACAGGGGCGGACTCACCCTTGATGGTGGCAACCAGGGCGGTGAGTTCTTCCGGCGTTCCGGAGAAATCGTCCATGGAACTGTCAATTTGGCTCAGATTGAGCAAGCCGCTTCGCACCTCATCAGCGCTGAGAGATTCGCCCCAGTCCATCACCAAATCAACGCCATGACAGACGGTACATTCATCGTCAAGGATCTTCTGGCCAAGATTAAGGTTGAGTTGCGGTTCATCAAAAACATGTGTTTCCTTGCCGTGCAGCGTACCGACCAGATAGGAAGCAAGAGCTTTTTTTTCCAGCTCATTACCGACAAACGGCGGCATAAACGGACGCCGCTGATGCATGGTGGAAAGATATTTGACCATGCCGTTAAAGTTGATCGTTGCCGTACGTGAGCGCAGGTCATTGTTAATGCCATCAAGCGTGTGACAGGCATAACACTGCAGCTTGAATAATTCAGCACCGGCCTGCTGCACATTATCGGCATCGATCACTTTGACAGCACTCCATTTTGCCTGGGCCAGAAACCCTTCATTGAGCTGGTCAACCTGATCGACGGGAATACCGTTGGAGTAGAGCATCTGATGAATGACAAAGGGGCGGCGATCCGCTTCGCGAATCCACTCAAAGGCCCCCATCATGCCAAAAGCACACACCGCAACCAGAACAGCTGAAACCAGAGTGTGCCAGCGTGGTTTTATCAGGGTAAACAGCGTGAGGAAGACAATAAAACCGGCTGCGCTGAACGCCCCGAGTTTGACCATCGCCTTGATTGTCGGCGACGCTGAGAGAATTTCCTGCGGACCGGAAGGCAGGACCTGCAGATACCAGTAGCCGGTTGGAATAACTACGATAATCGACAACAGACACCACAATGACGAATAACGGGTCATTTTCAGGCGAAAGGCTTCAACATCGATAAACGCCGTGGTGAAAAACGCAAACACCCCCGCCAATAATGTGGAAATAGCGAACCGGAACCACAGTGACGGCCAGAAAGTCGGGTTGAAGAACCCTGAGAAAAATTGATGATTAGTGAGCCATTCACCGGGAGTCAGCATAAAACCGATAATCCCGTTGATCAGAAACAGACTCAGCCAGGCAGCGGCAAAATAAATCCAGCCCACCTTGAGATGGGTCCGCTCATCCATACTGTCAAATTTGTAGTAATAGATGATCAGAGCGATGATTTCGACCAGAAACCACACCCATTCCGCGGCCCAGCCAAATACAAAGGTATGGATCAGTTTGGAGGTGGCATCCGGTTGGATGAGACCGATGGTAAACCAGATTCCGACCCCGGTGACTCCGCCGAAAACCATGGTCAGCAACATAAAGAATTTGGCGTGTTTTTTGACAAATTCAAGCAACTGGTAATCATTCTCACGCCGTGCCTTATGTTCGGTCATGACCAGGTAGAGGCCACCACCAACAGCAAAGTGCGACACAAAAACGTGCGTTATCGCCATAATGGCGATCAGGAGCCCTCCTCCTGTTTCCGGAAGAAACCAGACTGGAAAATTCATAAGCCACCTTTTTTAGAGAGGTTCTTAGAGTCAATCGTGTTCGGGCTATTAATAACCAAACAAGTTACAATAAGCAAGTACGATTTGATCACGTTGCATTTTGCCCTGAAATGAACGCAAAGCGTCAGCAGCCGCAGCCGCAATTATGGCAGATGGCATCACCTCCAGCGGGAGTGATACTTTCCGGGGAAAAAGCGACCCGCCTCACTCCGCGCTTAATATCGGCCAACAGGTCCGTGTCCGGGCTCGGCCCGATAAACTGCCCCAGGCACAAGCTGGAAAAACCGTCTTCCGGTGAGCGGATACGGATGCTGTTCAACAGATCACCGTAGCCGTTGACGCGCAAGGTAATATTCGCTTCGTGGCAGTAGTCAAACTGAACGCCACAGGAGTTGAGTTCATCATTTAAAGCCTCAAAAAAAGGCGCAATCGCCTGTTCATCAAAATCATAGGTCCACCCACCGGCAAACTCCCGGTCATAAAACACGACAGTAATCGTCTTCACACGATACTCCTGAAAAATTACAGTTGATGGATCCAATCCGTGGCACCACAGCCTTGGCGCAGCACCTCGATCTGATCATTGCGTAAACTGATCACCGTTGACGGCTCGCCATAAAGCAGACCACCATCGACGACCATATCCAGATGATTTCCCCAGTCATCGTGAATCAGACTGGGGTCCTGATAGGTCTCATCTCCTGAAATATTGGCGCTGGTAGTGACCAGCGGATGTCCAAGCTGACGAACGATCTCCAGGGTGATGGCATTGTCCGGCATGCGGATACCGACAGTGCGCTGCTTGGTCATGACCAGATCCGGCACGACACGGGAGGCATCGAGGACAAATGTATAGGGTCCGGGAAGATGACGCTTCATGATTTTAAACGCCATATTACTGACATGAGCATACGTGGCGATCTCCGACAGGTCGGAACAGATAAATGAAAACGGTTTTTTGGCATCACGGCGTTTGAGCTGATAAATTTTCTTGATGCCTTTTTTGTTAAAGATGTCGCAGCCGACTCCGTAAATTGTGTCCGTCGGGTAAGCAATGACCCCGTCTTTTTTCAGACAGTCAACCACCTGATCAATATAACGTTGTTGGGGGTTCTCTGGATTAATGGACAGCATCATAACAGATATTTCAACCCGTCAAGATTCTGCAGCAGGCGATAAATCTCCTGGCGTTGCTGTTCATTGTGCAGATAGGTCAAAACCGATACACACATATAGGCTCCTTTACGGCTCGGACGTTGTTTTACAGCATCCAGAGCCACAGGCAAAACCTGGTTGACGGTACTGTGGACCTTTTCGGCAAACCGATGCTCAGGAGCACTGGGGCCAAAAGCCTTAAACATGTAATCACAGGGATATTCCTGCAACGTTTCGTCACTCTGACTGTTCAATACAAACATTTCTTTTAACCTCTTCCCGTATGACCGAAACCACCGTGAGCCCGGTCCGTCTCATCCAATGTCTCAACTTCACTTAAACGGGCCTGAACCACCGGGGCAATGATCAATTGAGCAATCCGCTCCTCATGCTCAATCGTCACCTCCTCAGTGCCATGATTGATGAGAATGATTTTTACTTCACCGCGATAATCAGCATCAATGGTTCCCGGTGTATTGACCAAGGTCACCCCATCCCGCCAGGCCAGACCTGAACGGGGACGCACCTGCCCTTCAAACCCAACAGGAAGGGCCATGGCCAGACCGGTTGAAACGAGCACTCTTTGCCCCGGAATCAAACGCAGGGGCTCATCAAGCACCGCACACAAATCAAGTCCGGCAGCATGAGCTGTCATATATTGGGGAATTTTGGCCCGGGGATCGAGCTTTTTGAATTGCACACACACCGGCTCTGACATGAAAATGATCAGCCTTTCTCCGTTAGGACGTTTTCGACAAACAGCTCCGGCTATTCGCTCTAAACGATCGAATCTCGGGGCTCGACCAGCCGGTTGTCACGATCCGGACAGTCCGCCAGACTCCTGATAACGGTTAAAAACTGATATTCTGCAATTTTTCCGCCTGATCGTCAACATCGCCGATGACGCACAGACATAAAGAATCATCACTTATCAGGTAATGTGCCAGTTTACACAAATTATCCGGAGTGACTTTAGCCAATTCACGCATGACACTGCGAACCGAAACATACTCGCCCTGATAAATTTCGCTCAAGGCCATCCGCTCCATACGGCTGTAGGTACTGTCCAGAGACATTTTCAGACGATCCTGCAGCCGTTCACGCACAGCGTCCAACTCCTCAGCGGAAACCGCATGATGGCGTAATTGATCAAGTTGCTCGAGGATCAAGCCCACGACCTCGCTGACCTGTGATGTCGACGTCGCCGCATAAGAAACCATCGCACCTGAATCAGAATGGGAATTAAGATAACTATAGGTGGTGTAGACAAGACCATTTTCCTCGCGAAGGGCCTGGAACAATCGTGAGCTCATTCCTCCCCCCAAAACAGCATTCAACAGCATACCGGCAAAGCGATTCGGATGTGATTGAGAGAGAGCTTCCGTTCCCAGACAGATATGGGCTTGAGTGCCGCCTGAAGGTTCAAGGCACACCGCTTTAACGGGCAACGGCTCAGCCTGTTCCGTCAACGGGCACAACGCTGAAACCGGAGCAAAAGCCGTAATCACGTGCTCAAGCACCTGACCATGACCAACATTACCGGCAATACTGATGATCAGGCTGGAATTGATGTAACGTTCGCGGGTAAAATGGATCAGATCATCACGACTGATGCGCTGAACAGACTCAGCGGTACCCAAAACCGGGCGCCCTAGCGCACTGCCCGGCCAGAAGGTCTGGGAAAACAGATCATGGATTTTTTCATCCGCAGAGGCGTTGAGCCGTTCAATTTCCTGGAGAATGACCCGTCGTTCCTTCTCCACTTCATCCGGATCATAACAGGTCTTCAACAACAGTTCCGCCATCAGGTTAATGGCCAGAGACAATTTTTCCGGCAGAGTTCTCAAGTGGAGACAGCTGTATTCCCGCCCGGTAAAACCATTGAGGGGGCCGCCCAGCGCATCGACTTTTTTTGAGATATCCAACGTTGAACAGTTTGCCGATCCTTTAAACAACATATGTTCGACAAAATGGGAGATGCCTGCCTGTTCAAGACTTTCATGACGAGAGCCGTTCACCACCCAGATACCAATACTGACAGAATGTGCCTGAGGAATGTGTTCCGTAAGCACGCGAATGCCATTAGGCAATATTGTCTTTTCAACCATACAGGCCCCTTGATATCCACCGGTTCCTTTGCTGCTTACCGGCAATTAGTCGCAATGTCGTTTTCTTGGGAGAACACTCAGAAGCCCAACCTCGACAGCAGCAAGGTTGGTGACAAAAAGACTTTCCCAAAAAAATAGAGTCCTTATACATCTTAGCAGAAGATGACAAGGACTCTACTATTGCGCTATTTAACAGTGTGATGGGCGAGTGAAACACCCCTGCCAAGATTAATCCTCTTCAGGCAACTCCTGACCAAGAGCCTCTTTGCGAGACAGCTTGATTTTTCCCTGACGGTCTACACCGATACACTTGACCAGCACCTTGTCGCCTTCATTGAGGATGTCCGTGACCTTGTTGACACGCTCTTTAGCCAACTCACTGACATGGACCAGACCATCCGTGCCGGAGAAGATCTCCACAAACGCACCGAAATCCATAATCTTCTTAACCGTACCGTTGTACAGTTTGCCGACTTCAGGACTCTGGGTCAGTTCCTTGATCATCTTCGCAGCCGCTTTGGCTGCCTCGCCATTGCTCGAAGAGATGTTGATGCGGCCATCGTCTTCAATATCAATACCGCAACCGGTTGCTTCAATGATGCCGCGGACGGTTTTACCGCCGGAGCCGATCACTGTGCGCACCTGATCAGGCTTGACAAAGACCGTGGTAATGCGGGGCGCATAAGGAGACATCTCTTCACGCGGAGCCGAGATCGCCTTGGCCATCTCACCAAGAATATGCAAACGACCCTCTTTGGCTTGAGCCAGAGCACGTTGCATAATATCGCGGGTCACACCGTCGATCTTGATATCCATCTGCAGAGCAGCAACCCCTTCTTTGGTTCCGGTAACCTTGAAGTCCATGTCACCCAAGTGGTCTTCATCACCGAGGATGTCAGACAGGATAGCGATATCATCGCCTTCCTTGATCAGACCCATGGCAATACCGGCAACCGCATCCTTAGCGGGCACACCTGCATCCATCAATGCCATGGACGCGCCACAAACCGACGCCATGGAGGAGGAACCGTTTGATTCGAGGATTTCCGAAACAATGCGCACGGTGTACGGAAAATCATCAAATTCCGGCATGATCTTACTGGCTGAACGCTCGGCCAACATGCCGTGGCCAATCTCACGACGGCCGGGGAACAGACGCATGCTGGTTTCACCAACACAGAACGGAGGGAAGTTGTAGTGCAGCATGAACTTCTTGAATTCCATCCCCTGGATGTTGTCCATCCGTTGCTCATCGCTGGCCGTCCCCAGAGTGGTGCTAACCAGAGCCTGGGTTTCACCGCGGGTAAACAGTGCGCTACCATGAGCACGCGGCAGAACACCAACTTCGCAGCTGATCGGACGGATTTCGTTCATCTTGCGACCATCAATACGGATCTGGTCTTTGGTGACGCTCTGACGGACAACACGTTTCTCAATGCTGCCCATGATGGCATCAATTTCATCGCTGCGGCCTTCGAACTCTTCGGCCAGTTGCTCTTTGATCTCCGCACGGATTTCTTTAAGAGCGGCATAACGTTCTTGCTTGGCCCGAATGGTCACGGCTTCTTCAACACGACTTTGTGCCATGGAAACGATTTTTTCTTCCAGGGCCGCATCGGTCTCAGGAACGTTGAATTCACGCTTTTCAACACCAACCAGTTCCGCCAGTTTGGTTTGCATTTCGATCAACGGCTGAATGGCCTGATGACCAAAGAACACCGCTTCGAGCATCTCATCTTCGCTGATCAGGTCCGCTTCACCCTCGACCATCATGATGGCATCTTTGGAACCGGCGACAACGATTTCAATGTCACTTTGCTCCTGCTGCTCCAAGGTCGGATTGGCAATGAACGCACCATCGACACGACCGACACGCACACCGGCAATCGGACCACCAAACGGGATGTCGGAAACAGACACACTGGCGGAAGCGGCCAGAATCGACAACGTATCGGGATCATTGACGCAGTCCGCTGAAATAACCGTCGGAATAATTTGCGTTTCGTACAGATACCCTTTGGGAAACAGCGGACGCATCGGACGGTCAATCAAACGGCAGATCAGGGTTTCACGCTCTGTAGAACCGCGCTCACGACGGAAAAAGGAACCGGGGATTTTACCACTGGCATAGAACTTTTCCTGATAATTCACCGTCAACGGAAAGAAATCCTGGCCTTCACGCATGGTTTTGGCGGAAACCACGGTACACAGAATCTTTGTTTCACCATAAGTGACGATGGTGGCGCCATCGGCCTGACGCGCCATTTTTCCGGTTTCAATGGTCAACGGTTGACCATTGAATTCAATTTCTACTTTTTGATAAGCCATTTACATCTCCTGTCGTCATAACTCTTCAATAACGTTATGACTTTTAGAACAAAAAAAAAGGCTCCAGGAGGTTGGCCTGAGACAAAACCTCACCCTTATCAGGTCAGGCTTCCTCTCCGGACATCCTCCCAAGCCACCTTAAATCAAAAGGCAGCAATCCTCGCTATGGAGAATTGCTGCCATCTTCCTAACGACGAATTCCCAGGCGGGAAATAATGCTGCGATAACGCTCAATGTCGTTTTTCTTCAGGTAGTCGAGCAAACGACGACGCTTGCCGACAATTTTCAACAAACCGCGACGGGAATGATGATCTTTCTTATGGGTACGGAAATGTTCCGTCAGATAAGTAATCCGCTCGCTGAGCAGAGCAATCTGTACTTCCGGAGACCCGGTATCACCCTCTTGGGCTTGAAATTCCTTAATAATTTCCTGCTTTTTCTCTGTGGCCAACACTAGTGCCATCTCCTTTCGAACTCAAATAAGTCCGGTTTCCCGGTGTAGATTGTAAAATACTGCCAGTTCTTACCATATATATGTAGGCCTGTAAAGGCGAAAGCGCGCTCTAAACACCCTGCGGAAATACTTTCAATAATTTATAGTCACCACGCTCATCCAGTTCATGCTCCGGGTCATATTGAGCAATGGCCATCAAGGCGCTGTCATGCATCAAACAGATGGTCTGCAACGCATCCATCGCAGGAGCATTCACAACATCACCGTGCCGTGGCGGAATACCATCGCGCAACCGTGACAGCCCATCCTCGGCAAGTTGCACCTGAAGCATGCCGGAAAGGGCATCAAGGGCAGGCAGCAGTTCAAACTCCCCCGCCATCAACTGGTCGACGGTAATCGCCATGGCTTCATCAAAAGCCCCACTGCGGGTGCGACGCAGCGCTGTCATGCAGGCCCCACAGCCAAGCTCATGCCCAATATCATGACACAGCGTGCGAATGTACGTGCCCTTGCTGCAGTCCACACAGATCGTCACTTCGTCATCGTCAACCGCCTCAACAATCAGCGACTCAATGGTAATCGAGCGTTTTTGCCGCTCGATCTCCACCCCTTTGCGGGCCAACCGATAGAGCGGAACACCATCTTTTTTCAAGGCGGAAAACATCGGCGGAATCTGCTCGATCTGTCCGACAAAACGACGGCACACATCTTCGATCTGCTGCCGCGTGACAGCTGAAGCATCGTGACGTTTCTGAATCTCGCCGGTAATATCCTGCGAATCCGTGACCAGACCGAGTTTCATGGTTGCCCGATAGGTCTTGTTTTGTGCCATCAGGTATTCGATCAGGCGGGTACATTGGCCGATGCCGACCAAGAGCACCCCCGTTGCCAGAGGGTCGAGGGTCCCGGCATGACCAACCCGGCGGACTTTACACGCACGACGCACCCGTTGCACCACCGCATGAGAGGACATCCCCTGCGGTTTATCAATCACCAGCAGTCCGTTCATTGAGCCGCGCTGATCGCTCCGAGCCGCTCAAAGACCTGCGTGTGCACGTCATCAAGGGTGCCCTGTAACACGGCGCCGGCCGCATTATGGTGGCCACCGCCACCCAACTCACGCGCCAAGGCACCGACATCAACTGTGCCTTTGGAACGCATACCGAGCTTATAGCTGTTTTCGCCCAATTCGCGGAAAAACAAGGCCACTTCAACGCCATGAATCGAACGCGGATAATTGACGAAGCTGTCAGCCAGTTCCGGCCCGACCCCCAGCTGATTCAACATCTGCTGCGTCACGGTCATCGCGGCATACTGTCCGCAGTTGGAAACACGTAACGTGTTCAAGGACATCCCAAGCAGCTGCAGACGCTCTACTTCCTGACTTTCGTACAGCCCACCGGCGACCATCCACGGATCAACGCCCAGCGCCACCATCTCTCCGGCAACGGCAAACGCCTCGGGATCGGCACTGGAATAACGGAACGATCCGGTATCGGATAAAATCCCGGTATAAATACATAAGGCGACTTCACCACTGATGGTGTAGTTACTCGTTGCCATGAGAACCCGGTAGAGCATGGCGGCCGTGGCACTGCACTTGTCATCGACCAGGTAAATATCACCAAAATCTTCTGAAAACGGATGATGATCAATATTGATCAGGGTGGTACACATCTCACGGGCGTTCAAACGTGCCCGGCGTAATTCCCCGGCATCAAGAATCACAATCACGTCAAAACGATCCGACGGGGCAACCTCACTGACCACCGTCTGTGCACCGGGAAGAAACTGGAATTTGTCCGGCACGCCATCGACATTGTAGGCAACAACGTCTTTGCCCATCTCTCGCAGAGCCGTCGTCAGGGCCAGGGTGGAGGACATGGCGTCACCATCAGGGCCTTCATGGGCGGCAATCAGAAAGCGCTGTGCTGACGTCAACGCATCAACAGTCGCCTGCAACGGATCATTCGTCGTCATCATGAGTTATCCCGGCTTCTTTGAGAAGTGCTTCAATATGACTGCCGTAGGCAATCGACGTATCGTATTTAAAAACCAGCTCGGGGACATGGCGCAGTTTCATGCGTTTGCCCAGTTCCCGACGTAAAAACGGTACGGCGCTATCAAGCCCCTGTTGGGTTTTCTCCGCATCCGCCTCTTCTCCCATGACGGTAAAGAAGATTTTGGCATGCCGCAGATCGCTGGAGACATCCACCGAGGTAATGGTGACAAAGCCCACCCGCGGATCGCGCAAGCCCCGCAGCATAATCTCTGAAATTTCTTTTTGGATCTGTTCTGCGACCCGATATATCCGTTGAGTTGCCACGGTAAATCCTTTGCTTCACTCAAAACTGAACACCTCTATACACGGCTGCCGACGGCGATCACAGGACCACCATCGGCAGCAGATGTTATCGGTTATTACAGTTCGGTTTTTGTTTCTTCCATTTCGTAAGCTTCGATGATGTCACCGACTTTGATATCGTTGTATTTCTCCAGACCGATACCGCACTCGTAACCTGTCGCCACTTCTTTGACATCATCTTTAAAACGTTTCAGAGAGTTCAACGCACCCTCCCAAACAACAATGCTGTCGCGAACCAGGCGAACCTGCGCATTACGATGAATTTTGCCGTCAATAACCATACAACCGGCGATGGTACCCACCTTGGAGACGTTGAAGGTCTCGCGAACCTCCAGTCGACCAAGGTGCTTCTCGCGCAGGGTCGGTGCCAGCAGTCCTTCCATGGCATCACGAATATCGTTCACCGCATCGTAGATGATGCTGTAAAGGCGGATATCAACATTTTCCTGCTCGGCCAGTTGCGCCGCTTTCGGCTCAGGACGTACACTGAAACCGATGATGATGGCATCCGAAGCGGAAGCCAGCGATACATCACTTTCAGTAATACCGCCGACACCGGTATGAACGACCGTCAGACGGCAGCTGTCCGTTGTCAGTTTGCTCAGTGAATCTTTAACCGCTTCCACGGAACCCTGGACGTCCGCCTTAACGATAACTTTGAGCTCTTCAACGTTACCTTCCTGAATCCGCGCATAGAGTTGATCCAGAGACAGGCGACTGTTCTTGGCCAGTTCCGTCTCACGAATCTTCTGCTGACGGTGCTGAGCCACTTCCTTGGCGGTTTTTTCGTTTTCCAAAGCATGCAGGGTGTCACCGGCATCAGGCACGCCCTGCAAGCCTGTGACCTCAACCGGAATCGACGGCCCAGCTTCCTTAACGGTGACACCGCGGTCATTGATCATGGTCCGCACGCGACCGAAATGGAGCCCGGCAACGATCGGATCACCAACATGCAACGTACCGTCCTGAACAAGAACCGTCGCAACCGCACCACGCCCCTTATCGAGACGGGCTTCAACAATGGTGCCTTTGCAACGCTTGGTCGGATCGGCTTTCAGTTCCAACACCTCAGCCTGCAGCAGAATCATCTCAAGCAATTGATCGAGGTTCTGGCGTTTTTTAGCCGAGACTTCAACAAAGATGGTATCACCGCCCCATTCTTCCGGAACCATTTCAAACTCGGTCAGCTCTTGCTTGACCCGTTCGGAGTTCGCACCCGGCTTATCAATTTTATTCACCGCAACAATCATCGGCACACCGGCAGCTTTGGAGTGGCTGATCGCCTCTTTGGTTTGCGGCATGACGCCGTCATCAGCAGCAACCACCAGGATAACGATATCCGTCACCTGGGCACCACGTGAACGCATGGCGGTAAACGCTTCATGGCCCGGAGTATCGAGGAACGAAATCGTCTTGTCATGCACCTGAACGTCGTAAGCACCAATATGCTGGGTAATACCACCGGCTTCACCATCGGCGATATTCGCCTGGCGAATGGCGTCAAGCAAACTGGTTTTACCGTGGTCGACGTGACCCATGATGGTAACGACAGCTGGGCGCTCTACCAGGTTGCCGGTTTCACCATCGCCTTTTTCCTGCAGATCGTCGCTTTCCAGAACACTCAACTCGTCAAACGCGACGTTTTCAACTTCATAGTTGAAATCCGCGGCAAGAATCGCGGCGGTTTCATAATCGAGGGGATGGTTGATGGTCACCATACTGCCCTGACGCATCAATTCGCGAATCAGATCGTTGGCTTTGACACCCATCCGTTTGGCCAGTTCGCCGACCGTGATCACGTCACTGATACGAATTTTACGTTTGATCGCCTTAGGCACCGTAATCTCGGTTTGCTTGGGCATCTTCTGGTTCTTCTTTGGTCGCCGCATTTTACCGCCACGATCCGGCTCGAAAACCTCCATGCGGTCACGGCGACGCCGCTGCTCACGCCCAGCGCCATTCGAGGCGTAATCGTTATTCTTGCCTTTTTTCTTCTTGCGGTTGCCACGATCACGTGAAGCATCTTCCATAGGAACATTGGGTTCCATCGGCGTACGATTCGCTGCCGGACGGGCCGGGGCTGCCGTTGTTTCTTTGCGCTCAGGCCGTGCACCACCACCTTGCGGTTTCGGACGCGGTGCCCCTTTTTTGCCACGGCCACCACCTTCATTACGCAGGGCGGACTGGGGCAATTCGACGCGACCAAGAATTTTTGCGCCGCCGCTCGGTTTGGCGACCGTTTCTTTACTTTCTGCCGCTGAGGCAACAATGGCTGCAACATTACGGGTTGCGGCTTTACGCTTAACCGGTTGCGGTTTTTCCTCAACAACCGTTTCAGGAACCTCTTCCGGCGTTACTGCCACAGTCGGTTCCGGCTTCGGCGCCTCTTTGACCGGCGGTTCCGTCACAACCGTTTCTTCGACAACCGCTTCTTGCTGCTCGACCTGTTCAGGTTGAGATTCGGGGGGTTCTTCAACAACCGGCGGCTCCTCTGCGACTTCCGCAGCCACTTCTGCAACGGGTTCAGGCGTTTCAGCAACAGGTTGTTCAACCTCAGTTTCCGGCTCCGGTTTGGGTTCTTCAACCGGCTTCGGGGGCTCGGCTTTACGACGTCGACGAATCAATCCGGTATTAATCCGCTTTTCATCGAAAACAGGCTCTTCCTGTGTCGCTGATTCTTCTTTTTTCCCATCCAAAGACTTCACGACATCCTCGTCAATCACGCTCATATGACTTTTCGCCTCAATTCCTGCCTGCTGCAAACGTTCAAGCAATTCTTTATTTTCCAGACCCATTCGCTGTGCCAGTTCGTAGATTCTAATTTTTGCCATCAGAATTCCCCCATTACATCTCTATATCGTTGCAGCTCGTGATTTAATGTTTGCGCCAGCGGACTTTTTATCAGAGCCATGACACTGCGCTCCGACAGGCCTAACGCACGTCCCAAGGTCGCTTTATCAAAACACTCAATCAACGGTATGCAGGCACGTGCGGTTTGCTGCCGCACCTTGGAACCAACATTTTGCGTCACATCACTGGCCAGAAGCACCCAGGCAATCTCTGCCGTTTTTTTTAAAGATGCCAGTACCATCTGGCTGCCACTGGCAACCAGACCGGCTTTTCGTGCCATGCCGATCAAATTGAGAATCCGTGTTTCCACCTGGTGACGGAGTTCTTCGATCAGCGCGTCGATGTCAACATCGATTTGAGCATTTTTCATGGACCGTACAAACGCGCGGCGTTTTACAGCCCGGGTAATACATTCTTTATCAAAGCAAGTGTAAGCACCGCGTCCCGGCAGCTTATGTTGATAATCCACCACAAGTCGCCCATCGGGGGCAACAACATAACGAATCAGTTCATCCTGATCCGCGCTGCGTCGACAAACAACACAGCTTCTTTGTGGTCGATGCGCCTGCTTCGACACGTCGGGTTACTCTTCTTCCTCTGTTTGAGCAGGAGCTTCATCGACAACGGTTTCGTCCACAGAAGCCTCTTGCTCTTCGCCATCGGTCTCTTCAGCAGGCTGACTCTCTTCCTGCTCGATTTCCGCGGCGCGAGTTTCACTCTTGATATCAATCTTCCAGCCGATCAAGCGTGCGGCCAGACGAACATTCTGTCCCTTCTTACCAATCGCCAGTGACAGCTGATCGTCGGGAACGATAATCTCCATGGCCTGCTCTTCATTATCCACATAAACGCGGGAAACATCGGCAGGTGCCAGCGCAGAGCAGGCAAACCGCGCCATATCCGGCGTCCAGGGGATAATATCAATTTTTTCACCACGCAATTCGGACACAACATTCTGCACCCGGGAACCACGCATACCGACACAGGCACCAACCGGATCAACATCAGGATCATGGGAGACCACGGCAATTTTAGCCCGGCTACCCGGCTCACGTGAGCAAGAGACGATTTCGACAATACCTTCAGCAATCTCGGGAACCTCAGTCTTAAACAACTCAATGACCAGGTTCGGATGGGTACGCGACAGAATGATCTGCGGCCCCTTGGGCGACATCTTCACCTCTGCAATATACGCACGAACCCGGTCAGCCTGACGATAATTTTCACGCGGCACCTGCTCACGATGCGGCAGCAAGGCTTCGGCACGGCCAAGATCGACAATCAGGTCACCACGCTCATAGCGACGCACGATGCCATTGACCAGTTCGCCGACACGATCCTTGAATTCGTTGTAAATCCCCTCGCGTTCCGCCTCACGGACCTTCTGAATAATGACCTGTTTAGCAGTCTGGGCAGCAATACGACTGAAGCTGCCGGAATCCATTTTCATACCAAGAGAGTCGCCACATTCCACGTCAGGATCAATCTCACGGGCTTCATCAAGGTCGATTTCCTTGTAAGAATCCTGAACTTCTTCAACCACGGTCACAAACTCGAACAACTCCACTTCTCCCTGTTCGGTATTGTAATGGGCTTCAAGCTCACGCGTGTTACGATACTTTTTGTTGGCAGCCGAAAGAACAGCGGATTCCAGAGCTTCAACCAGAATCTCCCGATCAACACCCTTATCCTTTACGACTTGATCAATCACGTGGTTGAGATTAGCAACCATTTTAACTCTCCTATGTTGTACTTGCTAAATACCGGCACAGACGAACCTGTGGCGGGATTAATTCTCTAATCTAACCGGAAGTGCTGCGAAGGCACTTCTTTAAAACTGCGGTTCAAGGTTGATCGTTTCCAGACTGTCCAAAGGCAGGTCAACGCGGCCGCCGGCCTTGTCATTCTGTTCAATGGAAACCACGCCGTTCTCAAGACCGAGCAACTCACCAATGAATGTCTTGCGCTGGTAACCCCGCAGGTCGGGATCAACGGCCTGCAACGTTTTGGCACGCACCATCTCCCCTTTAAAGCGTTCAAAATCAGCGTCTTTTTTCAGGGGACGGTCAATTCCCGGCGAGGAGACTTCGAGGCGGTACGCCGTATCAATCACCTCTTCCACATCGAGGATCATGCTCAGTTCACGACTGCAATCAGCGCAATCGTCAAGATTGACGCCGCCCGGCTTATCGATAAACAGGCGCAGCAACCATTCGGAGCCCTGGGCAAAAAACTCGATATCCACCAGCTCAAGCCCCTGCTCTTCGAGGATGGGACCAGCCAGTTCAACAACCTTATTCAAAACAGCTTCTTGAGACATGAGTTAACGACTGCCTTGTATAAAAAACTGAGGCTTTTACAAAAAGCTCAAAGCGATAAAACAAAAAAAAGTGAGCAAAAAGCTCACTTCTCATAAATGAAAAGATTTATCCACAAGTATGTAACACATCCCGAGTTCTGTGGCAAGCAAAAAGACACAACCTGTTGAAACGACTTATAGGTGCCTTGCTTAACCCGGTCGCCGTTCGAGCACGGCGAGGCCCTCAGTATGACAGGTCTGAGGAAACATGTCGAGAGCCTCAATTGAAGTGACCTCATAGGCCTGACCAAGTACGGTAAGATCACGCATCAGCGTCTGCTGATCACACGAGACATAGACAATCCGCCGCGGTCGACAACGGATTATCCCCTCGATAGCCTCACGCGCACCGCTGCGGGGCGGGTCGAGAACAATCACATCCACCGTGCGTTTCCAGCGTCCGAGAAATTCTTCGACGCTGCAGGCATGAAACGTGGCATTGGTCAGCCCCAGAGCATCACGATTCTTATCGGCGGAGACGATGGAAGGGGCATAATCCTCCACCCCGACCACCTCACCGGCCCGCCGGGCCAGCGGCAACGAAAAATTTCCCATACCGCAATACAGATCAAGAACCGTATCTTTCGATGTGACCTCAGCCGCTTCCATGACGTGGGCCACGAGCTGCCGGTTCTGGGCCAGATGCACCTGGGCAAAGCCTCCGGGCCCGTAATGCAGCGTCATCGGCGGTTCGTCCACCTCAATACCCAGATCCTCCTCACCGCGCAACAGAGTCAAAGACGATTTACGTCCGGTCTGCACCAGGACGGTTCCGTCGATGGCGCCGTCAACGGCATCGAGTCGCTCAGCCAGCCAGTCACAAAACGCGTCCGGTTCTTTGCCACGGTAATGGACAATGGTGCGCAAGGCCTCATCGCTGCCCACCGCCACATCAATTTGCGGCACCAGGGACGCATAGACACTGCCGTCGAACAGGGCACGAAAATGCGCCATCTGCGCGGCAATCGGCGGTGCAATCACCGGACACCGGCGCACATCAATGACATAATGGCTGCCGCGCCGGTAAAAACCGAGCACAAAGCCCTGTGGCGCATTGTAGCACTTGAACTGCACCCGGCTGCGATAGCCAAACGCCTGAGGAGCAGGCACAAAGGGGCGAATGCATTGCTGATCCATGTGGCCATGGCGCACACAACTGTCGGCAAACAGTTGCTGTTTCCAATAACATTGCTGTTCATAGGACAATTGTTGCCAGTCACAACCACCACAGTCACCAAAGTGGGGACAGGCCGGTTCCTGTCTCTGGTCGGAAGGCTCAACAACCTCGACCAGTTCAGCACGGGCATAGCGTTTCTTGCTTTGCACAATCCTGCAGCGAATCCTGTCGCCGGGAATAGCGCCGAACACAAACACCGCTTTGCCGTCGTGATGACCGAGTCCGGCCCCACCATGTGCCAGCGTCGTGACAGTCAATTCAATCATTAACGCAATCCTGCCAACGGCTTGGGTTTGCGTTGTTTAAGGCTGGCAATAAACTTGTCTGGAAAGCCGCTGGAGGCCATGTACGGCAAGCAGTTGTTGCGAAAGGCACGCATCACCTCCTGCTTGGTTTCCTCCAAGGCATCGCCACTGATGCCCATCCGTTCCAGGCGTTGAAACTGTTCGCGACGCCCGTCTTCGAGTTCGATAAATACATCGATCTGAATCCGGTGGTAATCGCCGTAATAACGGACGGTTTCATCAGAAAACTCGACCTTTAAACCATTCTCCAAAGTGACACCTTGCAACAACTCACTCATGATTCTCTCCATCAGCCTGAGTCCGTTTTTCCAGTTCGCCCTGCACCCAGTCAATGCGGCTCCACAACCCGCGCAAAATGCGTACTTCGCGATCCGTCAAACCGCTTTTACCGAACAGGCGTCGGAACGAACGCAAAATATGATCGGGATTCTGGGGATCAAGGTATTCGATCCGCGTCAGGGTTTCTTTCATCTGCTGGATCATCGCCTCGGTCTGGTCAATGGCCGCCAGATCGGGATTAAGCAATTCTCCACGCGCCTCCAACCCCTGTTTGGACACCTCATAGAGGCACAAAGCCACGGACTGAGCCAGGTTCATCGACGGCATGGCATCACAGGTGGGAATGGTCAAAAAACGCTGGCACAAATCAAGTTCTTCATTGAGCAAACCACAATCCTCGCGGCCAAACACCAGGGCCGTATGAATATCGTGATCAAAGCCGGCGATCAGCTGCGCCGCGGCATCGGGATAGAGGAAATCATCGCGATCACGGTAACGACCAAAACGACGCGTGGTGCCGAAAGCATACTGACAGCCGTGCAACGCCTCTTCCAGAGAGGAATAAATCGTCGCCCCTTCGAGAATATAACCTGCCTTGACCGCCATCTGCCGCGCTTCGTGGCGCAAATGGTTGGTCTGCGGATTGACCAGACGCAGATCCGTAAAACCGAAGTTACCCATGGCCCGGCACACCGAGCCGATATTCAACGGCCCCTGAGGTTCCACCAGAATCACCGTAATCTGGGCCGCGACATCCGGATTGAATTGTTTATCAGGCATAATCCCCTACACAGAATTGAGCCAGCGTCGCTGCAACAATGGCTGCTGTCTCGGTTCGTAATATTCGTCGTCCCACCGACACCGGCACCACGCCCCGCCCCTGAGCCTGCTCAATCTCCGCGTCGGCAAAGCCACCTTCCGGGCCAACAATGACGGCAATCCGGTCCGGGCGTGCGGAACCGATCCCCTCACGAAACGACCAGGCCGCGCCTTTTTCGCTGAGCAGCAATTTGACATCCCAGTCCGACAACGACTCAAGCATGGTGTCGAAATCACACACCGCCATCAATTCCGGCAATTCAGCGCGACGGCATTGACGCCCGGCTCGCAGCAGCACATCAGGCCAGCGATGGGATTTTTTCTGTCCGGCATCGCGCTCTTCGACTGTCGTGGAATGTTGTGAAATAAAAGGGACAATTCGGTTGACACCGATCTCCGTCATTTTCTGCAGTACCAGTTCAAAACGTTCCTTTTCGGGCAACGCCTGGCAGAGGCAGATTTGCACAGGCGACTCCACCGCGTCGATCATTTCAAACGGAACAACAGTGGCATCAGCGTCATCCAAGTCCGTTATCCGCGCTCGATAGCACTGCTGAAACGGATCTTCCACGGTGACGATCTCACCAACACGCGCCTGCCAGATGGACAGCGCATCGCGGCCGGCAAGTCCAATTGCAGCCTCCTGCTCCAACGTCAGCGCACAGGCGCTGACAATACGGCTGACAGATCCGCCATTATTAACGCATTCGAGGCTCACAACCGCACTCCCTCCAAGCTCGGAAACGATCCCGTGCCGCTTCAACCAAGGCTTTATCGTAGGTCTCAGCAAACTCGATGACGTGTTTGAACTGGCGCATAAATTCCACCTGGCAGGGCCGCGCGGCAATTAAGACCGAAGCGCCGTTGGAATTCTGTTCACGGGTGCCGATCGCGATCGACTCTTCATGGCATTCCACGGCACCGTTATCCCACACATGGGGCAGAAACGAGCCTTTATTCCAGGTCCACATAAACCGGTCCAGCGTCAGAGCCTGATTATCATCTTCGACCAGAATCAGAACCCGCTTGTGCTGGGCAAAAAACTCTTCGGCCAACAGGCACAAACATTTGGCTTTTTCCGGTTTATTCAGTTTGATGAATTCAACGACAGGTGGCATGGCATCCTTGATTTTATTTTTGCTCTTCAGTGGTTCGCAATGCGGAACAAAATGCTCCGACGAACCTCATCCGTTCACAGTTTGATACGCACCTGACGCAGGCTTGCGAGGTGGAACGGGAGAGCCGGGCAGCTCTTTTCAAACCTGAGCTGGGATTGCACAACGCATTTTAAAAAATAAAAAAGCCGGGAAAAACCCGGCCTTTTTATCACAGGAGTAATTGTTTCGTCCAGCGTGTTCGAATCAGGCTTGCAAAGCCTGGCGACAGAACTCGGCACCTTGATCCAAAGCCTGATAATTCAAGGGTAGAAAACGATGGTTGCGCTCGGGGAGCACCACTTTAAGCGCTTCCTTGACGGTCTCCATCTTCACCACTTTGCTGTACTCAATATAGGCACCGAGGACAACCATATTGACCAGGCGGGCATCACCGATCTCCAGTGCCATGTCATTGGCCGGAATCCGTACCTTGACCACGTCGTCACGGCTGGAACCGTCATCATCAATCAGCGATGAATTGATCAGGGCAAAACCGCCTTTACGGACGCGTTCATAATATTTTTCCATAGACAGCGGGTTCAGCAACAGTGAGGCTTCCGGTTCACCAACCACCGGCGAGCCGACCTGCTGGTCCGACATCACGATGGTGCATGTTGCGGCACCGCCACGTTTTTCTACACCATAGGCCGGGAAATACGACGCATTATTCCCTTCCATAATCGTTGCATAAGCCAACAGGTTGCCGATCAACAGAACACCCTGCCCACCAAAACCGGCCATAAATACATCGTGGTTCATCGTCTCTTCCTTTATGAAAATGGCTCTGTGCCGGTTATTTCTGGTCACAGTCCTTGTAGACACCCAACGGAAAGTAGGGAATCATTTCTGATCCTACCCGCTCATTTGCCGCCAGCGGAGTCATCCCCCAGTTAGTGGGACAGCTGGCCAGAACTTCGACAAACGCAAAACCGTTGTTCTTGACCGATGTCTCAAACGCTTTGCGAATCGCCTTTCCGGCCTGTATGGCATGTTTAGGCGTATCCACGGCTACCCGCACCGAATAGGCCACCCCTTCGAGATTGGCCAGCAATTCTGCCATCTTGAGGGGATAACCATCTTTAGCCACATTGCGGCCAGCGGGAGACGTGGTGGTCTTTTGCGACGGCAACGTGGTCGGCGCCATCTGGCCACCGGTCATCCCATAGGTGGTGTTATTGACAAAAATGACCGTCATCGGCTCACCGCGGTTGGCGGTGTGAATAATCTCGCTGGTACCGATGGCCGCCAGGTCACCGTCGCCTTGGTAGGTAAATACCGGTCGCTTGGCATGGACCCGCTTGGCGCCGGTCGCCACGGCAGGTGCACGGCCATGGGGAGCCTCGATGACATCAATATCAAAATAGCCGTACAAAAACACACTGCAGCCGACAGACGCGACACCAATGGTCTGATCCTTGATGCCGAAATAATCGATGGCATCGGCAACCAGACGATGAATGGTACCGTGATGGCAGCCGGGACAGAAATGGGTTTGAACGTCCTTGAGGGACTCGGGCCGGGCAAATACTTTTTTCATCTCTGTGGTCATGCGGTCACCTCACAACGGGAACGGATCTGGGCCAGGAATTCTTCCGGAGTCGGCAGGGAACCTGCTCCGGGAGGACGTCCGTAAAAATCAACGTCAACGCCGGGTGCGGCCAGGCGCACATCGTCGACCATCTGTCCGTTATTCAGTTCAAAACACAGAATCTTGCCCGCTTTCTCACCGTATTGTTTAAACGCGGCATTCGGGAATGGAAACAGGGTAATGGGACGCAACAGCCCGACTTTCAATCCCTGTTCACGCGCCAGACGTACAGCGGTCTTGGCGATACGCGCCGTGCTGCCGTAGGCCGTAACCAGCAATTCGGCATCGTCCAGACCGATTCCCTCGTAACGTGCTTCCTTTTCCTGCATGACGGCATATTTGGCATGCAAACGGTTGTTGTGCGCCTCAAGCTCACCATCACCGAGATACAGGGATTTGACGATTTTCTGCTCACCGGCCTTGCCGTCGCCGATCAGCGCCCAGTCCTTTGGACCGAGATCATCCGGTTTGACATAAGGATGCGGCTCCAGCGCTTCCTTCATCTGGCCGATGACGGCATCCGCCAGAATCATGGCCGGCACCCGGTAACGATCCGACAGATCAAAGGCCAGAATCGCCATGTCGTACATCTCCTGCACACAGTCCGGTGCCAGGACAATGATGTGATAACCGCCATGTCCGCCCCCTTTGGTGGCCTGGAAATAATCGGCCTGGGAGGCATCAATACCGCCAAGGCCGGGGCCACTGCGACAGATATTGACAATCAGGCCGGGACATTCACTACCTGACATGTAGGAAATACCTTCCTGCTTCAGGGAAATGCCGGGGCTTGATGACGAGGTCATGGCCCGAGCACCACAGGCACTGGCGCCGAGCAGCATATTGATCGAAGCCACTTCACTTTCCGCCTGAATGAATTCGCCACCAATCTTCAGAAATTCGCGGGAAATATATTCGGGAATATCACTCTGAGGAGTGATCGGGTAACCAAAATAATAACGGCATCCTGCCTCAATGGCTCCCATGGCAACCGCTTCGTTGCCTTTTACAAACAAACGTTTTGTCACAAGAATCCTCCATAAACAGGGTTAGACACCCCAGAGCTAAACCCCTTTATAAACCTCAATCGCTACATCCGGGCACACCTGAGCACACAAAGTACAGCCGCTACAGCGCTCCATAGCTTCAGCGCTAACCATTGCCGGAAGAAAGCCCTGTTTATTCAGCTCGGTACTCATCTTGATCAGCCCTTGAGGGCAGGCCACGGTACACAAGGCACAGCCCTTACAGCGCAGCTCGTCAATTACTATCTTATTCTTCGCCACGTTACTCATCCTTGCTAAATGGGGAAAATTTAAGTTGTTTCAAACTGTAGACACAATTTTTTGATCTTATCAAAAACCAGAAAAGCTCGTCAAACCGAAACACCATCCCCGAGTGTGAATCATCACCACAATCAACACAACAAAACGCTACTTCTCTCTATCACGGGCGAGAGTACATTTGACGAATTAAGATTTAAGCCTAAAATTCTATTTAAAGCAGACTAATCATCTAAAGAGGCTGCCATCGTTAACAAAGCTCAGTCCAACTCACTCAAAGGAAGAAAATCATGTTGAAAAAATCACTTGTATTGACGGGGTGTGCTTTTACCCTGCTGCTGTTCACCGCCTGTTCATCCTCGTCCGACACACCAAAAATCAACCTCAACGAAGGAAACTGGCAAATCACGACAGAGATGAAAATGGCCAACCTGCCCTTTGCCATGCCGCCAACCTCCTATACCACCTGCCTGACGCAACAAGACCTGATTCCCAAGCAGGGCATGCAGCAGGAGAACAACTCCTGTGAAGTCACCTCACAAAAAGTGGATGGCGATACAGTGAGCTGGACAATCACTTGCCGGACCGATCAAGGTGTAACCACCAGCAACGGCACTATTACCTATGCCGGAGACACCTTCAGCGGTAAAATTATTACCGACATTCCCGGTGCGGGTAAAACGGAACAAATTCTCAGCGGAAAACGTCTCGGAGACTGTCAATAATAGAAAATAAGATCCAACGGCATCATTACTTATGAACTCCATTTTCCCCGGCTGCGACGACCTGATTTTTAGGTGTTCGTCAGTCGGGGATTCTATTTTATATTCGGCTTGAGAGTCACTTCGTTTCACGGCAAAACCCCTCGTCGAACGACTCTTTTCTTCACGGAACAATCCTGTTATGATTCAGCCAACATTACACTGAATGGAGAAAAACATGCGTTATATGAGTACCCGTGGTCAGGTCCGCGACCTGTCCTTTAAAGATGCGGTCATGATGGGATTAGCCAACGATGGCGGCCTGTTGTTGCCTCAGGAAATTCCCGCCATCGACAGCGCGCAGCTTACCGCCTACCAGACCATGTCCTACCCGCAGATTGCCTTTGATATCATCTCCCGCTTTACCGGTGATGATTTTGACCCCAACGATCTGCGCGACCTGATTGAGCGCTCCTACGCCACCTTTGACCATCCGGAAGTCACCCCGGTGATCAAGCAGGATGGTGTGTATATTCTTGAGCTGTTCCACGGGCCGACCCTGGCCTTTAAAGATGTCGCCCTGCAGTTCCTCGGCAATCTGTTCGAGTATCTGCTGGAAGAACGCGACGAGAAGATGAACATCCTCGGCGCCACCTCCGGCGACACCGGCAGCGCCGCCATCTACGGCGTGCGCGGTAAAGACCGCATCAACATCTTCATCATGCATCCGGATGGCAAAGTGTCGCCGATTCAGAAGCTGCAGATGACCACCGTCACCGACGACAATGTCTTCAACCTGGCCATTCGCGGCACGTTTGACGACGGCCAGCGCATCGTCAAAGAGACCTTCAATGATCTCGACTTCAAAGCCAACTACAGCCTCGGCGCGGTGAACTCCATCAACTGGGCGCGGGTACTGGCCCAGATCGTCTACTACTTCTACGCCTACAGCCGTGTTCAACCTGAAACCGGCTGTGAAAAAATTGATTTCTCGGTGCCGACCGGCAACTTCGGCGACATTTTTGCCGGCTACATGGCCAAACGCATGGGCCTGCCGGTGGATAAACTGATTCTCGCCACCAACGAAAACAACATCCTGTCGCGCTTTGTTCTCAACGGCGATTACTCGGTCGGTGAAGTGGTGGAAACCCTGTCGCCGTCCATGGATATTCAAATCGCCAGCAACTTTGAGCGTTATCTTTATTACCTGCTCGGCGAAGACAGCGAATCACTTTGTGGTTTGATGGAGAGCTTTGCTACCAGCAAGAGCCTGCAGTTTGACGGCCAGTTGCAAGCCAAAGTTCGCGAAGACTTTGATTCGCTGACTGTGGATAAAGCCGCTACCGTTGATCAGATCCGTGATTTCCATCAACGTACCGGCTATGTGCTTGACCCGCACACGGCTGTCGGCGTGCGTGCCGGTGAACAGCTCAGCGACCCGGACGTTCCGGTGGTGTGTCTGGCCACGGCTCATCCGGCCAAGTTCGGTGATGCTGTGCAGCAGGCCATTGGTCAGGACCCGGAGCGTCCCGCGTCCCTCGACGGCATTGAACAACGCGATTCGCGTTGTGATCTGATTGATGCCGACACCGAAAGGGTCAAAGCCTATCTGGTGGAGCGAGCGCGCTAACAAAAAACAAAACGCAATCAACGAAATGGCTTCCTCCTTCAGGAAGCCATTTTTATTTAGCCATCAAACCCGCTTCACCAGTTCGTGTTGTAGAGTCCTTGACGTCTTATGCAAAACAGAGAGCGCCCTGATGCCGTTATCACCCAAGTTCCACCGACGCCTGTTCATCCCAGTCATCCAGTTACTGCTTCTGGTGCTGTTTTTTACCTGCAGCGGTTGTCAACTTCTGACCGGCAACACAACATCGACACAACCTCCACTGGATGAAAAAATAGGCCAGTTGTTGCTGGTGGGGTTTCGCGGTCAGACTGTGGAACAGGCCCCCACCCTCGTCACAGACATTCAAAAACGAAACCTCGGCGGCGTCATTCTGTTTGATTATGATGTCCAACTCGGCCAGGCAGGACGAAATATCGCTTCGCCGTCTCAACTGAAAAAGCTTACCTCGAGTCTTCAGGCTCTGTCCGACCGGCCCTTACTGATTGCCGTTGATCAAGAGGGGGGACGCATTGCCCGGCTTAAACCGGCGCAGGGCTTCCCCGCTACCCTTTCCCACCGTCAACTCGGCGAACAGGCGGATCTCCATCAAACCGTTGAACAGAGTAAAGAGCTGGCAACAACATTGGAAACCATGGGGATCAACCTCAATCTGGCCCCGGTGGTCGATCTGTGCAGCAATCCCGACAATCCGGTGATTGCCCGACTGGACCGCTGTTTTTCCTCTGACCCTGATCAGGTAACGGAGCAGGCTGAAGCCTATATTGCCGGGCATCATCAGACGGGTGTCTTGACCTGTCTTAAACACTTTCCCGGACACGGCAGTTCCACAGCGGATTCACATCAGGGCCTTACTGATATCACCACGACCTGGAGCGAAGATGAACTGATCCCTTACCGCGAGCTGATCAAGCAGGGGCATGTCGATGCCATCATGACGGCTCATGTTTTCAATCGTCGTCTGGATGCCAACGATCCGGCGACGTTGTCTGAACCGATCATTACCGGACTATTACGCAGTGTTCTGGGGTATGAAGGTGTGGTGATTTCCGACGATCTGCAGATGAAGGCGATCAGTGATCATTACGGATTGGAAACGGCCATTGAAAAAGCGCTCAACGCCGGCGTGGACATGCTGGTATTCGGCAACAACCTCCGTTACAACGAGCACAGTGTTGAACAGGCTGTCTCGATCATTCGCCGCCTGGTCAGGCAGGGCAAGGTCAGCGAGGCCAGGATTGATGAATCCTGGCGTCGCATCACCATGTTAAAAAGACACCTGACCGTCAAACAACAGTGAAGAGACTCAGGCGATCTGCTCACCGTTGACACTGACGTTCAGTGAACCATCCGCCGTAAATCCGAGCGAAAAGTCTCCTGCAGAGTGCTGACCGTCAAACAGATCAGTGTATTTGGACATCAGCGCGGCGATTTCACTATCCGACATGCCTTCACTTTCTTCCTGGAAGGCGATGGCCCGTTGAATCCCCGCCAGTTGGGAAGACAGGGCATTCACGGTGCTCAATTCTCGTGCAAATGAGGGATTTTCGTCGAGCATCTGAGTAAATTCTTCCGCATAGGGATAATCGTCCGGCAATACCAGTTGTCCACGGTTGTCGTATTGAATTGTCTCCGGTGCAACGGGAATACCGTAATTGCTCATCAACCCCGGCAGGGTACTGGAGATATGATTGGCCAACGCATTGATATTGTCTTGAGTGGGCATTATCAACGGTGGCAGAGAATCGATTCCCCCGGAAAATGTTTTGTGGTTGGGAGTAAAGTAGTCCTCAATGTCCAGTTCAACATCGCCCTTGTTGGTATTGAACACGGCGGTTGCAGCCGTCTTGACCTGCGAGGCAGCCTGACTTGCCGCCAACTCGCGTGCCTGTGGCGAAAGGGTGACACTATCCTGAACAGTTGAATTGCCTGCCGTGGAGGACGGACTTTGATCCGTCACCGATGCCACCACAGATGCGGACCGATTTGCAACCCCATAAACATCATACCCCTTGGCGGATAAAACCTGCATAGCTTCTCCCTTTCGAGCTGAGACACATCAACAAACACAATATCAGTTATGAGATCTTTCTACGTATCGGCGGTTTTAGACAAAAATTAAGAGTTATTTTGTTTATTTTTTGGCAAAAGCCATGCCAGCGCTTTGTAAGCGTTTTAAAAGACTCATCAGGATTGAAACACCCGACCAGAGAGACTATGATCGACCCATGACACCCTATTCCCCACCCTTTTACCTGCGAAACGGTCATCTGCAGACCATCTACCCGACCCTGTTTCGCAAACTCAGTTGTCCAGCGTATCAGCGCGAACGGATCACCACCCCGGACAATGACTTTCTTGACCTTGACTGGGCATGCGTTGGCGGGGAGGCGCTGGTTATTCTCTGTCATGGTCTGGAAGGCAATTCGACTCGTGACTACATTAAAGGGATGGTTAAGGCGGTCAACGTGCAGGGCATCGATGCCCTGGCGTGGAATTATCGCGGCTGCAGCGGCGAACCGAATCGGCGAAAAATTATGTACCATAACGGCGCCACGTACGACCTGGACACCGTGGTACACCATGCCGTAGCCACGGGACGCTATGCGCATATTTTCCTGATCGGTTTTTCCATGGGCGGCAATCTGGCCCTGCTCTACGCCGGGCAGCAGGCCGAAAACATCCATCCACTCATCTGCGGAATCGTTGGCTTTTCCGTGCCCTGTGAGCTGGGTCACAGCAGCCGGGCGCTGGAGCATCCGGCCTGCACCATCTACATGAAACGCTTTCTGATCAAGTTGCACAAAAAGCTTCAGTTCAAAAACAGCCAGTACCCGGAAGCCATCCCCATCAACAACTACCATCAGATCAAAACCTTCAAGCAGTTTGATGATCGTTACACGGCCCCATTGCACGGCTTTGCAAACGCACAAGACTACTGGCATCGCTGCAGCTGCAATCGTCATTTGCCACGCATCCACGTCCCCAGCCTGATCGTTAATGCGTTGGACGATCCGTTTCTCATCGACGACTGTTATCCTCGCAACCTGGTCAAAACCAACCCCTGCCTGACCCTGGAAACACCTCGCCATGGCGGACACGTCGGTTTTATGCTGCCGGGACAGACCTATTGGTCGGAACAGCGCGCTCTGTCTTTTATCCACCAACAGCTTAATTCGCTCTCCATCACTGACTGATCAAATTATAAAATCCACAGGCAAAAAATATTGCATTCAAATAGATAGGATGTTAACTATTAGCAATGAAAACTACAGACATCAAACGCTGGGCGGCGCTATCTCCACTGATTGTGGCTGTCGGCCACGCCTGGAAACGCCGCGTCAATCAGGAATTGACCAATCACAACATCTCAACGGCTACCGCCTTGCCGATCATCATGCTGATGCGTCAGGAAAAACCGATGAGGCAATGTGAACTGGCCGAGGTGCTCGGCATCGAAGGGCCGTCACTGGTGCGTATCATCGACGGCATGGAGCAAAGCGGTTTCGTCGAACGGATTACCGACCCTTCCGACCGCCGGGCCCGCCTGTTGGTCCTGGGCGATGACGGACATAACGTCGGTGCCGAAGTGGAAAAAATCCTTGCCGATCTGCGCATGACCATGCTGGCGGATGCCGACCCGGATGATGTCGATGCCACCATTCGTGTCCTCACCCTGCTGGCCAATCGGCTGGGAGCTTCCCCTCTGGATCCGGCCCAGACATGACCCAACGCGCACCATTTCGCCCCACCGTTCAACAAGTTGTTTTTTCGCTGAAAACATTCTCTGCTGCGATGCTGGCCTACTACATTGCCCTGCGCTTTGATCTGCCGCGCCCGTTTTGGGCCGTGGTCACGGTCTATGTGGTCGCCCATCCGTTGACCGGGGTAACGACATCCAAAGCCCATTACCGGCTGTTCGGCACCATCATCGGCGGCATCGCCACGGTGATTCTTGTCCCGTTGCTGGTCGCTTCACCATTCCTGCTCACCCTGGCCATCGGCACATGGATCGGGCTGTGTCTGTTTTTCAGTCTGCTCGACCCGACACCACGCTCCTACGTGTTCATGCTGGCAGGCTATACCCTGGCGATTACCGGCTTCATGCTGACCAGCACCCCGGAAGACTCTTTTCTCTATGCCGTCTCTCGGGTTGAAGAGATCGGCATCGGACTGGTCTGTTCCGCTGTGATCAACCGGGTTGTGCTCCCCCTGCCGGCCGGTGACGTGGTTCTGCGCCAGATCACTGCCTGGATGACCGATGCGACCCGTTTGACCATCGACAGTCTGGATCTGCACAGCAATGCCGAAACCACCCTGAAGGACCGGCAAAAGCTGGCCGCAGATGTCCGGGAATTGGGTCAATTTATCTCCCATCTGTCGTACGATACCTCCAAGCTCAACAACCTGGCGGATCTTGTCCGTTTATTGCAGTGGCGCATGACGCGTCTACTCCCGTCACTGTCGACACTGCATGACCGCATGATGGCCCTGAAATCCGATCAGGGCTGCCTGTCAAAAGATATCCAGCAGCTGATCCGTCAGGTGGCACTCTGGGTTAAATCGACAGGTGAAACAAACACTCCCGAGAGAGATGTTCCCACCACGCGTCAATTGCGTCAGGCCATCACGGCAATTGAACAAAGGCATTGCGGACAGAACTGGTGTGACCTGCTCACCGTCAACTTCTGCCAGCACCTGCGCCTGTTGATCAAAAGCTGGACGGACTGTGCCTCGCTGCACAAGGCCATCATTGGTAACAAACAACAAAGGCGTTTCAGATGGCAACGTTCGGCACGTTTACTCGACCGTGCCCGCCATCAGCATCGTGATTACGGCATGGCGTTTCTGTCGGCGATTACCGTGGTGATTGCAACCAGTGTGGCGACCCTGTTCTGGATCGCCAGTGGCTGGCGGGAAGGCGTCGGAATCGCCCAGTTGGCGGCAATCTTCTGCTGTCTGTTTGCCACGCTGGATGACCCGGTGCCACTGATTCGTAAGTTCGCCACGTTCACCGCCCTGTCCATCGCCATCGCCGCCTGTTATCAACTGGCGATTTTCCCACGCGTTGACAGTTTCCTGACGTTGTCTGCCGCCCTTGGCCTATCATTGATTCCGGCGGGACTGCTGGTAGCCATGCCGGCTTTCAGCGTGATCGGTGCCATTGTCAGCGTCAACATCCCGATGGCGCTGACGCTGCAAAGCCACCTCAATGCCGACTTCGCCACGTTTGCCAACGCCAATATCGCCACACTGATCGGCTTTGCCATCGCCGGGATCACTACGGCCATCGTCCGCTCCATCGGCGCTGAAACCAGTGCCAAACGATTACTGAAGAACAGCTGGCACGATCTGGAAAAACTGGCGACCGCCCAACGGCTGGAACAGATTCGTCCGTTCTCACAACGGCAGATGGATCGCCTGGCCTTGATGGTTCCGCGTCTGGCGGTCCTGCCACCGGACTCATCGCTGGCGGCGAGTGATTTTTTTCGCGACCTGCGGATGGGACTGAACATGATGGAACTTCACAAACATAAAAAACGCTTATCCCCTGACCTGCTTCGCAGAATTGACGAAATTCTCAGCTGTCTGGCCGCGCATTATCAGAACAAACGGCACGAGGGTTACACCCACCCGGAAGATGATAGTCATCTGGTTCGCCTGCTCGATCAGACATTGGCCGAATCTTTCCGCTTCTTATCACCACGTTCGCGTGTCGTTCAGGCTCTGATCGGATTGCGCCGCGGTCTTGATGCACTGCCGCCTATATGTTCAAGAACAACCGCTGAAAAGGCTTACTCATAATGGAACAAGTTCTCGATCTTTATGGCGTCTACCTGCCGACACTCACCGGGCTGGCTTTGATCGCTTATGCTCTCAACAGTTCTCTTAAACGTGTGCTGATCCGTTTCGATATCTACCGTTTTATCTGGCATCCGCCGTTGTTCAATACCGCCAGCTATCTCATTATTTTGTGGGCACTCTCTGCCCTGACAAGGATAAATTGATTATGAAAAATACTCCCGCTTTCGGACGCATCCTCTTCACTCTGGTCATGGTTGTCTGTGCAGGTATGCTCAGTCTGCATTTATGGGATTACTATATGGAGGCGCCCTGGACACGCGATGGACGCATCTGCGTTGATGTCGTCAACCTCTCCTCCGACATATCCGGCCTTGTGAGTGATGTCCTGGTGCAGGACAATCAACCGGTCCACAAAGGCGATGTCCTGTTTCGAGTGGATCGATCCCGTTTTGAATTGGCTTTTGAACAGACCAAAGCCCGGGTGTCAAGCACCCAGGCGGAACTGAAACTGGCTCAAAGCAACCTGGATCGTTATCAGAAGCTACTGGCCACCGCAGCGGTGCCCCGTCAACAACTCGAACAGGTTGAAACAGCTCACAAACAAGCGATTGCCGCCTATGATCAAGCGCGGGCCGATTATGATCTGGCCGCTTATAATCTCAAGTGCACTGAAATCAAAGCCCCGGTCAACGGCATTGTCACCAACCTGTCGTTATGGCCGGGAAGCTATGTCAAAGCCGGTGAATCGGCCATTGCCCTGATCAATACGGACTCATTCTATGTGGCGGGATATTTTGAGGAGATCAAGCTCGAACGGATTCACATCGGAGACAGCGCCATCATCTCACCGATGGGCAGCCCCCTGACACTCGACGGTCATGTGGAAAGTATCACCTACGGCATTAAAGACCGCGAACGCGGACAGGATAGCCTGCTGGTGGATATCAATCCCACCTTCTCCTGGGTACGACTGGCACAACGGATTCCGGTTCGTATCCATCTCGACAGTGTTCCCCAATCGGTGCGACTGGTTGCAGGGAGAACGGTCAGTGTTGCCATTGTCGAAGGTAGCGACTCCTGACATCAACAGGGGCTCGCAGGCTGTTTATCAACAGCCTGTTAAACCGTAATATCGATGGTTGTTCCTGTGGTCGAGGTATCGCTGCCGTCCGAAACACTCGCGGTGGGTTCTGTCGTGGATTCCGAAGTTGTGCTATCTGTGGTTGTTTCAACAGACTCCGTCTCTTCTTCACTATAATAGTCGGTCAGTACATCGCTGAGGGCATCGGCATTGAGTTGCATCACCACCGCATTGTACAGGCCGGAATATTCCTCGTAATCGCTATCGCAATCAGTGCCGGTCAGCTCACTTAACGAATCGATCAACTCCTGGGTCAGGCTCAAGGAGACCGTGTCCTCCGTTGTCAACGTCGTGGTTTCTTCCGTATCCGTGGTTTCCGAACTCTCGGTGGTCTCTGTTTCGGAACTGCTGTAATAATTTTCCAACGCGGAATAGAGCGATGATGTGATGGAAGACAGGCTGCTCATGACAGAATCCTTTCGCCTCAGAGCCCCTTGCCCCAGACACTTTGGCAAAGAACAGCTCTATAAAAGGGAAAAATCTGCCTTACAGTGTAACGGTTATCATCTCAATTTAAGTAAAGAGTGTGTAAAGTAAGGTAAAGCTGTTCAGCCTGAAGTCGCAACTGCCGGACTGATCCCCACTGGCTCCTTATCTTTATTCCTCAACGCACGCCGAGAATGACCTGCGAGGCCTTGAAAAACACACAAGCCCGGTTCCCGGCCTGCAGTCCCATACGTTGCGCACTCTCAAGGGTGACCACCGCACTGATCGTGTCACCGCCGGGAATTTCTATATCCACTTCCGTATTGACCAAGCCGCCGTGTAATCGGCTGACCGTCCCCTTAAAAAAATTGCCGGCACTCACGCGAAAACCGGCCATGTCGTCAGCAACGACGACGGATCCTGCCTGCACGAGGGCATAAGCCGGTTGCCCTTCCCGTAATCCCAAAGAATCGACGGCACGGCGTGTGACAATCGCCTTCAACAGAGAACCGCCCTTAAGCGTCAAGGTGACTTCAACATGAACGGTACCATTGGAGACCTGACTCACCGTGCCGTAAAAGACGTTACGGGCACTGACCTTCATGGTCACCCGATCAAGAAAGTTCTCCAAGCCGCTCAAATCGCCAAGCTTTTCCTCCAGAGTCGCAAGAAAAGATTGATGTTCCTGCTGCAGAAATTGGTATTTCCGCACAAGATCCCGCCCTGATTCGGTCAGATAGGCACCTCCGCCCCCTTTGCCGCCACTGGCCTTCTCGACCAAAGGGGCATCGGAAAGGTTGTTGATCAGATTGACCGCATCCCAGGCACTTCGATAACTGATCCCAAGTGACTTGGCCGCTTTATTCATAGAACCCAGCTGATCAATTTTTTCCAGCAGGCGGATTCTATCCTGGCCAACAAAGGGCTTATCGGCTTTTTGCAGCCAAAGATGTCCTGTCAGGCCAACCGTTTCATCTATTTCTCTCATCTGTATACCCTATCTCACTTGAGAAAAAACTACCCTTGTTCGGTTCAGCAGAAGCATAGCGTACATTCATGAACAATCCCAAGGGAAACCGTCCCTCAATGAACAACTTCTTCATGGGGAGTGGACATATTTTTTACTCATTACCCTTGAGTTTTAAAAGTCAAGACAAGTCATAACATCTTGAAATAAAAGAAAACTTTCCCCTAAAAATGATCGCTTGGAAAATTTCTTTCAATGCTCTGGCATGTTCTTCGCTCTAAAGAAAATCAACATCGTGAAAAACAATCATCACGCCACGATTCACATTACTCAAGAAAAGGAGCGGCATCATGACCAGAAAAATTGCAATTTACGGCAAAGGCGGCATCGGTAAATCAACCACCACCCAAAACACGGCAGCGGCCCTCGCCCATTTCCACGACAAAAAGATCTTCATCCACGGCTGCGACCCCAAGGCGGATTCGACCCGGCTGGTCCTAGGCGGCAAACCGCAGGAAACCCTGATGGACATGCTGCGTGACTACGGGGCGGAAAAAATCACCAATGAGATGGTGATCAAACAGGGCTACAAAGACATTCAGTGCGTTGAATCGGGTGGCCCGGAACCGGGCGTCGGCTGCGCCGGGCGAGGTGTTATCACCGCCATCGACCTGATGGAGGAAAACGGCGCCTACACTGATGATCTGGACTTTATCTTTTTCGACGTTCTCGGCGACGTTGTCTGCGGCGGTTTTGCCATGCCGATTCGCGACGGCAAGGCCGAAGAGGTCTACATCGTCGCCTCCGGTGAAATGATGGCCGTCTACGCCGCCAACAATATCTGCAAGGGACTGACCAAATACGCCAAGCAGAGCGGCGTGCGCCTCGGCGGCATCATCTGCAACAGCCGTAATGTCGATGGCGAACTGGGCCTGATGCAAGAGTTTACCGAAGCTCTGGGCACCAAGATGATCCACTTCGTCCCGCGCGACAACATCGTCCAGAAGGCTGAATTCCAGAAAAAAACCGTCACTGAATTCGACCCGCAAGAAAATCAGGCTAAGGAATACTGCGAACTGGCCCGGAAAATCATTGAAAACGAGGATTTTGTCATTCCCAAACCGCTGACTATGGATGAGCTGGAAGAGATGGTCGTCAAGTACGGGCTGGCTGACTGAGCCCTTTACAAAAGCTCGAAAGACGCATCGAACGAATTCTTTTCACCCATTAGGAGAATACACCATGCCTTATCATGAGTTTGAATGCAGCAAGGTGATCCCCGAACGGCGGGACCATGCCGTGATCAAGGGCAAGGGAGAGGATCTGACCTCTTGCCTGCCCAAAGGGTATCTCAACACCATTCCCGGCACCATTTCCGAACGCGGCTGCGCCTACTGCGGCGCCAAGCACGTCATCGGCACGCCGATGAAGGACGTCATTCATATCAGCCACGGCCCGGTCGGTTGTACCTACGACACCTGGCAGACCAAGCGCTATATCAGTGACAACAACAACTTTCAGCTCAAATACACCTTCGCCACAGACGTCAAGGAGAAGCACATCGTTTTCGGCGCCGAGAAACTGCTGAAACAGAACATTATCGAAGCGTTCAAGGCCTTCCCGGAACGTAAACGGATGACCATCTATCAGACCTGCGCCACCGCTCTGATCGGTGACGACATCAGTGCCATCGCCGACGAAGTGATGGAAGAACTGCCGGGCGTGGACATCTTTGTCTGCAATTCCCCCGGCTTCGGCGGTCCCAGTCAGTCCGGCGGTCACCACAAGATCAACATCGCCTGGATCAACCAGAAAGTCGGCACGTTGGAACCGGAAATCACCAGCGACTACGTGATCAACTACGTCGGCGAATACAACATCCAGGGCGACCAGGAAGTGATGCTCGACTTCTTCAACCGCATGGGCATTCAGGTGTTGTCGACCTTTACCGGCAACGGCAAGTACGACGACTTGCGCTGCATGCACCGCGCCCACCTCAATGTGCTCGAATGCGCCCGCTCCGCTGAATATATCTGCGATGAACTGCGCGAGCGCTACGGCATTCCTCGCCTGGACATCGATGGTTTCGGCTTTAGAGCCCTCGGCGATTCGTTACGCAAGATCGGTCTGTTCTTCGGCATCGAAGATCGCGCCGAAAAGATCATCGCCGAAGAAACCGCCAAGTGGAAGCCGCAGCTCGACTGGTACAAAGAGCGACTGAAAGGCAAAAAGGTCTGCCTGTGGCCGGGCGGATCCAAACTGTGGCACTGGGCTTACGCCATTCAGGAAGAGATGGGCCTCGATGTGGTTTCGGTTTACACCAAGTTCGGCCATCAGGGGGATATGGAAAAAGGGGTATCGCGCTGCGGCGAAGGGGCGCTGGCCATTGACGACCCCAATGAACTCGAAGGTCTTGAGGCGCTGGAAATGTTGAAGCCAGACATTATCTTTACCGGCAAACGTCCCGGGGAAATGGCCAAAAAGGTCAATGTTCCTTACCTCAACGCCCACGCCTACCACAACGGTCCCTGGAAAGGCTGGGAGGGTTGGGTGCGTTTTGCCCGCGACATCTACAATGCCATCTATTCGCCCATTCATCAGATGGCCTTGGTGGATATCAGCCAGGATGAGATCCCCCTCGATCAGGGATTCGTCACCCGGCGCATGCTGTCGGACAAAAATCTGCCCGAAGAGATCACCACCTCGACCACGCTTTCGGAATATACCGGCAACTACGACATCATCGCCGATCTGCGCAATAAAACCTATCCCGAGTTACCCATGACCTCGGACGAAGCTGTCAAAGCAGCGGTCTGAGCAAGGAGTCAGTCTATGGCCACCCATAAAATAAACAATATGGCGGAGCGCAAGTACGAAAAAGTTTACACCAGCGATCCGCTCGCCGAAGTCGATGCGGACACCAAGGAGAAAATCGGCGCTCTGGAACACTACATCATGAAGCACTGCCTGTGGCAGTTTAATTCCCGCGGCTGGGACCGGCGTAAACAGAACGCCGGCATCCTCGGCAAAACCACCCAGCTGCTGTGCGGAGAAGAAGTTGAGAACGCCACGCCCCAGGAAAAGTGCTACTGGACGGATGCCGTCATGCTGGAGCGCGCCTACCGCGAGCGCTGCCCCTGGATCAACGAGATGTCCAGCGAAGAGATCAAGGCGCTGATGCAGCTGTTGAATGCGCGTCTCGATTGGACCCTCATCGACGGCTCCCTCAACCTTGAACTGACCGTCGTCAACTACTAGAGATAAAGGAGTCCGCCATGAGTTGCGAAATAATGGAAAAAAGCCGTGTCGGCACAATCAATCCAATTTTCACCTGCCAGCCCGCCGGAGCCCAGTTTGCCAGCATCGGCATCAAAGACTGTACCGGCCTCGTTCATGGCGGCCAGGGGTGTGTCATGTTTGTGCGGCTGATCTTTTCCCAGCACTACAAAGAGAGCTTTGAACTCGCCTCGTCCTCCGTCCATGAAGACGGTGCCGTGTTCGGTGCCTGCCACCGGGTGGAAGAAGGGGTCGACGTGTTGCTGATGCGCTATCCGCACATCAAAATCATTCCGATCATCAGCACCTGCTCCACCGAAATCATCGGCGACGATATTGACGGCGTCGTCCGCAAGCTCAACGAGGGCTTGCTCAAGGAGAAATATGCCGACCGGGAAGTCCACCTGATCCCGATTCACACCCCAAGCTTCGTCAACAGTATGATCGGCGGCTATGACATCGCGGTGCGCGATTTCGTCAAGTACTTTGCCACCAAAGGGGAGCCGAGCGGCAAACTCAACCTGATGACCGGCTGGGTCAACCCCGGCGACGTCAAAGCGCTCAAGCACCTGCTGAAAGAGATGGATATTGATGCCACCGTGCTGTTTGAAATCGAGAGCTTTGATTCGCCGCTAATGCCGGACGGCAGCGCCATTTCCCACGGCAGCACGACCATTGACGATCTGCGCGGCACCGCCAACGCCGTCGGCACTCTCGCCCTCAACCGCTATGAAGGCGCTAAAGCGGCACAATGGTTGGAGAAAGAATTTGATCTGCCGACCATTATCGGACCGACCCCTATCGGCATCCGCAACACCGACATCTTTTTAAAAAATCTGAAAACACTGACGGGCAAGCCGATCCCGCAATCGCTGGTCGAGGAACGCGGCCGGGCCATCGATGCCCTCACCGACCTCACCCACATGTTCTTCGCCGGTAAAAAGGTCGCCATTTACGGCAATCCGGACCTGGTGATCGGCCTGGCCGAGTTCTGCATCGATTTGGAGATGAAACCAGCCCTACTGCTGCTCGGCGACGACAATGCCTTCTACAAGGACGATCCGCGCCTGCTGGCACTGAAGGAAAACGTCGACTGGGAGATGGAAGTGGTCACCAATGCCGATTTCTGGGAGATGGAGGATCGCATTAAAAACCAGGGACTGGAACTGGATCTGATCATGGGCCATTCCAAGGGCCGCTTTATCGCCATCGACAACCAGATTCCGATGCTGCGGGTCGGCTTCCCCACCTATGATCGCGCCGGCATGTATCGTCACCCGGTGGTGGGTTATGAGGGCGCTACCTGGCTGGCCGAACAGATGGCCAACGTCCTGTTCACCGATATGGAGTACAAAAAGAACCGCGAGTGGATTCTCAATATGTGGTAACCAGAGGCTCCGCCGGACGTCGGCTGCGTCCGGCGGTTACAGAGGGTTTGACAACGCCCGGCCGGGCATGGAAGCGCAGGCGATGCAATGGAAGACTGATCACGGCACTGCCGCCCCCTTGGTCGCCCGGTCGCGACGACGTCCTCAACATGGCGAGGACCTCCTGCTGGTCACCACCGGGTTTCGTCATCAGGCGTTTCTGACCCGGCCGGGAGTTCACAAGTGGTGGCCGTTCAATTGGGCTTCATCCGCTGTCCGGCCTGGTACGCACGTGACGTGGGCTTCCGCGCCCACAGGTAAGGCCACTTTTACGTCGACAAAAGTGGCGCACAATTCGCTTACATCAAGGTCGGCGAGCTGAATTCGTGAAGTATCAGGGAAACTGATTCATTGTCGGTGGATCCAGGTTCAGGAGAAGTTCAGCCGGTTTTTGCCTACTTTTGGGCGGCCAGTCAAAAGGATGTCACCTGCCGGGGCGAGTCCCGGCGACCTTGACCTTGCCTGGACGCTATACCGACAAAACGACTGTGCCGCTACACAAGCCGGAAAGGAAACGACAATGAAAATTGCCGCGTTTGTCAATCATCAAGGAAACTCCGCCTACTTTCATGAAACAGGCGACGTCTGTCTCTACGAGCAGATCAAAGGAACCTGGCAACAGACGAAAAAAATCGCCCTGGAAATCAATGGCAAAATGAGCCTGGCGGAAATCAGAAACGCATTTTTCACCACCATGGACCAGCTCGAAGGCTGCCGGGTTTTTATCGTCCGGGAATTCCGCGGTCTGTTTCACGCCCTGCTGCTTGAGGAGCTCGGCTATCACACCTGGAAGTCTGAAGGGGCATTACTGGAACAGCTCGATCATGTCGCCCATAAAGAGCGGGAGTATGTTGCCGAGCGGGCCAAAAAAGCGGCAACCGAGCCAGCCCGGCCCTCAGGGCACTGCGGCTGTGGTTCGAGCTGTTCCTCCCGGCGGATGGCCGCCACGCCCACGAACAGCTGCAGCACGGCCCCACCTCAACAGTTGTCGGAACAACTGCCGCAACCGACACGTATCGGCCCGATCGAACAACGACTCTACCGACTCAACCTGAGCGCGGTCTTGCAGCAGCACCCGGATCTCAACTCGTGGCAGATCCTCCACCCGGTGCTGGAGAAAAAAAACTTCAAGCACCTGGAAATCCGCTGTGACCATGTGCCGAAGTGGTTTGCCCACGAACTGCGGCAACTGCACCTGACCGCTACGGAAACACTGGTCGGCACCGAAACCCGTGTGGTGGTTTCAGTCGCCTGACCCAAGAGCGGTAACAATATTCCCCCGTGAGATGAAAGTGAAAAAATCATGAATGCACCCAACACCATCAATCATCTGCTGTTTGCCTATGGTTCCAATATGTCGGAACAACAGATGGCATTACGCTGCGGCGGGAAACCGCAGGTCGTTGCCATCGCCCACCTCCCCAATCATCAGGCCTCGTTCCACGGTTATTCACGCCGCTGGGATGGCGCAGAGATGACCGTTTCACCCCAGAAAGGTGCCACGGTGTGGGGCGTGATCTATGCCCTGACCCTGTCGGCGTCGGAACGGCTGGACGCTTGGCAGGATGTGAAACTCGACGGCACCGGGGCCTACTTTCATTATCCCACCGAGGTGGTGGGTGCGGACGACACCATCTACCCGGTCCTGGTGTATAAAAAGGCCTACCAAAGAGAATGTGAGCCCCCCAGCGATGGCTATCTCAACACCATCATCGCTGCGGCCGAGCACCATCATTTGCCGGAAGACTATGTCGAAGCCCTGCGTGGCGTAACCACAAAAAAGGCCACCTTTGAGGTGCCGAGAATTTTTGAACACGAACGATCCGCCACGTACGCACCCACGTCGTGCGACGGTTGCGGAGCTTAATCTGCCCGGGAACGATGCGACATCATGAAAATAGCCTTTGCCTCGACGGACGGAAAAACCGTTAACCGAAATTTTGAGCAACCCCGAGACTTCACAATCTGGTCTATCCGCGGCACACAACCGTGTGCCGAAGGAACACGGAGTGCCATCACCACCAATCGTTTCAACCAGGCCTGTCAGCAGGCTCGACTCAGTGCCATAGCCGACTGCAGCCTGGTCTGCAGCCTGGATATTGCTCCTGAGGCAGCAGCTCTGGTAGCTCGTCGGCTGTTCCATCTCAGAACCATTCAGGAGTGTGCCATTCGTGAGGTTCTCGACCGACTGTGCCATGTGATCGCCACGACCCCGCCCCCCTGGTTGCAAAAAGCACTGGAAGATGAGACGCTCTTTTGAGTGAACCACGATGCCGGTTTTTCAAAGCAAAGAGCCTCTTGCCAAAAGCCGTCTTTGGCTTTCAGCAAGAGGCTCAGTCCTGATGGCAAGGTTCAATAAAGCAATCTCTGGACCTGATACTCTCCCCCAATGGCCATATACTCATCTTCACCGCGTAAAATGCTGCCGGGAAGCAGATCATAAAAAAAGAAAATTTTCGCCAAAGGTACGCTGGTTTTCCACACGGTTCTGCCGAACTCCCAGGCACGTTCCTGCTCGCAGGTAAAGGAGACCAGATTATTCAGACGGACAATCTGATCCCATTTACCGAAACTACGCACGATCTCATATTCTTCGGCGTCATGAGTACCGCGATACAGCGTCAGACAGTCCTGGTCAGGAAAGCGGCAGTGCAGCTCATGTTGGGTGAATTCATAGAGCAGATCGAACTGCGAAGAGAGTGCATTGGTGCAGGAGCGGCCTTGGGTGACATCGATCATAAAACGGAAATAGGCTTCGCTGGAAATGCCGTCAATTCGTTCGCGATGAAAGGTGGGATGCAGTCCGAAACGGCTTTCAACCCAATGTTTGAACACCGCGCCGGAGATGCTGTTGGAATCGATCATCCAGCCTTTGAGAAAGTGCAAATAACTGTTGCGAATGCTGTCGCGCGCACGGTCGGAATTCTGCTGTTGCCAGTGGTGTAATTGAAACTTGACGGACATGTAGTCCTGGAACAGCCGGGCGCGCTCCGGCGCACAAGCCGTCTGCTCCAGTTTGTCAAACAGAAAGCGGTTATTGCGCCACACACCCTGAATTTTCAGTGGCTGGGGATGGTTATTGAACTCATGAGACGCAATGACCCACGGCGGCTGATCACAAAAATTAAAAGAGCGGTACGACAGAAGCAGCTCCTAACGAAAGGTTTTATAATCCAGGTTGTATTTGGCCATGCGCAAGCCGAGAACACGCCGTGTCATCCCCAGTTCGCGAGCCGTTTTGGTGACATTGCCGCGATGGGATTTCAGGGATTCAACCAGCAGCTCGTATTCCACGGAATCAAGCTTGGCGGCCAGCCGCCCTTGTGCAGCTCCACCACTGACCTCAGGAGGCTGTAATGAAGGCGGCAGATGGTAGCCATGCACCACGTCATCTTCGGTCAAAATGACGGCGCGCTCTATGACATTCTCCAATTCACGCACATTGCCCGGCCAGTGATAACGCATCAACATATTCAGGGCCGGCGTCGAAATCCGTTTCACCACCTTACCGGCGACCTCGGCGAAGTGCGCGACAAAATGATCCGCCAGGGAAATGATGTCACTGCCGCGATCGCGCAATGGTGGAATCGTCATGGGAAAAACATTCAGCCGGTAAAACAGATCTTCGCGAAACCGGCCTTTTTCCACCATGTCGTTGAGATCCCGGTTCGTTGCGGCAATAATCCGAATATCAACGCGAATCGGCCGATTACTGCCGACCCTCTCAAAGGTTTTTTCCTGCAAAACCCTCAGCAGTTTTGCCTGCATAGCCAACGAGAGTTCACCGATTTCATCAAGAAAGATTGTCCCACCGTCAGCATCCTCAAACCGTCCGATACGGGAACCCGACGCCCCGGTATAAGCTCCTTTTTCGTGTCCGAACAACTCGCTTTCGATGATATTTTCAGGCAAAGCGGCACAGTTGAATTTGACGAATGGGCCATCCGCCAGAAGACTGTTATAGTGAATCGCCCCGGCGACCAGTTCCTTGCCGACACCGCTTTCCCCCAGAATCAACACCGTGGTTTTGGCTTGCCTGATTTTGCCGATCAAATCGTAAATATCCAACATCGCTTTCGAGTTGCCGATAATGTTGGTCGGCTTGAATTTCTCCCGCAACGCTTCACTGAGCCGCTGATTTTCCCGTTCGAGATAAACCTTGTCGACCTGCTCCATCAAATGCAATTCCACCGTGGGAGCAATCATAGCGGCAAATGTGGCCAACAACTCCAGATCAAGGTCGAGCAGACGATCACTGTCGTAGATCCGTTCTGCGCTGATGGTTCCCAGGACTTTGCAGCCGCGTTTGATCGGTACACAGATAAACGACAGCTCCTGATCGAGTCCATACTTGAGACTGCGCGTGCGATGGAGAAACTCCGGTTCCTCGCTGATGCGCGGCAGCATGATGGCTTTACCGGTCTCGACCACTTTTCCGGTGATCCCTTCACCGAGATCATAGACGCCCTTGGCCGCTTCCTCTTGTGTCAGGCAAAACTTTCATGCAGCATAATGCGACCGGAGCGTTGATGATGCAGCGTGATCATGCCACAGACAAAATTCATCTCCCGCTCCATGATCTGCTGTAGCAAAACCAGTGTTTGCCCGAGATTGGCACTTTCGGCAATGACCCGGCTCATCTGATAGAGCAACGGGAACACACGCGCCCGGCATTCCAAATTGCGACATTTCCCCAAATGATCAAGATTCAGTTGCAGCGTTGATTTGTGAGACATCGTCTCTCGAAAACCAATCGTCAACGCCGTTGTGTTCTGCTGCGTCGTGGCATGTTCCTTATCGCGGTCTCGCCCTGACAGCCTTTCGCGTCTATTTTCACATCGATCTTTTCTTGAGCAGTTCTGACACAGCTCAATAGTGATGCCACGCTCCGTCGACACTGCCTCTTTTATAGACAGTTCCGGCAAAATCTCTTTGCCGATCTCTCCATAAAGAATCGAACAATTTCCAATAGATAAATCTTCATTTAGACTCATGAGCACTCTTCCCTCCAGTCGTTATGTAAAACACTGCATAACGCTTGCCAATCGGCACGATGAGCGTTGTCGATACAAAGATCAAAGCAACTAACCCCATGTGACTAGGAAGCTTTTGCCGGCAAAACAAAAAAATATGGGCCAGAGCGGATCTCTCATCAAAGAATCCGGATGTACAAAAATGTCACTTTTGGCCAATTTCGTACTTTTTAGAACTATTTTCCGGGTGGGGCGTTTGTTGGATACTGGATCGTGTCGAAACACAGGCGGGTTGAGACCTGATGTTTAATCGTGTGAACGTGGATTGGCGTTGCCCTGTGTTGAAGAAATTATGCAGGGTCGAGTGAAAACCTTGCAGAGGATTGGCTATTTCGCGCCTTGTGTGAACAGCACAATGCTGTGCCATAAGCCCGAATTTTAACCTTGGCACTGCACTGGCATTTTGGGAGGAAACTGATGCTGTCAAAATTTGCATCGATCCGTCTTTTTTTGAAAGCGGATCGTATCCGTACGGATAACCTCGTTACAAAGACGTTATTTTTGAAAACGTTCTTCTGCGCAGAAGCTATCTGATGTTGTCCCCGATTCGGCCCAGCCTTTTATAAATGGACCGAGCAAACAGGAAACGAGAACAGGCTGAATCAATACGAAACGGCTCTGAGCAACACTCACCACTGAAACGCGACGGCCCGTTTGCCGAGAATATAATCATCAAAAATCTTTGTCGCCGGCCCCTCAGCCATGGCCAAACACACATGGAGCGGCATTAGATGTTCTTCGCGCGGATGGCTATAGCGCGCTCCCGGAGCCTCCTGCCAATCCAGCATGCGCTGTTCCCGTTCAGTCTGCGGATAATCACCGGTACAGGTCTCAATGAGCCAGTCCTGAAACGCATCATTATGAAGATCGGCAACTTGCGTCCCCTGCCAATCAAAGGCCTGTAAATTGTGAAAGGAAAAACCGGATCCGATCACCAGAATATTTTCCTGTTTCAATTGGCGCAAAACCCGTCCAAGAGCAAGATGCTGCGCTGGGTCAAGCCCTTTGAGCAACGATAATTGCTGGGCCGGGATCGTGGCGTCGGGATACATCAACTTCAGTGGAATAAACACACCATGGTCAAAACCACGCTCCGGATCAATTGCGGCAGCGATCCCGGCCTGTTCCATCAAAGACACGACCTGATCGGCGAGCTGAGGGTTTCCGGGAGCCGGATATTCGATGGTATAGGATTCCGCGGGAAAGCCGTAATAATCGTAAAACAAGGTCGGATTTTTCGCGCCAAGCAGAGTGGCCCGGGATTCTTCCCAGTGGGCGCTGATAACGAGAATGGCTTCAGGCGGATGCAGGCGGTCAGAAAGTTGTTGCATGAAATCAACCATCGCCTGATGGCTGGACTCTCCCAATAACGGTAACGGACCACCGCCATGAGATATGTAGATAATCTGAGCTTTTGAGGGGTTGGGAGTCAACATGGCAGCATCCTTTAAAACAGCAAAAAGGGAAAAGTGTATCTATAACCCTACACCCCAGCGCGACAGAATCAAGAAACTGTCTATTTTTCTCTCTCTTTATCAGCGTGCATCGCAACTGAAATCGCCGTACAAAAATCAGCTGAAACAACATATTTTCTTCTGATTCCCTGTCCCTTAGAGAGCTGATGGTTTCATCAGTTTTGTCAGCGAACGCATGATTGGCTCTGTCCAAACCACGGCCTCAACCGCCTCCGGCATCCGTATACATAACAGATCAGACAGCTTTGTGATGTATACGGTAAAGCATTGTTTTTATTAATAATTTTTTCTTGCACGCCGTTATATACGCTGATATATAACCAGCCTTATCACGTTATATTCTCGAGTATATAGCGCCTTGTGTTGGCAATTTTCACACTCGATTCGCGACCGGGTGTCAATGTTGCATTTCCCCCCGTCTCTAAAACATTGAGGCATTTTATGAAGAGTGAGGTTTTACAGTGTTCACATCAAAATTAAAAATCAGCGGCATTGTTCTGCTGCTGTTCATGGCAAGCTCCGCCTGGTCGGCAACAGGCAGCAGCGATGAAGCGGTGTTCACCCTGGGTGAAGTGATCGTCACGTCCGAACAACAATCGGTCAACCTGGCCACCACCGTCACCGAAGTTACCGCCGAAGACCTGCAGGATCGCGGTGCGCAGACCGTGGCCGAAGCCTTGCAATTTCTTCCCGGCGTCGATGTGCAAACCGGCGGCAAAGGGCAATCCTACGTCAGCGTGCGCGGCTTTGAGCAAAGCGACCTGAAGGTTCTCATCGACGGGGTACCCGTTTACGAGCAATATTACCGTTCTCTGGACCTGTCGCAGATCCCCGTCGATTCCATTGCCAAAATCACCGTCAGCAAAGGTGCGTCCTCGGTTCTCTACGGCGCTAACACCATGGGCGGCGTCATCAACATCATCACCAAACGCGGCACGGCCACGCCCCAGACGGACATCACCACCGCGTTCGGCGATTACGGCACCCAGCACTATTCCATCAGCCATGGCGGCAGCACGGATAAATTTAACTACTGGATGAACTACAGCTTCCGTGAAAGCGATGGTTTCCGCCTGTCGGATGACTTTGACGAGCACGGCAAGTTCGGCATCGACAGCGCTCTGGGTGAAGACGGCGGCAAGCGTGACGACAGCGGCTACATCAAACAGAGCGTCAACGCCAAACTCGGCTACACGCCCACGGACGCCACCCAGATTTACCTGACCATGAACTACATCAACGACGAAAAAGGCATCCCCGACAGCGACTGGTATTTCACCGACTGGCAGCAATGGATGGTCAGCCTGGTCGGCGAGCACCGTTTCAATGAGCAGTTGCGCATCAAGGCGCGCGCCTTTTATGTCGACCATGAAGACACTCTCAAGGACACCGATTACTCCTCCAGCGACTGGTTCTACAAATCCGCCTACGACAACTACACCGTCGGCGGCGAACTGCAGGCGTTCTGGGATCTCGGCCCCTACAGCTTTGTGAAAATGGGCGCCAACTTCACCCGCGACAACAGCGAACAGCAAGAAGTCGCCTCTCCGGGCGACAGCTGGCAGGATGCCGGTGAGTTTGAAAGCGATACCTACAGCCTGTCGTTGGAAGACGAGATCACCGTCACCGACTGGCTGTCGCTGGTGGTCGGCACCAGCTGGGATTATTACGATCCGCGCAAAGCCGATGATCAACCGGCACCGGATTCCGACGCCGTGTTCAATCCGCAACTGGGCATGGTCTTCACCCTCAGCGATGCAACCTCAATCCATGCATCCGTCGGCAAGAAGACCCGTTTCCCGCATCTGAAGGAACTGTACAGCACCATGTCCGGCGGCAACCCGGATCTCAAGCCGCAAAAAACCACGGCATACGAAATCGGTATCAGCCACGAGTTCACCAACCGCCTCAACGGCTCCGTGGCCTATTTTTACAACGACATTGAAGACCTGATCCAGAAAACCGGCGACAAGAAGCTCAACACCGTTCACTACAGCAATGTCGCCAAAGCGCGCATCCACGGTGTCGAAGCCACGCTGAACGCCGATCTGACCGAGCGCTTGCAGGCGGTGTTCAACTACACCTACATGCGCACCGAAGACAAGCAGGAAAACCGCGAGCTTGAAGGTCGCCCGCGCCATCGCGCCAACCTCGATGTGCGCTACAGCTTCCCGTTCGGCCTGCTGATCTCCACCCAGGCCTCCTACACCCAGCGCCAGTTTTATGTCTATCAGGAGAGCAAAAAATCTCCCGAGATCTGGACCAAAGCGCCGGATTACTTCCTGATCAATCTGCGCCTGGAACAACAGCTGCCCGCCTTTGCCGGCATCGACAGCTCGCTGTTCCTGCAGGTCGACAACCTCACCGACAAGGATTACGTCAATGTCGGCAACCTGATGCCCGGCCGCAACTTCCTGGTCGGCATGCACGCGAAATTTTAGTTTGATAGTGTCCCCGGCGACGCAACACTGTCGCCGGGGCTTGTTTTGTGAGGAATCATGGTTGTTCAACCTGTGTTCACCCTGTTGTTTCAGGGAGCGGCGGCGGTCTATCTGCTGGCGCTGCTTTTTTATGGGCTTAAACAGAGCCGTTGGGCGGGCTGGGCCGTGACATTGGGGCTGCTGGTGCACACGGCCAGCCAGACCCTGCGCTGCTGGCGGTACGGCTATTTCACCCTCGAAGGCGCTTTTCACGCCGGTTTCTTTCTGCCCTGGTGTCTGGCGGCCCTCATTGTCGTCGCCTGGCAACGCGACAAAAATGACCACCACATTTTATCGGCGCTGATGCCGTTGGTGGTGGTCATCGCTTTGGTGGTGCTCATTCCCCCCACCTGTCACAACCCGACCCCGTTCACCCCGACCTGGAGCGCCTACCTGTTTTTTATTTTTGAAAGTATGGCTCACGCCTGCTTCATCGTCAGCGGCTGGCTGGCCTTGCGCTTTCTCCTCGGTCGCCAGCCCCGGGCGCCCTTTCACAGCTATGCCGTGTGGGGGTTTGTCTGTTTCAGCCTCGCCCAACTGGCCGGCTGTGCCTGGACCTATCTCGGCTGGGGCGGCCTGTTTCGCTGGGGCACTCGCCACATGCATTCGGCGGCATTGTGGTGCTTCTACTGCAGTTATCTGCATACTGCCTATCTGAAAGGCTTTGGCCTGCGCCACAAGGCACGCTTCGCCGTGGCCGGCACCCTGGTGGCGCTGGTGCTGTTTTACGGCCTGCCGCTGCTGCCGCGCCCCGGCCGCACTCCGTCGAAACAGCAGGCCGCCATGAGTCATGCGCCAACGGGTCAAGGCGTGAAAACAGTGGATGCTCCGTCATCCGGGGAGGCGCTATGATCAACACCTTCTGGCAGCGACTGGCCAGCCCGCGGCTGTGTTTCTGGACGCTCAACCTGTTGTCGCTCAATCTGTTCATCGGCGGCCTCTACGCCATGTTTGACGGCCGTTACCGACAACTGAACATGACCTTGTTCCCGCGCTGGATACAGGATAACTTCGACGCCCACTGCTGGTGGCTGATCACCCTGATGCTGGTGCTGACCCTGCTCGGTGCCAACACCGTTGCCTGTGCCGTGCAACGACTGCAGCAGCTGTGGCAGCGCCGCCGTGCCAACGGCTGGCGCACCAGCCTGCTGTTGCTCAGTCCGACCCTGATGCATCTGTGTTTTCTGCTGATCCTGTCCGGTCATGCCCTGACCGAATTTACCGGTTTGAAAGAAAACCTGCCCATCAGCACCGGCCGACAGCTGCACCTCGACGACACCGCCATTGAGGTGGTGTCGCAGCACAACATCCTCCACGGCGACGGTCCGTTGAAGGGCGTGCTGCGACAAAGCGAAGCCCAGCTGCGCTTCACCCGCGACGGCCGACACCATGAAGCGACGTTACGGGTGCTGCACCCGGTGTACGACAACGGCGCCAGTTATCACCTGTTGCTGGCCAAGAAACCGCGTCCGGGGCAACCGCCGACGCTGAAAATCGCCATTAAAAAAGATCCCGGCTTGCCGCTGATTCTGCTCGGCAATGCCCTGATGAGCCTGTTGATGGCCATCTATTTCATCAAAATTCGACACCACCGCCATGGAGGTCAGGTATGAATAAAACATTATTAACCACCCTCGGTCTGCTGGGCGTGTTGCTGAGCGCGGTGTTTATCGGTCCCCAGCAAAGTCCGGCCCCCGCGATCGCCAAACCCGTCACCGCCACGGTCGCCGGCGACCAAGCCGTCAGCCACCCCGTGGCCCAGGCCGAGCCGGTCATTACCATCACCGGCTGCGTCAACCATCCGCTGCAACTGAGCGTTAGTGATCTGCAGCGTCTGGAATCCACGGAACTCAAGATGAACGAAGTCAGCCGCGACGGCGCGTTTCACGGTGTGTTTCATTACCGTGCCGTGCCGCTGCAAACCCTGCTCAACATGGCCGGGCTGAACCAGAAGGACTCCACGTTCAAGAAGCTGGTCGATGCCACCATCGTCGTCACCGACAGCCAGGGCAAAAAGGCCGTGCTGTCCTGGGGGGAGATCTACTACAGCAACCCGGCGCAGGTCACCCTGGCCTATCAGGTCACGCCCATTTATCCGGTCAAACACAACTGCCAAAAGTGTCATGAACCGGAGGACTACCAGTTTGCCCTGGAGCAACTCGGTCGCGAGGTGGCGCTGCCCAAGCTGCTGGTGATGGGCGATTTTTACAGTGACCGTCTGCTCGAAGGGATCGTCAACATCGAGGTGGTGGATGTGCGTCCGCAGATTGCCGTGGACCGTCAGGCCGCGCTGCGTTCCGAGCGGATCACCATCAGCGGTGATCTGTCCAAACCACTGACGCTCAACGCTCTGTCCGGTTATCCCGCTATCACCATCGACAAAAAAATTGTCGGCGTCGGTCGCGGCTACCACGGTCTGCACAGCTTTGGCGGCACGTCGTTGACCAATGCGCTGACCTCGGCCGGTATCACACCGAAGATCGATCAGGTGGTGATCGCCTGGGCGCCGGACGGCTATCGCGCCACCTTTTCCATGGGCGAATTGTTTCTGTCCGAAGCCGGGCGCACCATCATCCTCGCCGACACCAAGGACAATGCCCCCTTTGACCAGGGCGGAAAAATGCGCATCATCGTCGGCCCCGACCATACCGACGACCGCGATGTTCAGGCCGTCACCAACATTGAAGTGATCGATCTGCAACAGCGTTAGGGGGCGTTCGGCGCCGCCCTCACGTACGGCAGCGCCGAACGCAAGAAGCGTCGTCGTGATGATTGTCGGCACAAGTTCGCGATGTCCGCTGAACAATCATTTTAACGGTGCGGAGGCACTGAAAATCCAAGAAAGGTTCCACCATGGATTGGCTCAAACAAACCATCGATCTGGGCGTGATCGGGGTGCTGGTGACCATGAGTATCGTCGCGCTGTCGGTCATCCTCGAACGCACGATGTTTTACCGTCAGCTCACCCTCACCGACTACACCAGCAAAAAAGCCCTGGAGCTGGCGCTGACCCGGCGCCTGCACATCATCGCCACCATCGGCAGCAATGCCCCGTTTATCGGCCTGCTGGGCACGGTGCTCGGCATCATGCTGACTTTTTACACCATGGGCCAACAGGGCGCCGTCGATACCCACGCCATCATGACCGGCCTGGCCCTGGCCCTCAAAGTGACGGCCATCGGCCTGGTGATCGCCATCCCCACGGTGGCGTTTTACAATATGCTGATCCGCCGCGCCAAAGAGATGCTGCTTGAATGGGAGATTCACCATGAACGAGAAGGAATTTGACGCCATCAACGTCATTCCGTTCATCGATATTCTGCTGGTGTTGCTGACCATTGTGCTGACAACATCAACCTTTATCACCACCGGCGCGTTGCAGGTCAAGCTGCCTCAGGCAACGGCAAGCCAACCCAGCCGGGAAAAAACGCTGTCCGTCGTCATCCAAAAAGACGGTCAGCTGTTGATTGACCAACAGCCCGTCGCCCTGCCGCAGATCGCCGCCCGTTTAAAGGGTATTGACCGCGACACGGCGGTGTTGCTTCATGCGGATCGCGACATCAACCTGCAGCGTTTTGTTGAAGTGATGGCCACCATCAAACAGCAGGGCTTTCACCAGCTCAGCGTGCTGACCGAAAACCGCTGAGGAGCCTCATGCGCCGCGATATTCTGGCTTTTATCATCTCCTTCGCCATCCATCTGACTCTTGGAGCGGCTGTCGCTGGATTGTCCCAGCTGCAGCCGCCCCCCGCCGAGGAACTGCTCCTCAGCCTCGATGGGATGAGCTTCGCCACGGCCGACACCGGCCAGCCCGGAAGTTCGGCGGATTGTGCCGCATCGGCACCACAACCGGCACCACAACCGGCACCACAACCGGCACCACAACCGGCACCACAACCGGCACCACAACCGGCACCACAACCGGCACCACAACCGGCACCACAACCGGCACCGCAACCGGCACCGCAACCGGCACCGCAACCGGAGCCGCAGGACCAAGGCAATGCGGGAAAGATCGAACCCAGCTCGGCCGAACATCATCCTGACCTGAGCGAATCAAACGCGACCGGTGCGCACCACGTTGAAACATCATCCAGATCCGAGCATCAGCAGACAGAAGGTTCAGGCGGAAAACAGCAGGGGGAACAACTGGCGGGAGAGGCATTGAACCAGTATCTGGCCAGCCATTTTGCTTATATCAGCAGACAGATACAGCGGGCGCTGCGCTATCCGCGTCAGGCACAACGTAAAGGGCTCGGCGGACAGGTCAAAGTGCGTTTTAAGATCTGCGCGGACGGCAGTGTGCGGGATATTATGGTCGTCCACAGCTGTGGCCACGCCATCCTTGATCAGGATGCCGTCAAAACCGTCAGGCGGGCGGCACCGTTTCCCCCGCCACCCATTGCCGCGGTGTTGGTCATGCCGATTCGCTATCAACCGCACTAGGGCACTAATCCGCCATTGTTCTTTTGCGAACAAGGGCAAAAATACTCAGTGCGCTGAGGTAAATGACGCCGAAGAAGATACCGGCCAGAGTCAACGCCCGACTCCATCCCGAGCTGTCACCGATCCAGCCCATCACCGGGAACAAAACGGCAAAGGCCACGTAAACCAGAAACATGCGCACCGACAACACTGTGGCACGCACCTGTGATTCGGTCTGTTCATTGATGTAGTTTTTCAGGATCGGCGTGGCCAGACCCCGAGTGCAGTAAAATAAAATCAGCACGACCATCGCTGGATACGCCGGTAAAAATCCCAAAGCGATAAAACTCAACGACACCACGCCACCAACGATCGCCATAAAAGCCCCACGGTTCAGGCGCCGCTCTACTTTGTAGGCATGATGGGAAAAGAATGCCGCACTTAAATTCAGAACGCTCCAGAAAATCCCCAGCTGCATGGCGGAGGATGCAAACGACTCGTTAAACCAGTAGGGAATGGCCTTGGCCATGGTGTAGGTGCCGCCACCGACCAGGGCGGCATAGACCACCAGCAACAACAGAGTCCGATCCATCAGCAGTGACCGCTTCAGGGCAGGCAACAGATTCATCGTCCGGCCGTGAATATGAGCCTCCGAGTCCGGTTCCACCAAGGTCAAGGCGGCCGGTAATGCAATCAAGGCCACCACCGCTTGGCCAATGAATGGATAACGTAAACTGGCCATGGCCAGCAAGCCGCCAAGGGGCGCACCAATGGTCTCAAGCAGACTGCCCAGCGCGATCACCCGCCCCTCGTAGCGAGAGTATTCACCGGTTTTATTCACCGCCACCAGGGTTTCGTATAACAGAGCTGAATCTGATCCGGAGATCAGACTTTGACCAATTCCCAACACCACCATGGCGATCAGAAAACCGGTAAAAGAAAACGACAGAGAATAGATCACGTAGCCCAGTGCCCCCAACACCGAGCCGAGCACCAGGGTCTTTTTGCGGCCAATGGCATCGGCCAAGTACCCGGAAGGAACCTCGCAACAGACAATGGCCAGCGCCTGGATTGAAGCCAACAGCCCGTAGCCGCTTTTATCGATACCGTTTTCGCCAATGAACAACGGTACAAACGGCGTCGTCAGCATCAACCAGCGCGCCGCCTTGATCAGGTAGATTTTAAGAATATTGTGCTCTATGCGAGTCATTTCGGCAGGTCGTTAAGGAGCTCAAAAGGATTGTGGCAACGCGTTGAAACGTCAAGAAAGCCTATTCATAGGCGACACGCAGCAGACGATCCCCTGAACTCTGCAACGGACCAAGTGGATTGCGTTCATCGTGAATCTTTTTAATGGCCGGCGTACCGCTCCACAGCTTATAGACCACTTTGTTCTCACTCAATACCAGCAGCATTTTAAAATGCCAGCCGCGGATGTCGGTTTTGCGATGAAAATTGAAAAAATCCGCCCAAAAGTTACCAACCCTCTTCGAGCGCAGTCGTTTCAGATCATACACATAGGCCTGACAGTCATCGGGCTTCTGTAGACAACGCTGCAGTTGTGGAGCAAGTCCGGCCTGGGGCGAGTTCTGGAATAATGACGCGAGTTCGGTGTAATTCAGCCGTTGCATGTTGGCGGTCTTTTCCAGATCAAAACCCAGTGCCGCCAGTTCATCAATACTGTTACCCGTGTCAATCCGGTCATAGGCGGTTTTAATCTGCTCAAAACTGTGCCATCTCGACAGTGTGACTTCTTGTGAACGAGGCAACAACTTGGCACATCCGCTCAATCCAGCAACAGCCCATAAGCACAAGAAGAGTTTGCACCATTTTTTAGCAACCAAAACCTTTACCATCGTCTATCACCCATCTGATGATCATCACCGTCAAATCCGCACTATAAAAAAATAATAAAGCATATATCGCCTTCGACAAGCTGACACAGCAAAAGACCGGGCAAGAAAAACGACCTACCGCCGAATGGCGCAATTTTAGACGCTGACTTCGTTGCGGATCCTCGGCGTGGCTTGAATCAGGCCAGCGTCGCAGTGCCTTGTTACTTTCTGAAATTACTCAGTAATTCTTCAGATCAGAGACAAAGCACCACAACAAATTGTACGGTCTCTTCGCCGGCCCAGACCTGACAGGTTGCCGTCGCATCGAGGTAGATGGAATCACCCTGTTCTAAGTCAATGGTTTCACCAGCCACATCTACCAAGAGACTGGCGGTTTTGACAAACAGGAATTTATCCCGACCATTATCCGGCAGGCGGTAATGATAATCTTCAGGAGAAAGCGTGATCGAAAAGGCTTTGAGGTGCTTGCTTAGCTTGTCGCCCACCAGCGACTTATAAATGAAATGAGGATTATTCGTCGTAAAGCCATTATTTGCGCGCATGACCTCATAGCGCGCCAACTCCTCATCCTCAAAAAAATAACCGATCTTGACGTCGAAAAACTCGGAAAGACGCGACAAGGTCGCAATGGGTGGCGTGATGTTGTTATTTTCAATCTGTGAAATAAGAGCAGGAGAAAAACCGGTTTTCCGTGCAACATGTTGCAGGGTGATTCCCATGGTTTTTCGTAGCCCTTTGACTTTGGTGCCGATATCGTAGTTCATGCTGCCCCTCACAAAGTTCCAGTACCACTTGAAAAAAGCTGCGGCTACGGGAACACGTGTTGGATGCGAGGAAATAAAAGTCACGAACACACGAGCACCGACCAGCATCGGGTGATCCGTCGCTTGTGGTCGGTAGGACGTGCTGCTGTGCTATTACCTGCCTGAGAACCTGTATCCACGAGGTGCAGCCAGTTATAGCCGGTGATATAAGTATCTGACTTGGAAAGAAATTCTTTCCTCACAGTGGCGGGTCCGCGACGGATTTGCACCGTCTTCCTTAGATCACAAGCCGTTTTCGATTCATTCAGATGGAAGTAGAAAACAATCGGTCGTCTTTTTCAAGCAAATTATGAGAGCAGTGAGAACGACCGGGGCTCAGTTCGATTTATCCGTTGTGCCCGCTTTGTAGATGATGGGGGAAAACGACACAAGACCGTCACTTTTTCCCACTGGGCTGAGATCAAACCGGCAATGATGGCACTGTTTGGCCGAAAGAGCTGTTTTTGCGGTGGGTGCGAAAATTTCTTTACCGCAATTCGGGCAAAGACTGTTAATCACTTTTTTGTTGATCTGATAAATGCAAAAAAGAACAGACACAAGGTACAGTGCTGCGAGCCAAACATTAAAAAAATGTCCTGCTGGGAGAACGATCAGCACAAAATACGGGATCAGCAGGAAAAGAGAGGCAATAAACAATTTTTTCCTTCTCCATATTTCCTGGCGACCGCGTTCAAGATTATTTTCAGTGTCAATGTTCATTTTCTTCCTATGGGGGAATCCTCCACCCAATCCTTTTTTAAAACATCAATAGAAATATATTATCAAAAATAAATAATGGATCGCAATATTTAATAATAACAACTCCGCCGGCAGTTATACGCGTTCCAACACGGCTTGTCCCGTAAAAATTTTCAAATAGAATCGTAAAAGAAGAATACTCCCTTTCACCAGGCCACGGATAGTGCCATGGAAGATCATCAACCACAGCCTCTCAAACAATCTGTTGCCTCTTAGATTGTTCCTGACAGACAAAGCGTTACACCAGGAATCCTTCTCTTGGCCAAAAGAGACAGCGACAGTGACACACAGCTTTTTACCTCCCTTGGAAAAACAAGACATATCGGAACATTGTGTATTTTTTCCCGCCAAGGAGTTAGTCTGTTTGCAGCCGTAAGAAACAGGACGTTAAATATCATGAGGTGTGAATCATGGAAAAGATGGATATCCATACAGCCTTTACCCTGCTCGAGCCCGGCCCAGTCGTCCTGGTCACCACGCACGATAGTCTTAAAAACAACATCATGACCATCTCCTGGACCATGGTCATGGACTTCTCCCCCAGCTTTGCCCTGACCACCGGACCGTGGAACTATTCCTATGCCGCGTTGAAGAAAAACAAAGAATGTGTCATCGCTATCCCAACAGTCGATCTTCTTGATCAGGTCATCGGCGTGGGCACCTGCTCGGGCAGCACGACGGATAAATTTAGTGCTTTTGGCTTCACCCCATTACAGGCAAAGCATGTCAACGCGCCATTACTTAAAGAATGTCTGGCCAACATCGAATGCAAAGTGGTTGATATTATAGAGGAACATCACATTGTTATTCTTGAGGGCATTGAGGCCTGGTTCGACAAAGAGCGTAAAGAAACACGCACCCTGCACGCCATCGGCGATGGTCGGTTCACCGTCGATGGACCAATCGTCAATCGCCGCGAGATGATGCAATCTAAACTTCCCGAAGGCGTCTGACAGACTGTTTCTTCATCATCCTGCTAAAAATCGCCCTCCGGCTGATCCAATCTGAAAGCGCTTCCTTCTTCTGACCAGCCCTGCAAGAAAAAAACGCCTCAAGTTAAAGATTTTCCCGTAACGTGCCGATAGAACGATGAATAGTAACGATTACCACCAACAAGGAGATGGCATATTGAGCCAGAGTCAGTCATGGCGAAACGTATTGAGATCCATACCCCTCAGTGGGTAGAGCCGATTATCGAATACCAACGTCTTGCCGATAGAAATCAAACGGTTGAAGAGCGTACAGAATCCGAGCGTAAAAAAGGCCACGCCCGGAAACGGCCGGAACGACGCTTCATTGCCCTGCGTAAACTCGTTACCAACATCAAAAAAAACCACAGTTTTAGCCGAGTCGATTATGCCGGCGCCGAGCAGGAGATCCGACACCTCGCTCAGGAGAAAATTCACAATGACCTGGCAACGCTGTTGACCGGTCTTGAACTGACACCCGCCGCAACCCGCGAAATTGTTCGCCTTGTCCTGGATCGTGCATCCCGGTTTCAGTTGGGACATAGCACATCCACCGCCCAATTGGATCATCTGCTCTACGTCAATCTGAGTTCCGGTCTGAAAGTTCTCAGTCTCGACTCCGGAACATTCCATGCTCCAGTCGTTGATCTGTCCTGCGTCGCACTGATTGAACGATGCCGAAAAGGGCGACTGATGGCGAGCCACAGCAACGTGCTGCTGACAATTCATCCAAAAAATGAAAAAGCAGAAAAAGTCGCCCTACAGGCAGGCTTTAAACTCGATCTTTCCATTGCCATGGGCGTCGTTGAATTTGATGATATGGGTCGACGCGCCTTCGTCTATCAAAGAGCAGACGACTCCTTTGCGCTTTATGCCGACAAACAAATCAACATTGAAATTTAGCCCCACCTCACACCAATAACGATGTAAACTGGCTAAAAAACAATCAGAGGAACGGCCTATGTACATCGTTGCCATCCACCACCTGCAGGGCAATGCTCAAGAATTGGCAAACAACCTTGCCAAGGCCATTGGCATTACAGCCTACGAAGCACGCGCCAGAGTTTCCGTTCCGGGCGGCGGTCCGGCCTTGATTGCCAGCTTTGCGGCCAGCGAAAAAGCCACAGAGTGCGCCCTGCGCTTGAAGGATGCCGGATTTGACACTCTGGTTGTCGATTCTGACCACATGGAATCCGACCTGAATCGCCTTGTGGTCAAACACGTACAATTCACCTCGGATGCTTTACAGGTTGTCACCCCGCAAGAGCAACACATCATTCTGCCCTATGCACAAATCAACCTGCTGTTGCGCGGTGCCGGCATCATCAGCACTACAGAACTCGAAACCAGCACCAAGAAAAAATTTGCCCTCGGTCGCGCCGTGGCCACCGGCGGACTGATGATGCGCAAGAAAGTCACCACCGTCACGATCAATACCAATCAGGATAGACAGCCCTTCTGCCATCTCTACGCCACAGGCCAACCACCGGTGGTGCTGCGCCAGGCCGAGATCGATTATTCCACCCTCGGCGAACACCGTCAGCTCAGCCGCGATGCCAATTTCACCTGGATCTGCACGGAACTGCGTCGCCGCTGTAGCGCCGCACAATGGGATGACCGCCTGCAAACCCGTCCCGGGCTGGCCCAGGTACTGGGCCCGGCGTTTGATCCCGAGCAGCATCTTGATATCGCCATTGCACTCATCGCCGAGTCCCGGCTGCACACTGAGGGAGCGGCAGCGAAATAGGGAGATCACCATATTCACCCTGCCGGAAACAGCCGCGCTGAGATGGCATTTCAACGCGCTTGACGAATAAATAAGCACCTGCTAGCGTACAAAATAACATCAGAAAGGAGTTATTACATGGAGAGTGTGAGTTTGTCTGGGGCAAAGAGAGGATGCGTGGCTTAGCGCTGCGTTTCGCCTGCCTATCCCCTCCTCTTTGCCCGGTTGACACCGGGTTTCAATGCAAAAATCAGAAATCCACTTCATTTGTGCAGACGACACAATACGACGCTATTCGTGCGCCTGCATGACGACACTCACGTATCAAAAGGGGGTTCCATGTCCCACAACAATAACTCACCCGTAAGATCACTCCCACAACTGGGATGGAGTCATTTCTTTCAACAACAACTCGACCTCGACGAATGGGAAAACACCTTTCCCTGCCGCGTCACCGCCGTTCATGGCCAGCTCATTGATGCGATCTCTCATCAAGGCCAACACCAACTCAGTCTGCCCGGAACCTGGCAGCAGTTGGACATTATTGAGCGCCCAACCGTGGGTGACTGGCTGCTTCTGGAACGCGACACGCTGAAACCGCAGCGGCTTCTGGAGCGCAAAAGTCTCTTTCGTCGCAAAGCCGCAGGTGTCGAAGCCAAAGAGCAGCTGATTGCCGCCAACATCGACACACTGTTTATCGTCACTTCCTGCAATCAGGACTTCAACCCGTCCCGTCTGGAACGCTATCTGGCGCTGGCTTACGACGCCGAAGTCCAACCCATTGTCGTGCTGACCAAAACAGACTTGGTGGAGAATATTTCCCCTTATATCAGTATGGCCAGGGACCTGAAACACGATCTACTGGTCGAAGCAGTCAACAGCCTTGACCGCCAATCCTGCGAACCACTGCTCTCATGGTGCGCCTCCGGTCAGACCGTCGCTCTCGCCGGTTCATCCGGGGTCGGCAAATCCACCCTGATCAATACCCTGTGCGGTCACACGGATCAGGCCACTGCCGCCATCCGCGAGGATGATGCCAAAGGCCGCCACACCACCACGGCGAGGTCACTGCATTTCCTTCCAGAAGGCGGCATTCTCATCGATAATCCTGGCATGCGTGAACTGCAACTGGCTGATTGCGAGGACGGCATTGCCAACCTTTTTGAGGAGATCGAGCAACTGGCCCAGCGCTGCAGATTCAACGATTGCAGCCATCAGACTGAACACGGCTGTGCCGTGATCGAAGCGATGGAAAATGGCTCGCTCGACCCGCGCCGGCTGGCCAGTTACCTCAAACTCAAGGCCGAACAGCAACGCAACAGTGAGACAATTGCCGAACGCCGCAGCCGGGAAAGAGGCTTTAAAAAGATGTGCCGGACAGTCATGTCGGACAAACGCAAGCGGCAGGATGAACATTGATTGAGAGCTGTTGAGCAAGTTAAAAAACAAAGAGCGGGTGCTATGGTGCCCGCTCTTTACCTCAGACAAGGGGTCTGACATGGTCAATGGTCAGTCACTTAACGAGGAGCGAATCGCCAGGAATTCATCCTGATGCTCAAAAAAGATATCGACCATTTGCGGATCAAAATGTTTGCCACGCTCCTCTTTAAAAAGCTGAAAAATACGTTGATCATCCCAGGCTTCTTTATAAACACGGTCAGAACCGAGGGCATCGAAAACATCGGCCAGCGCGGTAATGCGACCGTAAATATGAATGTTTTTACCGCTTACCCCCCGCGGATAACCACGGCCATCCCATTTCTCATGATGTTCATAAGCAACGGTCGCCGCACATTGCAACAATTTGCGTTTCGAATGACACAGGATGTCGTAGCCCAACTGGGCATGACTGTCCATGATTCTGCGCTCTTCAGGGTCGAGGCGACCGGGCTTGTTTAAAATAGCATCGGGGATGGCAATCTTACCAATATCGTGCATGGGAGAGGCTTGCTTCAACATGGCCGCCTCTTCCTCGGGCAATCCGTAGTACATTGCCAGCAAAAAGGAGTATTCGGCAACACGCTTGACGTGATTACCTGTTTCCTTGGAGCGACTTTCGCCAATCGCTCCCATGGTAAAAATGACCTCTTTCTGGGTATCTTGAATCTCTTTCTGGAGTTCTTGCACCTCCATCAAACGTCTTTGCAGCTCGTCATATTCCTGACGTTGACGCTTGTCGCTACGTTCCATGATTTTGTGCTGGCGATGGATATCCCTGATGATTTTATCTGTCGTCTTGCCAAAATCTTCCCGAAGCTTTTCAAGCTCGTCAATGAGTTTGTCATCACCGGCTAACATGGCGACCTTCCCTTCTTATTCTTTGACAACAAGGTTGATCGTCAAATTCTCAAAATCATCGATAAAATCCTCTCCCGCTTCTTTTGCATTCTCATTTTCAGAATCATAGATCCAGTTAATTTCAATATCATAGTTTTCATGCTGCTCATCCAGAATGTCAAAAAAATCAAAGAACAGTTTTGACGAACTGGAGTTGAAATAGATGATTTCCATATTGATGATGGTTTTTTCTGCCGGAGAACCGTCGAAATAACTTTCAACCCACTCCATGACCGGCCGATAAAACTCAAAGGTATTTTCCGGATATGATTTTCCCATCATGGAGATTATCCCGTCCGGATCCATGATGATTTCAGGCGTATATTGCGTTGCGGTCAATGATAGTTTTTCCATTGTCCCTTCTTTCTTTATGTACCGGAATCAGTCATTCATGATGGATAAGAGCATCTACGTTCTTAAGCGGGCACCACGGACTTCACTGATTCAAAATTTATTTATGAATAATTGCTTTCACCGTAAAATAGTACGTATCATTTTTTTGTGGTTGGTAATTGTGCTCAATCTTGTCACAGCGCCGGGCAATTTCAATAAAACCAATGCTCGCCCCTTGTGTGTCATCCCTTTTCTTTGATTTACGCCTTTCACGATAAAGCATCCGCAGTTCATCTTTGTCGAGCCCCTTCACCGCGGCCAGATGCTCTTCGATAATTTTCTTGGCCGCTTCACCAACTTTGTTGCGGCTGATAATGTAGTAACTACTTTTATCCGGTGTCATGCCGACAATAATCAGGCCCACGTCACTGATATCGGGATGCGCCTTGGCGTAGTTCATCATGTTTTGGGAAAGTTCAATAAAAATGGTGAAAATGTTGTTCGAAATCTTCATGCTGACATCATTACTCTCCACCTCTTTCTCAAGAGCATCCGTCATTCCCGAGATCAGCGGCTGAGTCATCGCTCCGCCATAGGAGAGAAAGACAATCCCCTCATCGTCCAAGATGTTTTCAAGTTTTTCGAACTGCATGAACACGCTCCTTTCAGTGACAACCGACGTTCATCACATATCATAACTCGAATGTTCAGTCTCTTCGTTCACAGGAATCACCTTAAATGCGACCAGGGTCAGGTCGTCATTGCGCGGCTCCCCCTTTTGATATGCATCCAATGCGTTGTGAAACATGGACCGCTGATCGTCCATCGGCTTTACACCGCACTGTTCAATCAGTTTGATGAAACGGTTTCTGCCAAAGGGCAGGCTTTTTTCACCACCATTCTGGTCCAGGTAACCATCGGTAGGCAGATAAATGGACAGTGGCACATCAACCACGATCTCGTGGTCTGTAAAACAATAATCAGAATTAGAACTCTTGTAACCAATGGACTGCCGGTCCCCTTTAATCACCGTCACATCATTACCGTTCCAAGAGAATAACGACGTATTGGCTCCGGCAAAGCGTATCAGATTTTTCTGCCGGTTATAGTAGACAATTGTTCCATCAAAACCGACATTGGCAATCGTATCGGAATGATCCTGCTGCAGAAGATGCTTGATTGAGCGGTTGAAAATAGCCAACAGTTTCGCCGGACTCACTTTTTCCCCTGTGCGTTCAATCGTTGCAACCATCTGCCGTTCAACGGCCTTCGCCAGCACAGTGACCAGAGCGCCGGGGACTCCGTGCCCGGTACAGTCTATGACCATCAATAATGTTTCGTTTCCACGGTGAAGACTTTCCAGAAGAAAGATATCGCCACCGACAACGTCTCGCGGTTCCCAGATTGTAAACGAGTCATCAAAAGCTCTATCAAGCACATCAGGGCGGGGAACCAATGCCCGTTGAATAAAAGCGGCATAATCAATGGATTCTTCAATGCGCTGCAGGAGTTCTTCAACCCTTTGTTTCTCATGCTCAATTGTCGCATGCATGCTGAAAAACTGCGTGATCATGTAGCCGATTTCATCGTTATAGAAATGCCGTTGGCGGACTTTAGTATCACCCGTTTCAAACTTTTTGATCACATTGGTGAGATACGCGACAGGTTTATTCACTTTTTTGCGCATCAGAATGTAGATAATCAGATTACCTCCAACAAAGAAAAACCCGACCAGCAACAGCAGATTGATCTGATTATCGACTTTGCGATGCAGCATCTTATTTTCGGCATTAATACGATCCGTCAGCCTGGTCATCATGATATCGATGGGCAACATGATTTTATGTTTTGCATCGTAATAGGCCGGAGAATGCAGCAACGCAATGGCACGCTGTTGATCGTCGTCAACCATCGCTTCGAACGCTTCGACTTCAAGGCTGACAAGATCGTTTAAATTGGATTCGGAGCGCCTGAGCAGATCAAGTTCTTCGTCCGTGAACGGCAGAGATTGAAAAAGCTTTTTCAAAGCCAGCTTTTTTCCCGCCGGATGACGGAGGTTGCGTGAGGTGTTATTCAGATCCCAGTAAATCCGATCATAGTTTTTCGGTCGTGGTGCATTGCCACTGCGGATATCCAACGTTCGATAATATCGCCGTTTAAACTCATCTTTACCAGTCACCACATAGGTTCGGGCAAAATGGGTCAGATCATCCGAACTTTGACGCAACTGATCGGCCACGTTGACCATCGCATGTTGATTTTCATATTCTTCCCCCAGCTGATGTTCCAGCCGTTCGAGAACAATCACTTCATAAATCAAGAAGAAGATCATCCCCAGCTCGAACAACACCAGCAGAATATTGAAATGCGACATCTTAATATTAAGCAGAACACCGTATTTGAAACGTTTGAAAACCAGGTAGACGATAACCAGAAAAATTGCAGAGAAAAACATGAGCTCTTCGGGGCTGAACAGATCAACAATAGAGACCTCTTCCGTTGTAATGACAAGTTTCTTGGTCTGCTGGGCAAAAGGACCAAGATGCAATTCCTGCAGCAAATGGTGGACTTTGGAATAGTCCAACGCCGTCGTCCAGCCTGCGATTTTGGCACTTTGAGCCGCCGGGCTGTCCTGAGGCATCTTCAGTAAGGCTACGACCACCAGCCCCGTCAAGGCGTCCGAAGTAGCGGATAGTTTGGCAAAAGGCCATTCGGGATAAAGTTCAGTACTGACCATATAGGGAAAATCCGGATACCTTTTCTTAGCAAGGACCTTGAAATCGCTTAACCGGATCAGATTCTCGCCGGCCATCCGCTCAAGGGTGTCGCTACGAACGGTACCGGCATTGATCCTGCCCGATTCAACCGCCTTAACAACCTTGTCATGACTGCCGAGAAATATAAATTTGGAAAAATCGTCCCGTGTGACGCCATGGTTCAACAACTCCTTCCGGGCCATGATCCAGCCCCCGAAGGAGTTACTGTCGACCGCACCGAACCGCTTATTTTTCAAATCATTGAGCGCGTACAAAGAACTGTCGCTACGCGTAAAGATCACGCCACCAAAGCGGGTAAGCACTTCGCCCTGACTGCCAAGGTTTTTAAGTGTGGCAATACGGCTCAGGCCATAGAGATATTGAAGTTCAACATAATAGGCGGTGTTGGTAAGAACAAAGTCGACACGACCGTCTCGCACGGCAATGGAGAGCTCCTTGAAGCCAAGCGGCACAATTTCAAACGTATATCCGGCGATCTCCTTGCTCAGGTAGGCTGCCGTATCAGCCCATTTGTCCATGGCTACCTGCGCACCACGCTTGGCTAAAACGCCAATTTTAACAGGCTCCTCCGCCTGAACAGGCAGTATCAAAAAGGCCCAAAACAGATAATTTGAAAAAGAAAAAAGCAGATATTTCTTAATCATGGTGTTTCCCGCAGTTTTCATAAAAACTCGGCCCTTGGCATAGATGCTCATTAGCAAGGACTTAATCATGGCAACAACAACATAATCAGAAGCGCTGTATGCCTATAAAGCTATCATAAAAACAAAAACTTACATCTTGTTATGGACAATAAAAAAATTAGAATCGCACTCGCTTAAAATCCGGCTTTAAAAATCTGTTGCCCGGTAATGGCACCCCAATAATAAGAGGCAGGATGATTATCGATCAGGCATGAAATGTTCTCTGCCTCAAACAAAAGACCGGACTCTCAAAATAAGAGTCCGGTCTTTTGTTGTTAATGCTAATTATGGATGTGGGTGAACTACTTGCCCATGAAACCACCCAAAACAGATTTTGTTTTCTCGTTGGCGCTGTCAATGGTGAAATCCGAGGTCTCAGAAGCCACTTCAGTCGCACTATCCACATAACCATTGACGATTGAAGTCGTTGTCGATTCCGCTTCTGTCGCAGCATTCTCAGCGCCGGTATAACGCCCCAAAACCGATTTGGCTTTGCTATTGGCACTGTCTATGGTGGAATCAGACGTGTCCGAAGCTTTTTGCGTTGTAGCGTCTACAAGTCTATCCACCATGGATGAGCTGGATGTCGTCGCACGATCAGCAATGGAGGTTGCCGAATCGGTCACGCGTGTCGAGCTGTCCACCAGACTTTGCGCCGTGGTCGTAGTATTGCTCGCCAAACAGTTGCTCCCCATACCTAAAAGCAGAGCCATTAAAACAACAGCTTTTTTGTTCATAACAATGTCCTCTCATTGCGCATAAGATAATATCCGGTACTCCCTTAACATTAAAATCAAATTTTCAGCAAAAATAATCCATAGTTCAACATGACGCAATCTCTTGTTTGTAAAGATTTACAAACAGATCATTCAACACATTTTTTCTCTGATGACAAGGAGGCAACAGCAACACGATATGAAAAACCAGTCCTCTCCGCTCTGGAATTAATATCAAAACCTCGCATCCCCCTTTTGCCTCTGCCAGCAATGATTCGGATCAGCCGTTCTTGCCGCACAGCACCTTGTTAACGTGTGATTCACATCCATGACAATCATTTTTTTATCGGCAAAATTGTCTGCAGACCAACAGCTGTTAAACTTTCTCAATCTTTTCTACCCCTTCTTTATGCTAGGGGATGCCTGGCCAGAATAGTGCGATGAAAGCTGATTGAAAACAGCCTTTAGGAGGGAACCATGAACCAGATTTTGACCGCGGATGTGATCGAAAAGGTTCGACAATTTTTCAGCCAACTACGCGATCCGGTGAAACTGGTGCTGTTTGTACAAGCAAATCACTGCGACACCTGTGCCGACCAACAGTCCTTATTGGAAGAACTGACCGACCTGGGCGAGCGGGTGACGCTGGAGGTCCACCCTATTGAATCACGCCAGGCCGCCGACTATCACATCAACAAAGTTCCCGCCACGGTCGTACAAAGCAGCCACGATGTCGGCATCCGTTTCTTCGGCTTGACCAGCGGCTATGAATTCGCGTCACTGCTTGAAGCGATTGAGCTGGTTTCTCTCGGTGCCGAAGCGCTGGAACCGGCCATCGTTCAGCTGGCTCAGCTCATTCAGCAACCGGTCCATCTCCAGGTCATGATCACGCTGTCCTGTCCCTATTGTCCCAAAATGGTCCGTTTGGCCCACCAGCTGGCGTTTGCCAATGAAAAGATCCGTGCCGACATGGTGGATGCCGGTGAATATCCGCAACTGGTCAATCGCTATGGCGTTCAGGGCGTGCCCCTCACGGTGGTCAATGGCCAGCGAGGTTTCGAAGGCGCTCTGGCAGCAGATCAAGCAGTGATGCAGATTCTGCGGGTCACTGACCCCGAAACCTATGAACAGATTGAACAGCAGATGCGCACAGCTCAAGGGCTGCGCCACAGTCACGAAGCCCGTCCGGAAGAGATCTATGACGTTCTGGTAATCGGTGCCGGTCCGGCCGGGGTGAGTGCCGCCCTCTACGCCCAGCGCAAAGGACGCAAAACCGCCCTGATCGGTAAAAAAGCAGGTGGCCAGCTCAATGACACCACGACCATTGAAAACTATCCAGGGTTTATGCAGGTCGGCGGCCAGGACCTTGCCCAGGCCATGCGTCAACATGTCGAAGCCTATCCCGTAGCCGAACGCTGCCACACCCAGGTCCGCAGCATCAAGCGCGACGGCGCTTTGCTGCACGTAACCACCGAAGCCGATCAGGTCTATCGCGGTCATAGTCTGATTTTCTGCACCGGCAAGCGCTATCGGCGTCTTAATGTTGCGGGCGAAGAGCGTTTCATCGGTCACGGCATTGCCTGGTGTGCGACCTGTGATGCCCCTCTGTTCAGCCGGAAACAAGTGGCGGTCATCGGTGGTGGCAATTCTGCCTTTACCGCAGTGCGTGACCTGTTGCGCTACGCGGACAAAATCCACCTGATCCACATGCTCGACGAATTTCAGGCCGATGACGTGCTGATCAAAGAGATCAAACAGGCGCAAGAAGCCGGCAAAGTGCAGATCCATCTCAACAGCGAGGTGCGCGCCTACCTCGGTGAAAGCCGGCTTGAAGGCTTAAGATTATCCGATCAGAATGGCCAGGCATTATACGATCTGGCCGTGTCCGGCGTGTTTTTGGAGATCGGCCTCGAACCCAACAGCCAGTTACTCGCCGACTTAGTCGCCCTCAATGAGCAAGGTGAAGTGCCGGTGGACCGGCAGCAAGCCACGACGATTCCCGGCCTGTACGCTGCCGGCGACGTGACCGATGAGGTTGACAAACAGATTGTCATTGCCACTGGAGCCGGAGCCAAGGCGGCTTTAGCCGCTGATCGCTACCTGGTTGGACTCGGTTTGTAGTGGTGTCGGCGTTTATTCGATCGCTGGTTACATGGACAGAAGAATAAATTGGGATAGACAGGATGAACAGGATAAAAATCTGATGAAACATGCCAAGTTCAAACGCTTGTTTCTATCAGAGGTTTATCCTGTCACATAAGATATTCTTGCGCACGGCGGCCAAACAATTCGCCCAATCACTCCCCTACTTCACAAAATGGAATCCTGGCGATAGTGGTTCAGCACCTGACTCATTGGCTAGCTCTTCTTTTATCTGCGCTTTGTCCACCTCAACAACCTCAACATCATTGTCACTTATCAAAAACGCCTTGTTGCCATGCTCTGAATAGCTGATCAACTGATAATCCTCAGTTCCGATGGGCAGATAATAGAGAGAAACACCGTTGGTCGCCTGGCAGTGAAGCTGACTTGCATCCAAGGGCAATGTGCCGTTATTTAAATAATAGTCACTTACTTGTTGTTGACAGGTCGTCAAGGCCGTATTTGCCGCGACATTGCCGGCTTTCTGCCGATAGGCAACAAACTGCGGAATGGCGATAGCGGCCAGAATGCCGACGATAGCGAGTAATATCGGTACGAGAAGAACAATGAAAACGCCGCCGGTACTGGTCTCAGGATATTTCTCCTGCAACTCAGGTTCACTCTTGCAAGCGTAAATGATGAACTCAATAAACGCCACCAGTGTCGGAATATACGTCCAGAAAAATAAGAGGTACAACACCCCTTGCAGATTTTTCTTCAGGTAAAATTTATGCCCACCCAGACCTCCGAGGAAAAACGTGATCACCAACAAAGCGACCTTGTTGACCAAATGGCGTGGTGGAGCCACACGCACCCCGCATTTCGGGCAGATTTCCGCTTTGATGTGAATTGGGCTGCCGCAGGTCGGGCACAACTTGTGCTGAGGCGTGTTTTCTGTTCCTGTGGCTGTCGTCGGGCGACCTTCAGGAGCAGAAGCTGTCTGCTCAGGTTGAGATGGGGGTGCGGGATGAAGAGGCTCCGAGGAGACAAATGGAAATGCTTTCTTACACTTCGGACACGTCACAGTCTTGCCATGCAATAAAGCAGGATCACGGTCAACGTCTTTACTGAAACCACAGTGCGGGCAAGTAATGGTGCAACGGCTCATTTTTCCTCCTGGCATGGCAAAACGTATCAAACTGAGAAAGTTAAATGGCTGAAATGTCACAACACAAGGAAAACATTTCATCTGAGCAAACAAAATTCGCCATGGGTTTCTTTTCTCTTTTTCCTGATCGATCCAGCTACTGAAGCAACAGTATCAGAATAAGTTCTAATAATATAGACACACATTGACCTAATTTAAATTACTTAGAGTCGCCTTCAGGGTCAATGTTGTCTGGACTCAGTGCATTGAATTTGACAGAATTTAAAATCTCATAACCTTTATTTTTGGGATGCCTCGCGTGTTAAGACCTTCCATCTCACTGCTTTTCGTCCTTCTCGTTTCATTTTATGTGTGCTCTTGCACAGCCAGACCCGTCCATCTGTCTGATCTTGCAAAGTCAGATATCGACATGGTGGTTGATTTACATATTCAGCGATCGGAAGCACTGATGCGTGAGCTGACGGAAAAGCTTTATCGCAGAAATCCGGTTCAATTAACGCGAGGGGGAAAGAAATCTCTCGGACAGGCCATGGATATCCTGTTCAACGAGCAGCGTAATTTATCGTTCCCACAGCTTGATGACAAATTGGGGACGGAGGCTATGTTATTAGCGCTGGATGAAAATTATACCGGCGATCGCGTCTTTGCTTTGATGACGGGGCTTCTTTCGATGATCAGAATGTCCTACGGAAACAAAGCTGAATTTTACATGCTCGACGAGCTGGAGCCGCAAGCACTCTATAACTCGGCTCGCAATATTGAAATTTTGGTGTGGCGGTTAAAAGCACGGGTCGATGACCAAGGCAGGCCGATTATCTGGACTAATAATCAACCCGGCGAGGAGCAGAATCTGAGTTATGAACGACTCTTTGGCCAACTGATTTCTCTGCAGGACACCATGGCTTTGATCGCCGGCGAGAAGTGGAATCGGTCGATCAACTTTATAGTGCGCACCGCGGCCTCAACTGTTTTTTTGCCCGTCGGGTTATAGCCCGTTTGGGCTATTCCCTTTTTCCCCGTCACTTAACGTCAGATTAGTCTAAGGGCTTTGTCATCGCTGGGGGCAGGTCTTTTTCGATCAACTCAGCGACAAAACTGCCGATATAAACTTTACTCTTTAACCGTACCGGAAGACGCCGGTCATCATCCGTCAGCCAGACCTGTATTGCGGCATTTTTGCTCTTTTTGAACACACCACCAACCTGTTTCAGGTCGGGTTCAATCAGGATGGTCGGATAAGTGCGACCTGCCACGGTAATCGGTTCCTTTCGGATCACCCGGGCTTCGCCGAGGACGTTTTTCTTGCCGTCCGTCACCGCGAGCAGCAAGGCTTCACCGACGACCAGTCGTTCGCTACGCAAGGCATAAAAAGCCGATAACGGATCAAGGCTGCCGGGTAACAACTCAATCGGCTTTTTCACTTTGTCCCTGTTGCGGTACGTCGCCGTTCCCTGCTGCCAGTCAAAGCGAACCACAACATCCCTTTTATGCCGTCCCTCCTGCTGCTTCTTGAAATACAATCGACTTCGAGGCAAACCATATTCCGCAAACGCATCGATCCGGTCACGAACTTTAAAAATCAGATCGAGAGCTTTATTGCTGCGAGCCTGCAAGACAAAATGATGGCAGAGCGTTCCGTCCACCGACTCTAACGGTTCCACGGACAGAGTCGCTTTTCCGGCCGGAATCGCGCCCCATTTGAGGACGTAGTGCAGCACTTCTCCGCGCTGGTATGCCGCAGCCAGAGCAGGCATCCCCAGCGCTGCCCCACTGTGAACCAGTAAAAAGCTCACAACAAGCATCTTTGAGATCGCCACTCCTCGATGCTGCGCTGCCATCAACAACAGCAGCAGGCGCATCGGCAGTGTTATAAGGCAACACATCATGTATCATCCTTGTAATCCTGCTTCGGATTAAGGCACAGCAATCAGATAGACGTGGGAATCAGACACCACGCCCAGACTCAACCTGATAGGTGGCAAGCCATTGAGGCATCCGTGAGAGATAAGCATGATCGTCATTATCACGGAAAAACGTATTCTGCCGACGATTCCCACGTTGGGTGATGTGATAAAAGGGGAGTCTGGAACTCACAACAGCATGACAAGGTCTCCGCTAGAAAACAACCTTGTTTCTTCCGTCTTCTTTTGCCCGATACATGGCCTGGTCTGCGCGCTGAAGGAGGCTGTCATCGGTATCACCGGTTTTATACTCGCTAATGCCGATGCTGGCGGTGACAAACAGCTTTTCACCTTTAAACTTCACCGCCTTTTTTTCCAGGCTGGCACGTATCTTTTCAGCCACGTCTACAGCGCCATGCATATTGGTTCCAGGCAAAACAATGGCAAATTCCTCACCACCAAGCCTCCCCCAAAAATCACTTTTTCTTAATTTCACTTTTTGGACAATAGAAGACAAAGAGCGTAACACTTCATCACCGGCAGCATGCCCGTAGGTATCATTGATCTCCTTAAATTTATCCATATCCATCATCAACACACTGAAACCACTATCGTGTCGACAGGCACGCGTGATTTCGGCATTCAACAAATCGATAAAAAAACCCCGATTGTAAGCACCTGTCAGCGAATCAGTATGCGCGATCAACTCAAGCTGCCTGTTAAAGTCACGCAACTGCGACTGATACGAGTCGCTGAGTGAAACAATTTTGTAAAAACGCCTGAGAAGCTTTTCGTGCTGATTGACGATATTTTCAATATCTGGAGCCAAAGGATAATTTTCATTGGTTGCCTGTTCAACGACCGAAAACATATTTTGTAATGCATCCTGTACTCTAGGATCTCTCGATTTTGTTGGACGTGTTCTTTTCTCGTTTCCCTTCTGGTTTTCCAGTATTTTCTCTCCAAGCTTGCCGTAGGTCTGTTTAACACAATCCGGGCAGACACCATGACTGAACATGATGTCGGTGCGCTCGGCAAAAAATTCCTCCAGTTTCATCCAGGAATCATCAACAGTGTTTATTTTATGGCAGGACATGCATATCGGGACCACACTTTCTTTAAGGCTTTGCAGGTCACGCAGGGTATTTTCAAGCTCTACCGTCAAATCCTTTGTCTGATGTTCATAAGAGTCGCTGATCACCAGTGTTTTGCAAAATTTACGATAAAGCTTGCCATAACTCCCCGCCAAAATTTTAAATTCGTCTAAAAGGTCGCTCGCGGCGGCAGGCGGTTCAGCCAGAACGTCTTCCGCTCTGGCCATGACAACATCCTTAGGAGGATATTTATTTTTTGATTTGCGGACCATCCCTATGCCTCGATTGCCTCAATTGCAAATGGAAAGGTAACTTCTTCACGGAAATCCTCAGCCAGCTCATAGGAACGTGAATTTTCACGATCGTAACGCCAGATGATGCTGGTCACGGCACCACGCCCGTAGGCATCCTCCATCACATCCATAATATCAAGAATGCATTTGGTGCTGCTGCTGTTCATGTAGGTTATGGCGATATCAAGAACAAGTTGCGGGTTCTCTTGCAGGTAAGCCATCAACCATGAGATTACCGGAGCATAGAAATCAAATGAATTTTCCGGATATGATTCTCCAACCATATGGAGAATACCGCGGGCCGGGTCGAAACTGATTGCCGGTGATGACGTGGTTGATTTTATGTCAAGTGGCTCCATGGGTCCTCCAGGTTTAAATGTTTGCCGTCAGTGAAAAAAACGTGCTGCCGGCATCTAAAATCTTTACAGCGTAAGTCATCTTTTCAGACGAACGTTTGGCAATTTCGAGCAAACCGAGTCCCGCACCCAGTGCGTCAGGCGGAACATCACGCCGCATCTGTTTTTTATATGCGCTTCTGATCTCACTTCGAGTCATTGCGTTCACCTCGTCAACACGCCTGCAAAGAGTTTCAACATCTTCATTTAACACGATGTTGCCTGAAGAGACCTGATACCCCTCGCCACTTCGGCTAATCGTGATAATCGAAGACGCTGCTTCCGGTCGTGCAATCTGTCGAAAGGTAATGTAATTACTCACATTCTGGGCCATCTCGATATAGACAGCAAAGACGTCCATGAGCGCTTCCTGGGCAATATTCTCCTCAGCAAGATGATTGCGCATCGCGGTACCGATTTCCTGCATAATGCTGTGATGAAACGGCCCATTAAAACAAATCAATATGCCAGATTTGTCAAATTCATCCCTGAGCTCATACAAATCCATAATCTCCCCTTTACATGTTGTTACATGGCTTGAAAACGACCAGAGCGATATCATCCCTCTGCTCTCTCGAACCACGCCACTCTGTCAGCGTTTGGCAAAAATAGTCATGTTGATGCTTAAGTGAATGCTTTGCACACTGTTTAATCGTATTTTTAAAGCGCTCGCGGCCGAATCCAAAGCCTTTCGCCCCTCCGCTTTCATCCAAAAAACCGTCCGTAGTCGCATACAGGATGGTGCCTTCATCAATATCCTTCACAACATTCGAATATCGGTAGTCAGGGTCGCTTTTACTATAGCCAATTCCTGCACGCCCACCTTTTATCTCATTAACATCACCATTCGCATACATGTAGAGGGAAAGCCCGGCACCGGCAAAGGTCAATTTTTTCTGCGCTGGATCAATGCAACAAAGGATAATATCCAGCCCGGCGTCCACCATGCTTTTACTGTCTTGACGCAAATGGAGTGTATTTTTAAGCACCAGATTCATTTCCGACAGAATACGTGCAGGATCATCAGAACAGATGGTGTCGACAATGTGATTTAATACAGAGTTGACGGTCATTGTCATAAAGGCACCCGGAACGCCATGGCCAGTGCAATCAATAACAGCAATAAGCGTAAGGTCATTAATTTTGCGCAGCCAGTACAAATCACCACCAACGATGTCTCGTGGGCGATACAAGGTAAACCACTCGCTGAAAAGTTGGTCAAACAACTCAGTTCGCGGAAGAATGGACTCCTGAATCACACTGGCATAATGCAGGCTTTCTAAAATACGCTCCTGAGAGTCCTCCAGCTGAGCATTGAGCAGCTTTACCTGTGACAGGCTCTCGTGCAATTCCATGGACTGACGCTCATGCAGCCTGGCGAGTTCCAACAGCAGCACATAGGTATCAATGAGCTTCAAATCGCCTTGTGTCGTACGAACAACAATCGGCTCATACATTTGTTCGGTCGACCGAGACAATGCTGTCCGAACGGCATAGTCAATGTAGTTAGTTTCATCCAGACACAGTGGGGCTTCAAAATCTGTCGCAAGAAGCGTATCAAGCGACTTATTCAGATAGAGTTCCTTGCGAAAGGGTTTGCTGTACAGCTCCATAAAATATTTTCTGGAGATCATACCCACCAGCTGTTCTTCATCGGCGCTGACAACGATGATGCCGACCAGATTTGGCTCATGGTTAAAGATGTCTTCAACCTTATTCACCAATTGGTCTGAAGTCACCAGGACATTCTGCGAAACAACATGAGCCAGCGTATTGCTGGAAACAACGTCATGGCCTTCGTTCTCTGTTTCAGCCGTTTTTCCAACCGGACTATCCATCGTCATTTTTAAACTCTCTCTACAGGTGCTATCCCGCCATACTCGGCAGGTAGTGCGGTAAGGGCCGGGCTTAATACGTTACAACATCCCTCTCAATGAACCACCACGCAGCAAGCCACAGAAGATCAACAGCCTGCAACCTTTACGAAATCACGCCGTGAACAGCGAGGCATTAAACCCAAATCGGGGATGAATTTATAATTCAAGAACCTGACCATAAAGCACTCCATGGTTAGGTTTTTATGATCTTGATGCTTTTTGTAAGATTGGTTGGGATAATACAGGTAGGAGACTTAAAGAACGTTCACAATTTTTCGGCGAGAAGCAGCAAAAAGGGGACAGGTTTATTTATCAGAGCAAAAAGGGGGTAGATTCAATTTACCCCCTATTTTTGTTTTGTTCGAAGTACTGAACTCTTTGAGTTTTCTTCATTGCTATCTCTGATAGAGGGAAAAGATTTTGATAACTCAAGCGTCTCAATGACAAACATAGATGCAGAGAAATAACCATTATAATCATGACCACAAAAATTTCTATTGATTGGATCGTAAACGTATTTTGATTTCGCGACGACAGTATTGTCTTTTAAATCTTTAATTGTAATTTCAGCACCTTCTAAATTTAGCTTTTTTGGAAAGTTGAGAAACTTTGTTATTACAGCATATTCACTTGACAATTTTTTCACTTCACGACCATTGTAGTCACCAAGAAAAAATCTTTTATATTTATACAAGCTGCTCTTTTTTTTGTCTTCTAAATTGTAATTTCTTATTTCGTAAAATTTGATCAACCCACTGTTTAACATACCGAGACCAAGTACTCCACCACCGTCTTTATGCCAATCCCCTGTGATTAGTTTTCTAAACCTAGATCCACTATTAGTATCATAAAATATTCCGCTTACATGCTCAGGACTTTTATATTTAATTTCTACTGATTCTCTGCATTCTTTATTGAAGACTATACTTCTTTCAACTTCTATTGAATAATGAGAGTTTGCCCCGATGTAATAATGTTTCGAAAAAACAATGATGGCAATAACTAGCCAGAAAAAATGTGCGGCAATTGCAACTTTATACTTTTTTTCCTCAGAAAACACGGCATTGATTAATTGGCCGACAGAAAAGAAATTCATTGAAGAAATCCACAGTAAATATCCCCAACCATAAGCTGTTATGGGTGCATATGTTGGAGCCTCGCTAATGATAATCTCATCGTGCACAAGAAATGATAATGCAAGAACAACTGCAAGAAGACTATAAAACCATGATACTTTAGGGTGTCTAAATCCAAATAAAGCGATAAGCAATAATGGATTAGCGAACCATGAAAAATGATTATCAAACGGCCCAAGCCATCCTATCAATAACAAACCATACCCCATCTGAGGCTCATGTGTTTCATTAATATAGTATGCAGGATAAAACAAAGACATTGAAAATAGTGACAATGTTATAAAAATATGAATCTTTTCGTATTTATTTTTCATACCTTTTTACATCTCACATTTTAATGATTGAAAAAAATTATAATACATATTAAATACAAATATTTCTTATTACTCCATATAAAATATATTCTTATTTTATATGAACCAGCATTTAAGAGTATTTTTACAGTTTATTTAGTCAATACTTTAAAAGTCCATACTTCAGACATGAGGACAGAAGAGAACGTTGTTGATTTTTTAATACAAACGCCAAAATACTCATATTTCAGGACCATCACATCATTTGCAGTCAAAACAGCACATTATTTTCTTTTCCCTTTTTCCACTCCCTTCAAACATGTTATGGAATCGAGAAATATTGATTCTTGATAAACAACAGCAACATTACCACCACGTTTCCTAATGATAAAGCACTATATTAATTCAGCCTAAAAGACTAGGAGCCACATAAATGCCCTTCCAACCTCTTCTTGGCCTCGGCATATTGGAAAGCAAAAGGAAAGCAAAAGGAAAGCAAAAGGAAAGCAAAAGGAAAGCAAAAGGAAAGCAAAAGGAAAGCAAAAGGAAAGCAAAAGGAAAGCAAAAGGGGAAAAGCAAAAGGGGACAGATTTATTTATCGACCTTCGGAAAAGCAAAAGGGGACAGATTTATTTATCGACCTTCCGAGGTCTTCCCTGACCGCGCAATTCAATACGTCGGTTGAGCTTTTGCTCAATCTCATCAATAAAGCACTTTCCTCCGGTTGAATCGCCACTAGTTTTCTAGACACCCCTGACATTCGCAAAATATTGCCTGTCGAACTCCGCAGGTGACAAACCATCGTTGCTGCTGTGGCGACGTACCGGATTGTAGAACATTTCGATGTAATTGAAGATGTCCTGCCGTGCAGCCTCTCGGTTCTTATATGTCTTTTTCTTGACCCGCTCTCGTTTTAACAACTGAAAGAAACTTTCCGCAACGGCATTGTCGTAGCAGTTACCGCGCCTACTCATACTACATTCCAGATTGTGTGCTTTCAGGAAACTCTGCCAGACTGTGCTGGTATATTGACTGCCCTGATCGGAATGAATCAGCACTTTCCCTTTAGGTTTTCGACGCCAAACTGCCATCAGTAAAGCATCAAGTACGAGTTCTGCATGAATTCTCGACTGCATTGACCAACCGATAACTTGCCTTGAAAACAAATCAATGACGACAGCGAGATACAACCAGCCTTCGTACGTGCGGATATAGGTAATATCTGTTACCCACGCTTGATTGGGTGTGTCGACATTAAATTCTTGATTCAGATGATTTTCGGCCAAGACTGCCGGATGACCGCTTTTGTAGCGAGGCCGCTTGTAGCCAACTTGAGCCCGCAGTCCTGCCTGCTTCATCAGACGAGCAACTCTATTTACTCCACAGCTCTCACCGGTTGCTCGCAGATCCAGGTGGATTTTTCGATATCCATAGACGCCGCCACTCTCTAACCAGAACTGCTTGATGAGCCCCAAGAGCCGCTCATCTTCAAGCTGACGAGCAGATTTCGGCTGTTTAACCCAAGCGTAGTAACCGCTACGATGCACCCGCATCATGCGGCACATGTTACGGGTGGCAAATTGCCCCTGATGCGCCCGGATAAAGGCATACCTCACAGGGACTCTTTGGCGAAGTATGCGGTGGCCTTTTTTAGGATATCTCGTTCTTCGGTGACACGTTGCAGCTCATGGCGCAGACGCCTGATCTCGGCTTGGTGAGCGTCAAGTTCTGCGGCGTTGTGAGTGCCGTTGCCATATTTCTTACGCCAAGCATAAAGACTGTGAGTTGTTGTCCCAAGGCGGTTGGCAACTTCTTGAACAGAATAACCTCGTTCGGTGACTTGCCTGACGGCTTCAATCTTGAATTCTTCGGTGTAACGTTTGCTGCTCATGATTCCTCCTGAAGTCATCTTTTTATAACTCAGGAGTGTCCTGTATACTAGTGGCGATTCACTTTTCCCTTTTTCCAAACCCTTCAAACATGTTATGGAATCGGGAACTTTTGATTCTTAGCAAACAATAGCAGCCACATTACCACCACACCTTCTAATGATAAAGTCACACATTGACCTAATTTAAATTTTGCGGAGTCCCATACATGCCCCTCCAACCCCTTCTCGGCCTCGGCGTATTCATCCTCATTGCCTGGCTTATCAGCGAACAGCGCCGCCGTTTTCCAGTGCGATTAGTCATCATCGGCCTGGTGCTGCAACTCATCCTCGCTGCCCTGCTCTTTCATATACCCTGGTTTCAAAGCCTGTTTCTGGTACTGAACAAAGTAGTGCTGGCATTGGAAAACGCCACGGCGGCCGGAACCAGCATGGTGTTCGGCTATCTGGGCGGCGGTGCGTTGCCGTTTCAGGAGCCTTTTCCCGGTAGTGCGTATATCCTCGCCTTTCGCGGTCTACCGCTGGTGCTGCTGATCAGTGCGTTATCCTCATTACTGTTTTACTGGCGAGTATTACCGCGCATCGTTCAAGGCTGTTCATGGCTGTTGCAGAAAAGCCTAGGGATTAGCGGGGCTGAAGGTCTGGGCGTAGCGGCGAATATCTTTGTCGGCATGGTGGAATCGCCGTTGATCATCCGCCCGTATATTCAGCAGATGACACGCAGCGAGCTGTTCACCTTGATGAGCTGCGGCATGGCGACCATTGCCGGGACGGTGATGGTGCTCTATGCCAGTATTCTCAGTTCGGTGTTACCGGACATCATGGGTCACATCCTCACCGCGTCGCTGATCAGTGCCCCGGCGTCGGTGGTGATTGCCAAGATCATGGTGCCGGAAAAGGACGACACCACCCATGCGACTCTTGCACCGGACACCAACGTGCGCAGCAGCATGGATGCCATCACCCAGGGCACGGTGCAGGGTGTGCAACTGCTGATCAACATCGTGGCGATGATTATTGTCATGGTGGCGTTGATTGCCTTGATCAACAGCTTGCTTGGCGTATTCTTTGAGGGCGTGACTTTGCAAAGTCTGCTCGGCACTGTACTGGCTCCGATTGCCTGGCTGTTGGGCGTGCCGTGGCAGGAAGCTCCGGCGGCAGGTGCGTTGTTTGGCACCAAGACGGTGATCAACGAGTTTGTCGCCTATCTGAATATGACCCAGTTGCCGGAGGGCACCTTGAGCCAGCGCAGCCTCTACATCATGACCTATGCCCTGTGCGGCTTTGCCAACCCCGGCAGCCTTGGCATCATGATCGGCGGCATGGGTGCCATGGCCCCGGAGCGCCGTCATGAGATCGTCGGCCTCGGGGTGAAATCGCTGCTGGCCGGAACGCTGGCCACCAGCATGACCGCCGCCATCGCGGCCCTGATGTTGCCGACTCTATGATCAAACGTTTTGAAAACGCGCCGTTTAACCACGCCAACATCCGGTTGTTTATCGCCTTCCGGGTGTTTTACAACGCGCGGTTTTACTACCCCGTTTTCACGATTCTATTTCTCGACTTCGGCCTGACCCTGGAGCAGTTTACCCTGCTCAACGTGGTGTGGGCCATGACCATCGTGCTGCTCGAAGTGCCATCCGGCGCGTTGGCCGACCTGTTCGGTCGCCGCCGTCTGCTGATTGCCACGTCACTGCTGATGATTGCCGAATTGTCGCTGATCAGCTTTGCGCCCAGCACTCAGCCGGAGTGGATTTTTTACCTGTTTCTAGCCAATCGGCTGCTCAGCGGCGCGTCGGAAGCCATGGGCAGCGGTGCGGATGAAGCCCTGGCTTACGACACGCTGGTAGCGGCTGGACAAAAGGATCTGTGGCCCAAGGTGCTTGACGTGCAGCTCAAGGTGCAACAGATCGGCTTTATCGTCGCCATGACGCTGGGTGCGCTGGTCTACGACCCGGAGTTGCTTAACCGCATCACAGGATGGATCGGCATCAACGGCGAGTTGACCTTGCGCGACACCATGCGCTATCCATTACTGCTCACGCTTGGCTCCGCCCTGGTCACGCTGGTGCTGACTGTAAAGATGACCGAGCCGCCCAATACCGGGCAACCAGAGCAGCAGGGCTTTTTTGCCACGGCCTTTGCCACCACCCGGCTGATCATCGACAGTGCCAAGTGGATCTGGCATACGCCGTTTGCCCTTGGCATCATCCTGTTTACCATGCTGTTTGATCACATCATCCGCATGCTGCTGACTCTTAACAGCCAGTATTACCGCATGATCGATATCCCCGAGGCGCTGTTCGGCGTGATTGGCTCATCCATGTCGGTGATGGCTTATTTTATCCCGCCGCTGGCAATGTACGCGGCAAGCCGTTTCCGCCCGGTGGTGAATCTGAGCTGGATGAGTGTGCTGATGATCATTGGCTGCGCCACCTTTGCCCTGTTCATCCCTTGGTATGGTGTGATACCCATGGCCCTGGTGTTTGTGGTGTTCATGTTCAATATGTTTTTCGGCAGCCACTACCTCAATCAGGTGACGCCCTCGCACATGCGCGCCACGGTGCTGAGTTTTCGCGGCCTGAGTTTTAATCTGGCTTATGCCGCAATCAGCCTCGCCTATACCGGGGCTTACGCCTGGTTCAAGCAACGAGCGCCAACCACATTGAGCGAAGCGCAACTGGAACGTCACACCTTCATGGTCACCTCAGAGCAATTCGTCTGGTATTTTGCTATGCTGTTGATAGTGCTCGCTGGTGTTGTGTTTATTGCCCAACGCGCAGCTCGGCACCGAGGCAACACGGCAACGAATCATATTTAAACGGAGGAATAGGACGTTATGAAAAAATATGGCCTATGGATTGCGCTTATCACAACCCTGATGTTTGGCTGTAACTCGCAAACCGATGATCTACCGACACCAGTAAAACCCATTCCGGAAAAGCCAGCCGCTCCGCCCAAGGAATCACCGCGCCCTGCTCCGGTTGTCCCCAAGGAAGTTCCGCTGCCTGCACCGGCTCCGGTTAAACTGGAGCTGCAGGAACAAACGTTGGAAACGCTGGCGCAGCCGAAAGACACCTCTCTGCACGACGAAGCCCCCACCAAGCAGACCAAGGCGGCAGAAGCGGATAAAAAGGTCAATGTCAGTGGCGGTGTACTGACGGATGACAAGGCGGAGAAACTTCAGGACAGTGTCAGTGGTGGTAAAGTAAAGCTGGATATCAAGCTGGATTAGGACATTGTTGTTGACCTTAAAATCGGTCGCGGATAGCCATTTATAAAAACCAACCACCCGCGAAAAAAACGCACTCAAAACAACTTACAGCTTGCACTGCCTTTACGCCCATGCTAGTGTGCCGTAATCTTAAGTAAGTTTGTGTCGCTAATTCAGCTCTCACCAATCGGACAAGGTGTCAGATTGGATCATAAAACACAGGCCCTTTCGGCATGTGTTTTTTTATTATCGTCGAGAGCAGACACACAGAAGCAAGTTCCTACGGGAACACAATGGAGAAAAGAACATGGCAGAAGGTACAGTAAAATGGTTTAACGACACTAAGGGTTTTGGATTCATCGAGCAGGACAACGGTCCTGACGTATTCGTGCATTTCTCTGCGATCCAAAGCGAAGGTTTCAAATCCCTGGCTGAAGGCGACCGCGTCTCTTTTGACGTAACTGAAGGTCAAAAAGGTCCCCAATCAGCAAACGTGTGCAAAATCTAAATCATTTTGACACTGTTTGATCGTTTAAAAGCCCTGCACATTGTGCAGGGCTTTTTTTGTTGAATCAATTTCACCACGGAGGCACGGAAAGGACCTTAAGACCTTTGCTTCACGATGACCTCACGATCAGTTCTCATAAAGGTCCATGATAAAAATTTAAGTGCAAGTTTCTTTTACTATGAAAGAAACAAAGACACAGACAAAGGCTTTAACCCATAATCTTCTTGTTTTTCTCCGTGCCTCTGTATCTCCGTGGTAAACAAATCTTTCCTCCCCAAACGCACCGCATAAAAAAATATACGATTGCTCACACAGCGTATGGATTTGTAATACTTCCCTTAACCTACTAAGATCATTTGACTTGCTCCTTTTATAGACAACCGTCACAGACAAATTCCTTCTAAAAAAGCATATTTTATCTATACACTGACAGGCTCCTTCGTCTGATTTTTCATCCCTGCTCTCAGAAAATAAAATCTTTAATTCCGAGAAGTTAAAAACATAACGCCTCCAAAATCCATTCTTGGCACGTCTCTCGCTATATCAGAAAGACAAGAACAACGCACAACACTCACGAACGAGTACACGCAATAGAGATTGCCTAACCATAGGAGGACGTCATGAAAGCCCTGAAAAAAATCGCCACCAGCCTGATTCTTCTCGCCATCGCAGCCGTTCCGGCCTTTGCCGGACAGGAATCTTCCGACAGTGGTCTGTTGACCTGGTTGTTCCTCGGCTTTATCGGTCTGATCGTGGTCGGTCAACTCATCCCGGCCCTGGTCATGGGGTTCGGTATGGTCAAGGGCGTTCTCGGACACCATGACGACAACAGCCATAAGCACAACGCTTAAGACTTTTTATTTCATTCGATTGTTATTCACAGCACAAAACACGAAAGGAACCAAAACCATGAAAGCACTTAAAAACATCGCTCTGACCGCTCTGTTGACCCTGATCGCTTCTACGTCTGCGTTTGCCGCCACCACGGCCGGTCGCGAAGACAACAGCGGATTCCTGGTCTGGGCATTTCTCGGCTTCTGCGCCCTGATCGTTGTCGCACAACTGGTACCGGCCGTTCTGGTCATGTTCGGTATCGTCAAGGGTGTTGCCAGCCCCAAAGAGCACGCCGAGCAAAAACACTAAGTTTCGCTTTTAAGGTTAACGTTGTACTGGATGCCCCGGCTCCCACACCCGGGGCATCGCCTCTCACACAGGAGAGCGACCCATGTTACCCGTGATTATTGCCTACCAGTCCCCTGCTGAAACCGATGCACTGATGAAGTGCGTTGAACAGGCCGGGTGTATTGCCAAACCGGTTGCCACACTCAATGAGGCCATTGATGTGCTGCGCGAAGAGGAAGCGGCCATCATGCTGCTGGGCAAGACCTTTGAAGGCAGTTGTGCGCTGGATGTGATTCCGATCTTCCGCTATCTGCACAAGCATCTGAAAATCATCCTGTTGGCCGATGATGCGACGGTCGGCTTCTTACGTCAGGCACGGGCGGCGGGAATTTTCTATCACGCCATGGAGCCGCACGACGAAGAGGATTGCCAGGAACTGCAACTGGCGCTGGAATGCGCACGCGAAGCCTGTGAGAAGCAGGAAAAAAGTTTATGGAAAAAACTGGCGCCGATGTTCGGTGGTGCCGGTTAACTGCAGCACATTGCCCCACCCTACCAAACTATTTTGATTTGATTTTTTGACATGCTGTGATGAATGTGTCCGGCGCTCCCCATAAGGAGCGCTTTTTTTATGCGTAAAGGAAAATTCTTATGGTTCTCTTCACGCATAAAAAAGGGTCGCCGAATGATCGACGACCCACGAAAGAGTGATGACTGGCAGAACCAGTCGTCACCGCAGGGGATTTCCTGAAACGCTTTCCAGTTGAAACAACTCGACCATCAACTCGGAAAGCTCGGTTTTCTTGTCATGCAGCTCTTCACGAATGGTTTCGTTAATGGCTGCACGGCCAACCAGGAAGGTAATATCGCGACGGACACCACCGATCTCCGACTCCACCTCTCGAAGCTGTGTTTCGTTTTTGTTTTCTTCTTCAACGGTCTGCTGCTCTTCTTCAGCCTGCTGTTGCATCTGCTGTAACGGAGACAAATCCTGTTCATCTTCCGTTTGTTTCTGCTGCTGAACCGTCTGGTTTGAAAAATTCTGCTCCGCAGTAAGGTTGCCCTCTTCTGAGCCAAGGGTCTGTTGCGATGGAGCCGCTCCCCCTTCAGAAGTGGATGTTTCGTCACGGGAGACCAGACGCAAAGGAGACGTCGTGGTCTGGGTCGGGTTATCTGCTGAGTTGGATCGGGATGATGGCCGCGGCGCGGTAGCTGGCGGCGCTGGAGTGACCGGTGGCATCTGAGCAGACAGCGAGCGTGCCTCAGCGGAGATCTGTACCGTATCCCCCGAAGGGAGAACCGTCAGACGGGTTTCAGGCTGGCGTGGTTGAGCCGCCTGAGCATCGACCACATTAACTGACGCCTGAGCGACGCTGCTTGTGGTACCGCTGAATGCTGAGACATTCATAACCGACTCCCGCGAACAGGTCTTGACGGACCTGATACTGCGTAACGCTCATTTTGAATAAAGAGTAGCGTAATTTAGCGAAATTTCAAGTTCACCGATTCAATATTATAATGTTACAACATATTCCAAGTGTTTGACAATAGGTTGGAAACAATCTTTTTTCAGGTTGATTACTCCACAAAAAACAGGCCACTGTGCAAACAGTGACCTGCTGAAAAAATAATGACCAGGGGAGCGTTCTTAATCAGAAGAATGAAAACGTCCCATCCCGTTAGAACATCCTTTTATAATCAGGCGTTTTGCAACTCGAACAACTCCGTCATCAGTGCTGAAAGTTCCGCCTGTTTTGCCTGCATTTCCGCTTTGGCGGACTCGTCAGTGGATGCTTTGGCCGCCAGTGCCGCAATTTCTTTTTGTAATGCGGCAATCTCTTCTTCGAGCTCATCAATCTGATCCTGGGTGCTGTCACTGCTTGCCGATGTTGATGTTCCCCCTTCTGCTTCCGAGGTCTCGGAGGGTTCCCCCGTTTCTTCACTGTCTGCCGTCTCGTTTTCCGCCGTGGCAGCTTCTTCCGAGGCCTGAACCGATAACGATTTGCCTTCCTCAGAAATTTCCACCGTATCGCCACCGGCCATGACGGTCACAGTTGTTTCGTTATCCTCACTGCTCGACGACTGAGTGCCAACCTTATTGATCGATTGTTCCGTAGACAATGTCGTTGCCGCGGTTACGCTAGAGACATCCATGCTCCCCTCCCTTTCTTCAGGCTCGTCCCTGACCTGCCATTCAATGTTCAGTGCTGCGTACTGTAAAAAAAGCCTATTCCTCTTGTCGGCACAGAGCAAGTCAACCTTTGCTAAATATACAATTTCACTACATAAGTTTTACAGAACACCACACCAAGCCACAGACGGTTTGCACGGATTTTGAAGAAAATTGGTGTCCATTTGCGGAGCACAACAGGATAGCAGCTGTGGTGTTGAGATAAGGATTCAGCGAACTGGAAAGAGGAAGGGAAAAATCAATCGGACGGTCTGCTTTTATCCGCGGACACGTCTTCGCTCATTCGGAAACGGCGATCCAACAACAGCATCACCAGGCCCTGCAACCAGGCGGCAACGAGAATATAGACCTCAAGGGTTATGGTGAATAACAGCCCGAAATAATCGACCATCAACGGCAGCAACGGCAGTTTAACGGCACGGGCATAAAAATAGGAGACCAACATCCCTTCCGGCACGCCGCCACGACGCAGGTCAGACAACATCGGATACCATAGATACATGGGACCGTGGCTCATAATGCCGGCGATCATGGCAATCCCCCAGCCACGACGTGTGCCGTGCTTTTTGAACAGGCGCACCATCTTTTTGGGCGGCAACCACCAGTTGATCAAGGCGTTGATGACCACGACCAGGGCAATAATCGGTAAAATTTGTCCGAGAATCTGCCCGGCCCGGTGCAACGATTGCCAGGCTTGCCCGGCGTGCGTCAGAGCCAGAGACGCATAAGAGATCGCCACCAGAGATAAAAAGCGCACCCCCTTGAATTTAAAAGCAGCGTTCTTCGTGGTCATTGCCACCATCCCACGGTCCAACTGGTCAGCGTTGCCACGGCCAGGGTGCCGACAACGGCGAGAAGATTGCGAATCAGTGTAAACCGGCCACCAAAAGCCTCCACTTCCATGGGAATCTGAATAAAGCCGAGCGTCACCCAGGCGAGGATAAAGGCAGTCACCGCATACAGCGACACCCCTTGTCCCAACAGTTCACCGCCAAGCAGATAACTGACGATCGGGTTGCCGGCGGCCACGGCACCGCAGCCGGTGCCGATCAGCGTATCGACAAAGGCATTGCCGGTAAAAAAACCAACCAGCCGTTGCGGCGGAATCAGGGTCTGCAGCATGGCCACCAGGCCAACCACACCGAAGATCATCGGCATCATCGCCGCAAATGCAAGAATACTTTTCTTGAGACTATGCCCCATAAATATGTCCATTGAAGAACAGAGAAATCACATCCATCACACGCAGGCCTCCTGAAAAAAGGGAAACACTCACTCTTTTAACAACAGCTTACGGGATCAGTGCGAAAAAGCAAAACGGTTCTGTGCATGGTCATTTTTCTTAAATAGTGCTACGATGCAAAACCTTGCAACCATGGCGTCAGCTGCACGACATCACTGTTGGACGTGGAGTGCGAATGTCTTACAAGTCACTGAAAGCCCTCACACCAGCCCAGGCGCTGGTCCTTTATTATGGTGTCGCGATTCTCGCCGGCGCTCTGTTGCTCTCTACCCCGCTGGCGGCGGTCGGTCCTCACCTGTCTTTTCTTGATGCGTTGTTTACAGCAACCTCGGCGCAATGTGTCACCGGTCTGAGTGTCGTGGATACCGGAACCCGTCTGTCGGGATTCGGCCAATCCGTGGTTCTGGCCCTGATTCAGGTGGGCGGTCTGGGCATCACCACCTTCTCCGTCTATCTGTTTATCTATCTGCGCGTCGGTGTCAGTATTCGCGGGCGCTGGATCATCAACGAAACCCTGTTGCCAACACCGGTCAGTTCGTGGCGCGATCTGATCCGCAGCATTTTCCTGACCACGCTGATCATCGAAACCTTGGGTGCAGTGTTACTGGCCATGGTGTTTGTGCCGGATCTCGGCTTGAAACAAGGAATCTACAGTGCCGTATTTCACTCCATTTCAGCGTTCTGCAATGCCGGATTTTCCCTGTTTCCAGACAGCCTGATCGGCTATCGCAACAATCCTCTGGTCAATGTCACCATCATGGCATTGATTATTCTTGGCGGCATTGGCTTTCTGGTGATTCGCGAACTGACCGAAGCATGCAAACCACGGCAAAACCCCTTGCAGCCACGACGTTTTTCGCTGCACAGCAAATTGGTCATTGTAACGACACTGTTTCTGATTCTCTACGGTGCCGTAACCATCGGTTGGCTGGAGCGCCATGATGCCCTGGCCCACATGTCAACCGGCGAAGCGGCCTGGACAGCGTTGTTTCAATCGGTCTCGGCACGGACCGCCGGATTCAATACCATTGATCTCGACCTGTTTCGGGTGCCGACACTGTTCCTGATGATTTTCCTCATGTTCATCGGCGCTTCGCCGGGCTCCGCGGGTGGCGGTGTCAAAACCACCTGTCTGGCGTTGCTGTTCATCCTGTTCTACAATCGCTTGAAGGGCAATCCCAACACCAATGCGTTTGGCCGCACCATTCCGGAAGAGGTGATCTCCAGAGCATTGTCGCTGTTTCTGCTGGCCATGATCGTCATTGGCCTGGCATTGTTCGGCCTGCTGATTGCCCAGAGTCCGGATTGGGCCCATGAAAATCCGCGCGAATTTCTCGGCTTTATGTTTGAAACCGTCTCGGCTTTCGGCACGGTCGGGCTGTCGATGGGCTCCACCGGACAGCTTAATGTCGCCAGTAAATGTATCGTTATCGCCCTGATGTTTATTGGCCGGGTCGGCCTGCTGACCATGGCCTTTGCCATTGCCCGACGCACCCGTTCAACGGCACCACGCTATGCCGAAGAAAATATTATGATCGGCTGAGGGAGAAAATTATGCCGCAAAAGAAAAAGTTCTGTGTCATCGGTTTGGGAAACTTCGGTTTTCATGTGGCGTCCAGCCTCTATGCCCAAGGCCATGAGGTAATGGCCATTGACTCCGATAAAGACAAGGTTCAGGCGGTTAAAGAAGTTTGCTCTTATGCCATTCTCGGAGATGCCTGCAGCAAAGAATTTCTTGATGCCCAAGGGGTCACGGATATGGATGCGGTGATTATCGCAACAGGTGAGCGTTCTCACCTTTCAACACTGATGACTCTCTATCTTAAAGAGCTGAACGTTCCTCGGATTCTGGTGAAGGCCATTGATGACGACCATGGCCGTATTCTGGAAAAGGTCGGCGCCAGCGAAGTGATTTATCCTGAAAAGGATATGGCCAAGCGAATCGCCCACAGTCTATCCAGCCCCAACCTGCTTGAGTTTATCCCTCTGGCCGAGGACTACTCTCTGTCGGAAACAGCGCCTCCGCGTGACTTTATCGGCAAGACTCTGGTTGACCTCAACCTGCGCCAGCGCTTTCATGTCACAGTCATCGCCATCAAGGATGTCATTTCCGATCAATTTATTGTCGCTCCGCCCCCCATGCACACCATTAAGGACAGTGATGTGCTGGTGTTGATTGGTAAAACGGAGGATGTCAAGACGGCGCTGAATTCGTAAAAAGGCTTGTTTTTTTATGATGTTAAACGCACCTGAGCAGACCATCCGTTCACGCGATTAAGTCCCCACATAACATGGGCTTCCGCATCAGCAATGGCGCGCCAGAAACCGATCGAGCTGATTGGCAAATGCCGTGCGATCCGCGACGCTGAACGCGGCCGGGCCACTGGTCTCAACACCGACGCCACGCAACTCATCCATCATGTTGCGCATGGCCAGGCGTTCCTGGATGGTATCGACATCGTACAATTCCCCGCGGGGATTGATCGCATGGCCGCCCTTTTTCAACACCGCTGCCGCCAGGGGGATATCCGCCGTAATCACCAGATCTCCCTCAACCAGCCATTCAACAATCTGCTCGTCGGCGACATCAAAACCGGCACCAACCAGGCGTGATGAGATATAGCAACTGACAGGAGTACGTAACGGCTGGTTGGCCACCAGAACCAGTTCAATCTGCCTCTTCTGTGCCGCACGATAAAGGATCTCTTTAATCACCCGCGGACAGGCATCGGCATCCACCCAGATGGTCATTCAGATTTCTCCCGCCCGGCTCAGGATGACCGGACATGAATTTAGACAAACAGGACAATATTTTCGCTCCTTGTATAACATGCTATAGTCAACACAGCTCATAAAAATTCGTTCACACTCATCGATTCCCCCAGGAGACGCTGTGACAGAAAAATTGGCAAAACACACTGAAATTTTAAAGGTCATCGATACCCTGGCCAGCCGCTACCTGCAGGGCAAAGTCAAAGCCCTGCGCCTGGCGATGATTGCTCTGCTTTCCGACGGCCACTTGTTGTTGGAAGACATTCCCGGATTGGGCAAGACCACTCTGGCCTTGGCCTTATCACGCGCCTTAGGCTTATCATTCGGGCGCATTCAATGCACCAGCGACCTGCTGCCGTCGGATATTACCGGCCTGTCGATTTTCGACCGTGAAAAAAACAGTTTCCGTTTTATCGAAGGGCCGATTTTCAATCATATTCTGCTGGCCGACGAGATCAACCGTGCCATGCCCAAAACCCAAAGTGCCATGCTGGAAGCCATGGAAGAGCGCAAGGTCACGGTTGAGGGCGTCAGCTATCCGTTGCCCGACCCGTTTATGGTCATTGCCACCCAAAACCCGACGGAGCAGATCGGCACCTATCCGCTACCGGAATCGCAACTGGATCGGTTTCTCATTACCACGGGCATCGGCTATCCTCCAGCCGAACTGGAAAAACAGATTATCAGTAACGGCGGCATTCGCGAAAAAATGCTCGAAATTGAACCACTGCTCAGTCGTGAAGATATCCATGCGGCGAAACAGGCGGTCCAAACCATCCATCTCGATGAGAAGCTCGTCGATTACCTGTTCGCCATCGCCGAGGCCACCCGCAATCACCGCTTCATCAACGCGGGGATTTCCACACGCGGGGCCATCAGCATGGCCACGGCAGCCCGTGCTGCCGCCTATCTGGATGGCCGCGATTATGTCATCCCCGAAGATGTCAAACTCATCAGCGGACCGGTGGGTGCCCATCGTCTGATTCTTCACAGCGAGCATCAATCGCTGAACAAACGTGAGGTGATGGTATCGATTCTCAACAACGTACCCGTTCCTATGGTGTAAGACCTCGAATTTACTAGATACAGTAAGGGATTTTCCCGCTTTCAGCTCACCGAATTGACCCATGAGTCAGAGGGGTGAGACAATTGTCAAACTACGCGAACTACATTTTTCGACGGGACAATGGAATCTATTATTTCCGATATACCTTGCCAAAATCAAAACGAGAAATAAAATTCTCACTCAAATCTAGGGACTACGTTTACATTCGACACCAATCTATGATAATTTTTTCCAATATAAGCAGTGCAATTAAATATAAAGGAGAAAATTATTTCACAACAATGACAAATGAACAAATTATAGATAAAATTAAAACAACACAAATATCAGATAATATAGAAAAAGATTGGTGCGATAAACATATTCCAGACTTGGCATATCGCAAGAATGAATCTGAAATTATTGAATTATACAATACATATGCACCAATATATCGAGAAGTCGAGTTGGAATCTATCAGAGTTCGTGCAAGAGCCTACTATGGATTACAACAAGATATACCAGTACAACCACAACCGACACAATCAGTATCACTACCAAAAGCTAACCCAACACCAACAGTAAAAATCATCTATTTTACCGAACTTGTTGACCAGTACACCACTGAAATGGTGGCAGGTGGCAACTGGACAGCAAAGACCAAAGCCGAACAGCTACAAGCTTATGCCCTTTTTGTGCAGTTACAAGGCGATGTTGACATCTCGGATATTAACACCGCAACCATCACAGCTTATAAAAACCAACTATTGAAATTACCTAAAAATGCACATAAAAAGCCAGAGACACGGGATATACCTTTTAGTGATCTAGTAGCAATGGATCATGGCTTGCCGACTGTATCTATAACCTCTATCAACAAATACATCACCAAACTGTCAGCCCTATTATCATGGGCCAGCAAAAATGGATATATTGATAGTAACCCTGCATCTGGCACAACGATAAAACAGAAAAAGACTCGTAGTACCGCACGGTTACCTTACAGTTTTGATGATCTATCCATGATTGCAACCAGCAGAATATATACACGACGGAATAGACACGAATACTATTACTGGTTGCCACTACTAGCCATTTATACTGGTGCTAGACTTAACGAATTGGCTCAACTGGACGTATCTGACATCCGTACAGATAATGGAATTTGGTACATAGATATAAATGATGACAGTGAAGGTAAGAGACTAAAAAATGCATCAGCAAAAAGAAAAATTCCGATCCATAGTAAGCTGATCGAAATGGGGTTTCTCGCTTATGTGAAAAGTAGATCGAAAGCAATGAAACTATTTGATGGCTTGAAAATTGGCCCTCATGGCTATGGTACATCAGCAAGCAAATGGTGGTGTCGTCATGCAGCAACGATTAAATTTGATGATGCGGATAAAAAATGTTTCCACTCGTTCCGACACTCGTTCGCGGATGCTATCAAACGTACCGACATACCAGAGCATGTAGCGTTTGGATTGATGGGGCATAACAATCCGACCATGACCTATGGCCTTTATGGGTCAGATATTGATATTACTGTACTAAAAGACAATATAGAGAAAATAACTTTTGATGTTGCTGAGCTAAATAGTATCCACTGGGAACCGTAACCCCACCACCGATAACACCGATTAACCGCCCCCACGGACACCAAGGATACGCGGTATATCTAGGGGGCGTGTTATCGTTCAACCACTGTCACATTATCATCACACCCAACAGCCATTGATTTGTATATTTGGGTATCCTGTTGACTCTCTATAAAAGCCTCTTCCAGCATCAACGAAATCAACTGATGTATCGAAATTCCTTTATTTTGCAAGGACTTAACCCATTCTTTCTCATTTTGTGTGAGATGCATTGTTAATCTGTATGGGTGTGTTTTTGCTGGCCTGTTGGATTTGATCAGTGACGTTCTGGTAGCCACCTGTTACGCCTCTAATTTTGCTAGGTCAGACTCTTCAAATCGCTCGAAACATGCGCTATAGTCGTTGAGTACTACTAGTCGATATCCTAGCTCATGCATCAAGTTACATAAATCCTCGTTGCGCTGATGATTGTTTGTTAACTGCTTGATTATATAGTGTTTTTGATCCATAATATTCTCCATTTTTTTCTCAGTGACGACAAAATTATAGTCGTCGTCAACCCTTATAATATTGTTTGTTGCTGATAGCTCCGACAACATAGCCGCGATCTTTGGTAGTGTGCGCGGTAGTGTGTGATAACGGTATTGGTCTGTCATTTGTTTTTGTCCTCCAAATTTGCCCTGTAATCGTCTTTCTCAATCAAAACCATATCAACCCCTACCTTTATCCAGTCAGTCCAGCACAGACGATATCAGGCTAGCCGTATCCATGATCCCGGCACCCCTGATACCCTCTATCATGTCATTGGCCCCGGATATCCTGTTGTGTACCTGTAGCATGTATAGATAGTCATAGGCCGTTGATAATCCGTCGTTTATGACTGGCTTGCCATTGCTGTATATCCTGATCTCATGCAGTAGATTTATATCCAGTATGTGCATTTTTTAATCTTGTGGATATGAGTTTTTCCACCTCTGGTAGTATCAGGTGTATGTCACTGCTACCCATGCATTTATAATAGGAAAGTTCCCCGTATTGCTGGGTTAGATACCTGATACAATCATCGGACGACACCCCAACGATATTGGCCGTAAACTCTTCATCTCGAAACCTGTATCTAATTTTAAATAATTTATACATTTCCATAGTTTACACCTCGAACGGTAAGTCGATACCCAATCCCTTTAACTCATTGAAAAGTTCATTCATTCCCAATTTATCTATCAATAACTGACCCATAACCTGTGGATCGTCGCTGTTGATCTGGTCAATGCTATCAAGGACAAATTCCATACCCTGAGTACTGCATTTCCATTTCAACAACACATTGACAATTTGTAGTTGTTGTTTGTTTAAAACCATCTGTAGTTATCCTTGTTGTGCCAGCCATTTTTTGATTCGTTAAGTCCACCATTTCCGGCAATTTCTTTTGCTTTTTGCATCACAATATCAACGATAAATTCCTTGAGTTCGGCTTGTTTTTCTGGCGTCAACTTGTCTATTTGTAGTAGCTCTAAGGCCATTTCTAGTTTTCTATCCATTTTAAATTTCTCCTTTTGTTACAACACTTTACATTAATGACTGTACGTATTTTTCAGCAATTTTGAGTACTTCCAACTCATCCTGATTGATTTCCTCGACAGCGTAGCATTTGTAGATGCCCTGTAGCACATCGTTAAGCTCGGCATTGCGGTCTGCTGGATCAACACTAGCTGCCATGGCTAACCGTCCACGTAACATTTTGGCTAACTCAAGGTCGTTGAGGTGTGCAGGTATCGGTATGTTGGTTGCTATGTCTGGGGCAGTGATGCTCTCGTTAAGCAGCTGATCGTAACGGCTTGACTCATCCTGCTCTTTCAAAGTTGATCCATACCCCATCAACATTTTCGCCTTTGTCAACAACACGCTCTTTTGGGCTTCTGAACCACTACCGAGAGCAGCTATTAATATGATTTCGCAACTGGTCAAAAAGATTCTGTTGGTAAAGTTTGTTTCGGATAGTTTGCGTTTTAAAACTTTTGACCATAGTGAAAGGACATTTTTATTGACGTTGTTCTTTTCTTTGCCTAGTCGTGATTCAACTAGTTGCAAAATGTCATCGTCAATTTCACAGTTACGCAGCATTGCATCAGATACAGATCGATCTATTGGTTTGCATATGACCTTTGTTGGATCAGAAAGCACATTACTGATCCTTTTTTCAACAGATTCATTCTGTTTTAATATCTCATATTTACGTTTAAGCCTCATATACCACCATCCTAATTGTTTTTTAGTTACTATTATTTATATAAAAAAGGGATATTTTTCCTATGAATTAAAAAATAATTTAATCTTTTACATGTAAATCAACTTTGGCTGCTTTTGTTTAAATTTTTCTGTCGCAAATTTTTTTATAATCGGGCTTTTTCAATTCGAATTTACTTTTCAATATCAGAGAGTTGTTTCGTGTGGTACTGGGAGGGGGGCGTAACTCAACTTTGGGAGGGTTGGTCTAAAAATATTATACGCATTGAATATAGCCATTAGGGGAGGTAGACCCCCTTTAGTTGACCGATTGGCAGGGGTTTTTAGGGTGCTTTTTTGTGGTGGTGGTTAATGTCTCAATAATGATGATAATTAGTCATTAATGGGGTAATATTGGGTGTTAATGATCAAATTTGATATGTTTTGGACTGCTAATTGCTGTTGGTGGATTCAAGGCAATAAAAAAGGGGCGATATCAGCCCCTTTAGTGGTGTGTCTGTGGTGTGTTCTGCCTAGGGTACAACCAGCATTTACCCTGATATCATCAAGATTTTAGCTATTGATGACGTTATAGATAGTCCCACGGCTGACCCCATATTGTGCGGCAAGCTGAGAGGGGTTACTACCTGCCTCATGATCGGCTCTGATCTGTTGCTTTTGGGTATCCGTGAGTTTGGCAGCACGGCCCAAATGCTTACCTTTTGCCTTTGCTGCTGCTATCCCTGCTAGCTGGCGTTCTTTGCGTAAATTTGTTTCAAACTCAGCAAAAACACCCAACATCTGCAAAAACGCCTTGCCACTGGCGGTACTGGTGTCTATCCGCTGATCCAATATTTCGAGGCTTGCACCTTTGTTGTCCAATGTATCTACTATTTGCATGAGGTCAGACATGTTACGGGCCAATCTGTCCAGTTTCCAGACGACCAGCTTGTCACCCTTTCCAACCATGTCCAAAATGAGAGCCAGCACTTCACGGCCTTTGGTAGTGGTGCCTGATCCAGTTTCGACCCTATGGACTGCATCAGGGTAGGCTTTTTTTAGCGCCTGTACCTGCATATTGGTGTTCTGATCTAGCGTTGATACCCGCGAGTAGCAAAATGTTGTAGCCATGTTGATTACCTCCTATGTGTCATTATCAACTGTCAAAAATATCATAGACCTTTTTGTAACATATGTCAACAATTCAAATAATGACCTTTTTGACAGTGATTTTATAAGTGTCAGGAAGGTATACCTTTTTGACGGCAGTTTTAGGCATAAAAGGAACACTGGAAAAATAAATAAAATTAGAGCATTGTAAAACGAAGATCAATAAAACGTCAAAATCGTAAACAGTTAACCTTATTGAGGTGAATCCGGTGCAGAATCGTAAGAAGTTAGAAACATGGAAAAACGACAAACTTAGAAGAAAAGAAGAAGCAGATTTTTTGACAAAGTATTTAATTGGTAAAAGCAAAACTGAAAATACCACAATGAACAACGGTTCTTTTGTTCTGAATATCAATGCTGAGTGGGGGCAGGGAAAAACATACTTCCTGAAAAATTGGGCAGATGAACTGTTAAATAGTGGATATCCAGTAATTTACTTTGATGCGTGGCAGAATGACTTTTCCAAAGAGCCTTTAATTGCTTTTATTGCTACTATAAACAATCAGTTGGAACCATACTTTAACCATAAAATAGGGAAAATACGCGGCAAAAAAATAAAACTATTGATGAATAATTGGAACAAGAGTGCAAGAAAATTAGTACAGGTGTCGTCCCCCCTTTTACTAGAGGCTTTGGTCAAAAAAATAACAGCAATGTCTTGTGACCAAATATCAGAACTGTTAGAAAGCCCTACGGGTGAATTAGTCATCAGTGAAGATGGTGTGAATGATCCTAGCAATGACGAACAAAATGAAACGATATCAAGCGTGGTTTCAAGAGCTGCATCAAAAATGCTCAAATCACATAATGAAACACAGGCAACCATCTTGGAGTTCAAGGATCGATTAGAAAAGCTGACAAAACATCTTGAAACCATAAAAACAATAAAGACTCCACTATTTATTTTTGTAGATGAACTTGACCGATGTAGACCTAATTACGCCATTGAACTTCTTGAAACGATAAAGCACCTTTTTGGTGTCAGAAACGTATATTTTGTGGTTGCAACGGCATCAGATCAGTTATGTCATTCGATTAAAAGAGTATATGGTGAAGGATTTGACAGCCAGAAATATTTAAAAAGGTTTTTTGATCAGACATATATATTTAGAGAGCCAGATAGACGAGAATTCGCATGGTATCTCTTTGAAAAATATGCCCTTTCTAATAGAGATAATCTATATACCCCGCTAGAAGAAGAATTTTACATAGGCGTGAATACTCGTGTTGAGACTTTTGCTTCCTTTGCGAACCAATTGAATCTTAGCCTTAGAGACATGATTCAATATTGTATAATAATTGACTCAATAACAATTACATCAGAAAAAACAATAATACATCTTCCATATATAATATTTATAATATGGGTAATGGAAAATAATAATCAATTATATCAAAACATATGCAATGAGCTGTTCATTGATACTGAAACTATAAAAAAACTAGTTGGAGGAAATGTTAGTTTTCTATCGAATATATACAGTGCATTCAACAGAAAAGAAACAACACATATAAAATTATACGAGATAATTGATAAATACATTAGGTTTTCAAGGGTTGGCGAAGATTCTTTAGTTCAAGAATCTTCTGGCGGAAAAGTCAAAACGATATTTTCAACAATTGCTAAAAAGCTATTGGAAGACATTCGAGCCGATAGGTCGTCATATGTTGAACGGTCAAATAGTCTCGTTTTTTATCCTCAATTAGTGGAACAAGCTGGAAGATTATCATAGTCCAAAGACTTCTATATAGGAAACACCATCAAGTGATTCGCAAGTCCAAACTTAGGAAACCTACTGCAAAGGGCTGCCACTGAGAAGGTTATCTAGGCCCTGGCAGGATTATATCTAAAAATGACGGAGATGTATCCACTGTCATTATACAGGCACACTCTCAATGAAGACTACTTTCCTTTGTGCCGCAAGGGAAACCCATTCTCAATAGGATTTCACGCAATAAAAACCCTTTATGTCTCAAGAGAATTTTGATTTGTCACATAGTCATTTTGGGGCAATATCAGCGGTGATTGTTGCTGACTTGCCGTATTAGTGGATTGAGCAAAGGTAAGGGGCATTGGTGATAATTGGTTGTGTGCATTGCTTGACTTGCGGTATCCGGCATATAGAGAGCAAAAGGCCGCTGCGCGGCACTTTTAGAGCCTAATCAACGGACAATAAAACAAGATCTTACTCAAGAGGATTAATAATTAGGTCACGTTTACATTTTGATGCGTCCATGGTAATCTATCAGTATATTTTACCGAGGGGAATAATAATATTATTATATATAGTGTAATAACAAAAGAATTTAAAACCGTATTCAAGAGGATATTGTATTTGCTCTTTGAGGTAAGGTTTTAAAAAATAATTGCAGTGATTATGTGCTGGCACACGCAGTGTGCAAGCACTAAGCACAAAACCCGTAGGGTTTTAGTAGTACTATCTATCAAATTAATATATTGATTTAATACTGATTTTACTCACTTTATAAAAGAACTTTATATAAATCTTTATAAAAACCTTTATACGATCAAAATTTCCATTGCAAAATATAGCTTTTTGGGAGGAAAAAAAGGCGATTTACCTTTTTTCAGAGGTAAATCGCCTTTTTTTAGAGGTAATTCACCTCAAAATTGACCTAAAAAAAGGTAAATCACCTTAAACTTGCAAAATTTGAGGTAATTTACCTTTTTGATTTTAACTAGCTATAACCACTGCCGGGATCAGAGGTAATTTGCCTCGCGAGTCTCCACAACCGCCTCAAGCACATCGTCCGTAAATGTTAGCCAATCACCTCTATTCCATGCCTGATAATTATAGTTATAGGTGATACCATCACTGTCCATTGTGATTACATTTTTGCTGATAAGGCTTTTAAGTGTTTTCGTGACGTCTGATAATACTATGTTTGTAGCTGCCGCAATATCGCGTTTGAGCGCCATCATCTTGTCATTGTCACCTGATCGGCGGGGCCATTTGGGCCTGTTAAATCCCGCTGTATGCCTCAAAATTACCAGCAACACACGAGTCTCGCGGTGGCTAAAAACACCCTTTGCTAGCAACTCCAATAGGTCTAATTCCAATCCCAAATATCTTACACTTTGATGGCTGTTGATTGGTACTACTGGTCTGTGATGTTGTTGTACTGGTATTGGTTCCGGTGTCGGTGCTGTTGGTGGTTCAGGTGTGGGTTGTACTGGTGTTGGCATTATTTCAACAGTGTCGGTGCTTGCAGTAGTTTGTTGTTCGGGTATTGGTGCTGGTACTGGTGCTGCGGGAGATACATTATCAAGCTCTTCTAACCCTGCTGCCATCTCTGGGTCTGTCTTCCGCAATTTATCGAGTTTTTCTCGATATTCTTTTTTTTTGTAATAATTCATTTTTATATACTCCATGTTTACGTTTTTAAATAAATTGGAGTATAATAAATGCTAAATATATATGTTGCATTGCAGTACTCCAATTGCTTGTTTTATGTTTAGGCCGTCCCTCTCTCCAAGGGACGGTCATTCTCGTTTAATGGTCTTGTTGTCCCTCAATCATTTGTATCTGGTGCAACATTAATACTGACCTTGCATAATTGCGTGTCTTTTGATAGGCCAAATCGCTCTTATACCTATCCAAATCCTTTCTGATCCCGTCCAGTTCACGACGAGCGCCCCCAGTTAAAAAATCTGTCAGTTCGTTTATCTCGTCTACTGCCATTTGTTGTTTGCTCATTTTCGATAATCTCCTGTATTCAATATTTAACTTCCTGATATCGCTTTTTATTTCACAATTTAATTTTTCATTTTCTGCATTTTTTTCTATATATTTTTGATTATTTTGCATAAATAATAATGCAATTCGATTAATTATTTTATCCATTGTGCTGATCATGTCTTTTAAAACATTCATGATAGGCCTCCTCGCGTCACCGGGAAAATGTATCTTATCCATACTCCTACAACATCCGGTGGCGCGTTTTTATTTTAGTTTTATTGACTCTCCTGTCTTATCGTATATGTAGCTCTCTAAAGACCTTTTGATCATGTCTGTCATATAGTAGTTTCCTGTCCTAATCCTGTATGTTTCCAGCATTCTTTTATCCTCTGGTGTTATCCTAAATATTATATAATCACTTTTGCTCATGTATGCCTCCAATTGTTTATACTGATAAATCTCTTTTCTATATGTATTTATAAAAAATTGTATTAACTTCACACTTTCCAATTTTACCCAGTGACTACAACAACTTTTCGGGCCGTGTTATGGGGGTAGTCGGGTAGTTGTAACTGGTAATTATAACCGCAATTGTCATAATTAATGATGTTATGATGTGGTGGTGTTCGGTTTAGAATGATTATGGTAATTCAATTTGTTAACAGGAGATGATAATGGAAAAACCAAAAAAGGGAATGATCGGTACAGCTGGTGAATATTACGTATGTGCTGAACTTTGCAGAAGAAATATACTTGCTCTGCCAACATCAAAGAACAATCCAATATTTGATTTAATGGCTTCTGATGCCGAAGGACGTAAAACAGTAACGATTCAGGTCAAAACTATGGGGTTGGGTAATAAACAAGGGTGGCGTCTGGGTAAGGGTAGCGAGAAGATTCTGAACAATCCAAACCTGTTTGTAATCTTGGTTAATATGAAAGATGATGGGAATAATGATTACTATATTTTCAAACATGATGTGCTTGCAACGAGGGTAAGAGAGGAATATGACAAATATATCAACACACCCAAAACAGATGGCACGGCACGAAAGGATGTTGATTTTCGGTGGTTTGATTTAAAATTTTTCAATAAGGAAGACGAGAGTAGTTTTAATAACTGGGATATTCTTGGACTGTGATTTGTGCTAAAATTTTGGAGTATCTAACACTATCTTTCTAGTCTTGTACTGGGACAGAGGGGTGAGACAAACAATACATGTGTTAATTTTAACTAACCGCAAGGTCATTTCAAGTAGCTGAAAATACTATATCTCCAGGTCTTCGCATCTTATATGGTTGAAAAATACCACATAGTGTACGCATCTCAACAACGTAGCCGTTCCTATGGTCTGAAGCTGACCAAAGCGGGAACGCTTTACATCGTCATGACCCTGCTGCTTGGCTTCGGAGCGGTCAATACCGGCAATAATCTGCTCTATCTGATGGTGTCGGCCCTGCTCGGTTTTATGTCGGTGTCGGGAATTCTCGGCCACTGGAACCTGAAAAAACTTCATATTGCGTTGGAACCTCCTGACGAGATCTACGATGGTCTGGAGACGTTGATGCGTGTGCGGCTGACCAATAACCGCCGGCTGTTACCGGGCTTTTTGTTGGACCTCTCTTTTGAAGATCAGGTTAACGAGACCGGCCACCTGCCTCTGGTTAAAAAAGGCCGGCGGGAGAGTGTCGGAGTCCCGGTGACATTCAGCGGACGGGGCCTCCATGGTCATCATCGTCTGACCATCAGCTCAACCTTTCCCATCAATTTCTTTGTTCGTCGCTGCATCATTGATCTTGATCAGCCGATCCTCGTGTTTCCACGGCCAGTCGCCTGTCGCCATCAGCAGGTCACGGATCAGATTCAAAACGACGGTATGCAGGAAAGCCACATCAAGGGCAGCGAAGGCGACATCAGCCGCATCAGCAATTATCAGGGAAGCGAGCCGTTGAAAATGATCCACTGGAAACTGTCCGCGCGCCATGACAGCCTGAAAATCAAGGAACTGTCTGATCTTCAGCAACCACCGGTGGAAATCAACCCCCTGGCTTTGCCCGGTGCCGGCTTGGAGCAACAACTGCGTTGCGCCGCGTTTCTGATTAGCGATCTGTTGCGCCGTAATCAACCTGTGGGGCTTAAACTCAACGACACGCTCATCCCTCCCGCACTGGGCCAAGGGCATAAGATCCACCTACTCAAGGAGCTGGCAACCTATGGTCAGGATTAAAGTTCCCCTCGACATCCTCACCTATCTGGTTGTTCTCCTTGGCCTGCTGCCGCTGTTCACTTGGCTGGATGGACCGGTGCAGGTTGTTGCCGTGGCGGCATTTTTCGGCGGGTTGCTTTCTGACCGCCGTCAGCAGTACCTTTTGGGACCACGCCTGGCCACGCTGCTGACATTTGTTTTTTTTACCGTCTATCTGGTGCAGCTTAACTTGAATAATATTGTACCGCCGGCCGTCAACCTGCTTGCCCTGCTGCTCAGCATTCGGCTGGTGACGGAGAAGCAGGGGCGGCATTATCTGCAGATCTTTGTGCTGTCCCTGTTTTGTCTGGCCGGTTCCTCCCTGCTCAGCCTGAATATGATCTATCTTCCGGCGTTGATCCTGATGGTGGCCGGTGTCACCATTGGCCTGGTGCTGCTGACCTTCTTTCACCGCGATCCCAGTCTGCGGCTGAACCGCCCGCAAATCATCACCCTGCTGAAAACTGCCGCCGTGCTGCCTATTGGCTCGTTGCTGCTGATGATGGTGCTGTTCGTCATCCTGCCACGCACCCAGTTTCCGCTCTGGAACTTTCTCAATCCCCAACCTTCGGCCACCACCGGCTTCAGCGAACAGGTGCGCCCCGGCGCCTTTGCCAGCAATTCTGCAGTGAAAACCCTGGCTTTTCGTGCTGAATGTGCACAAATGAAAGCGGAAGATCTCTACTGGCGAGGAACCGTTCTCAATACGCTGGAGGGGACAACATGGAAACGCACGGCTCCCCAGCGTGAACGTTCACGACTGGTTGGCGGAAAAAATATCACTTGTACCATTACGTTGCCGGCCACCAATAAACACTTTCTGTTCACCCTGGATCGTCCGATCCGCCTTGAGGGGCTTCGTTATCAACAGGACAGTGATCAGGTGTTTCTGTCGCGCTGGCCCTTAAGCAAAAGTGTCAGTTATCAGTGCCAATCACGCCTCGGTGGACAATGGCAACTGTCATCCGAAATCAATGACGAGCTGTACCTCGAAGTCCCGGCCACGGTATCCCCTCGTGTTCGACAGGTGGCCGATCAGATCCGCCAACAGGCCCAAACAGCGGAGCAACGCCTGAACTTGCTTGAGAAATTCTTTCGCGAGCAGCAGTTGGCCTACGCCACCACGGATTTACCCGGCCCGACAGCTCCGGTCGATGAATTTTTGTTCGTCAAAAAACGCGGGTATTGTGAGTTTTTTGCGTCCTCGTTTGCCCTGCTTTCGCGATTGTGCGACGTGCCGACCCGTCTGGTGGGCGGCTATCATGGTGGTGACTATAATAACCTGGCCGGCTACTATCTGATCACCGAAGACCTGGCGCACGTCTGGGTGGAAGTCCTCATTGATGACCAATGGCAACGCATCGATCCGAGCCGCTATGCGGTGAATGCGTCGACCTCGTTATTGGCCACGCGACAGCTCTCTCTGGCAAAGCGCACCATGGACAGTCTTGAATACCTCTGGACTCAGGTGATCATTACCTACGATTTCAACAGCCAGATCACTCTGGTGCGCAACAGTGGCCGTCACCTCAAAGACATGCTCCCTGATACAACAGGCCTGGTCCGTGGCGGCCTCGTCATTTTTGTTGTGCTGCTCAGCGGCGCCGCTCTACTGTGGTGGATGAAACATCCACGCCTCACCTCACAACAACGCCTTTTGAAGCGTTATCAAAGCGCCGTGAAGAAACGCTACCAGCTGGACAGCATGTCTCCGACCCGCGGTCTGATCGAACACGCCAGGGAACTGAACGATCCCCACTGCTTAACCTTTGCTCTGCGTTATAGCGCCATACTCTATGGTAACCGTCCTTTAACGGATGAAGAGTACCGCCAGCTCAATGCGCTCATCGACACAATTCACCATTCGGCTGATGACGATAATTAAAGTGTTCGGCAAGCCGAACGTATCTAACTAACTTAAATTACAACACTTTACAAAGGCAGCGTTTTCATAACAAATCAGCTTTTTTACACAATCACCTGCAATGAACCCGTCAACTCAAGCTTGGATGACATTTTAATCCACGGTTCAATAACAGTTCTGGTCAATGAAAACGATTATCGTTACAATGGCCGCGTTTCGCGTGTGAAGGAGCTCGTATGGCAGCCACATCCCGATATCGTCGTTCTGTGCCGGTGCTCAGCCTATGGCTGACTGCCCTGGCCGTCTTTTATCTGACGATCGGTGTCCATCTGCTTCATCCACTGTTTCACCGGGGACATGAGCATTCAGCCAATCACGGGCTGAGCTATCACCACAGTGAACACCATCACCATGCTTCGTGCCCACTTCATGATTACTGCCAGACCATTCAACATTTTGATCTGGCCGATGGCGCATCTTGTGTTTCGTTTTTTTCGTTGGCGGCACCTTATGCCGGTTCCGTCCATCAGCAGATCCCGCAACACGTCAATGCCACCTACCCTGCCCGCGCTCCTCCCATTGCTTGATTGTGCCTGACATCACTGTGATGCTTCCCGCGATTGTCTGTACGGCAATGTACGGGAATTGTACAACTTCAATGTAAATGCGCTTAAGCGTATTAAGGAGGAATCATGGGCTCTACCATGCCATGGAGATACCAGGGAGGCGTTTGCCTGCTCGCCCTGTTATGGATTGTGACAACGACTAACATTGTGCACGCCGAACAGATCATTGAACTCGAAACCATTCTGGTCACGGCATCCGCTGAAAAAGACGATGACCCCGACCAGGTTGATCAGGAAGAACTGCGTCATGAACACGTTGTTGATTTAGCCGAGTTACTCAGCCAACAGTCGGCCAGCACAACACTGATTCGTAAAAGCGGTTACGGCAATGAGATTGCACTGCGCGGTTTTGGCAAGGCCAACTTGCGCGTGTTATATGACAACGCCATGATCGAAGGCGCCTGCGGCAGCCGCAAAGACCCGGCGCTATCTCACGTGCCACTACTGGCGGTGCGTCAGGTCAGTGTTCAACCCGGACCGTTTGACGTCAGCCGTCAGGGCGGATTGGGTGGTGCGATCCGTGTTGAAACCGTCGATCCCAGCGCTGAGGAAAAAGCTGAAGTATGGCTCAAAGGCGGCAGCTTTGATTATCGCAGCGGCGCCGTGCAAGTCACCGGCGGAAATGACACCATTCAGGCACTGCTCGGGTACGCAGCAACAGAGATGGATCCGTATGAAGATGGTGACGGCCGCGACCTGACTGATTTTGCACCGGCCGGACGCCCCTATTCGGAGGATGGAGAGGATCAGGAAGCCTTCACCAAACAGGATGTGTGGGGAAAATTGCGCTGGAATATCAGCCGGCAACACAGTCTGACCCTGTCACAGACCTACGGCAAGGCTGAAGATGTGCTGACGCCGCGGGTCGCGGTGGATATTGAAAAAGAGCGCACCACCCTCACCCAACTGCACTACGATGCCTTTGAGCTGTGCCCTTACAGCGATCATCTGCAGGTGCGCCTCTATCATCACGATGTTCAGCACAATCCCTTTGATCAATACCGGGAACTGGTCAGTGCCAGCCTGCCGTCGTTCCATCGCCGTTTTGAAGCACGCTCCACCTTCCGCGGCGCGTCGCTGAGTAACACGGTAGAACGCCATTGGGGTGAACTGACCGTAGGCCTGACTCACGACCATCAGGATTGGAACGCCAATGCCTACAACGACGATACCGACACCCTGATTAATGATCAGTTCATTCCCGATGTGGATCACGATATGTGGGCGGGTTACGCCCAGATCAAGGTTCTGACCGGTCCGGTCACCTGGCGCGGCGGCATCCGCTACGACGATTCCACCATGGAAGCCGGTGAAACATTGAAATTCACCAGCGCCATGACCGACAGCAACCGCCAGCATGACCGCACTGCCAGCGGCTATCTGTTTGCCGGCTGGTACCCGACAGACTTCAGCCGTCTGTTTATCGGTGTCGGTCGCAGCGTGCGCCTGCCCACCGGTGCTGAGCGCTACCTGCAAGGGTCATCGACGTTTTACGGCAATCCAGACCTCGATCCGACCGTTAATCACGAACTCGACCTTGGCATCACTCTGGACGGAGCCTGGGGACAGTGGACCATCAAAGGCTTTTATTCGGACCTGGATGATTACATCTATCAGCAGGCATCACCCGCCAAGACCTGGGTCAATATCGACGCCCATATTTACGGCATTGAAACGCGCTGGAACAAAGAGATCGTCAGTGGGCTGACTGTGGATGCCGGTTATGCCTGGCAACGCGGGCGCAAAGATGACCAACCGGCCAACAACGCTGATAAAGACCTCAGTGAGATTCCTCCATGGAAAACCCGCCTCGGCCTGGAATATGAAAACAATCGCTGGGCGGTCCGTGCAGAATGGTTGCATTCCGGGAAAGCCAGTCAAATCGACGAGGAGGCCGGCGAGGTGCAACTGGCCGACTGGGATGTGGTGAACCTGACCGCCAGTTATCATTACTCGGAGCATTGGTCGTTCCACCTGGGCGTCGAAAACCTATTTGATGAAAGCTATGCCGTGGCCAACTCGTACGAATATGATGTGGTCAGTGGTTCCGCCGTCACGCCACCGATTGTTTACGAGCCGGGGCGCATGGTCTATTTCAGTCTGATCAGTCGCTGGTAAGAGCGCGTTATTCAATCTCCGGCAGGATGTTCTTCCTGCCGGAGTTTTTTCCAAAAAATGCCGTCTTGTGATCTCGGTCACAATAAACAATATTTTTTCTGCTATCTTTTTGAAAATGAATTTCAAACTCTTTTACATCAGACCAGGTGCATCCCCCCTCCTGGCACAAACGAAGACCTCTTATGAAAAAACGGAGGAAATTATGTCAATCCTGATTGTTGGTGCAGACCGAATTCAATCCATGGTTCCCAAAATTGAAGCCATGGGAGTCGAACAGATTACCCATTGGGATACGCGACGCTATAAGGCGAGCAAAAACAAAATCCCCGAGCATGTTGATCTGGTCATTTTCTTTACGGATTTTCTGCACCATACCGTCGCCCTCAAACTCAAGGAGAAAGTTAAAAACCTCGGACTGCCGACGATCTATTGCCGTCGGGCCTGGAGTGAAATGGCTCCGGAACTGCAACGGGAACTCGACAAAAAAAATCAATAAGACGAGGCAAACATCCACAATAAAATCGGTGGACATGTTTTGTCATCATTACTCACCCCAAACCTAAGGAAGAAGGAAAAAATGAAACAAACCACCACGGTACTCCTCTGTCTGCTGATCACCCTGTGTACTGCCACGATCGCAGCGGCCCAACGTCCCGACCCTTCCAACGAAGCCCTGTTGGAGCGCATCACCCGCCTTGAAGAGAAACTTGCCGCCCAGGAAGAACAACAGAACGAGCCCGAGCTTCTCGGAGCCTGGAGCGACAGAATCACCCTGAGTGGCCTGATTGAAATCGAAGCCGCGTATGAGTCATTTGATTTCGATGATCCGGGTGAAAGCGACGAGGACTCAAGCGACATTGTCCTGGCAACGGTAGAGCTTGGCGTGGATGTTGATCTGGTTAAACATGTCAGCGGCCATATTCTGCTGCTGTGGGAAGAAGATGACACCGAGCCCATGGACGTTGATGAAGCCTTCATCACGCTCGACGGTGAGGATGTGCTGCCACTCTATCTCACTGCCGGTAAAATGTATGTTCCGTTTGGCGATTTCAGTTCAAACATGATTTCCGATCCGCTGACCCTTGAACTGGGTGAAACCCGCGAAAGTGCCGTATTGGTCGGCTTTGATGTCAACGGCATGTACGGCAGCATTTACGCCTTTAATGGTGATATCGAAGAAGCCGATGATGACGATAATCATGTCGACAACTTCGGCGTCACTGTCGGTTATGCGATGGAAAACGACAGCATGACTCTCGATGCCGGAATCTGCTATATCAACAACCTGCTTGATTCCGACGGTCTGGGCGATTCCTATGATGAATCCGTTGAAGAAGCGGATGAGGCAGGCAGCGTGCTGGAATTAAACGACTATGTCGGTGGTTTCGGAGCTCATATCGTTGCTGAATTGGGCAGCCTGAACCTGATCGCAGAATATATCGGGGCAATTGACGATATTGAATATCTCGTTGACGGCGTCAAAGTCGAAGAAGATGCCATCCGCAGCTGGAATCTTGAAGCCGGTTACAGCTTCGAGCTGATGGGTAAAGAAGCCATTGTTGCCGCGGCTTATCAAGGCACGGATAATGCCGGGGACTTTCTGCCGGAAAGCCGCTACATGGCGTGCATCGGTGCCGGAATCTTCGATTACACCTCTCTGGCACTGGAAATCGCCCACGACGAATACGAAACCGATGATGAAGCAGATATTATCACGGCTCAACTTGCCATTGAGTTCTAAACAACATTCCCTGTGCACAAAATAAAATGCCGGAGCGGATTTACCGCTCCGGCGTTTTTCACCCTTCAGATAGTTCAAGAAACACAGCCCCCCTCCCAACAGCCAGAACAACGCATTGACAATGCCCAAAACAACAGAAAAAGCCTTTGACGACGAACCCTAAGGACTTTACTTATCGGTGGATACGACGGGAGTCAAACCATGCTTAGAAGGCGATCGCTCAACTGAGCGACCAAAGGCGATCAATGCAAATCTATCGCTCACTATAATCCAGTGAGCCACAGAGCCTCAGCGTGCAACGCGTACTCGAACACACTCAATTTTGTCATTGGAAAGACCGCCTGTAGGAGCGAATTATTCAGGTACTGATCCTTCTCATGATGGAAGTTCGCGGCTGAAGCCGCTCCTACAATTTCAAATATGCTGACGTACTAGGGGGCGCGGTAGAATTACAACGCAAAAACCAAGGAATAGACAACGAAGAATACCCATAAAAAATGTCCGCCGATTGGATCCGGATGAAAACCGTGTTCAGAACGAACATGAGGAGGGTTAAACGTCGTGGGTTTTCACTCAAATGAGAAGCAACCCATTCGGCGGACCATAAAAAATCGTTTCGTCTCTTTCAGGACGATGATGCTTTGCGTTGTTCAGTCTCACAACCACACTCACACTCCATGCCGTCAGCAATCATCTGCAATCGTTCATGGTCGTGTATCTTGACAAGGCCCCGGCAGCATTTGACAATGCCCGAGCGTTCAAATGCCGAAAATGTCCGCGACATGGTCTCCCGGGCCATGCCCAATTCCTGAGCGCTTAGCGTGATCGGACGAACATCAATGGATTCACTTCGACAACAACGCGTTTCGTCAAGATAAAGCAGATAGCCTGCCACCCGGGCTCCAACATTGGAACACTGGGACAAGCATCGCTTATGACGTTCCACCTCGACTTGCTGAGCTAACAGGTTGAGGACATTGACATGAAGGTTGCGGTCTTTCTCCATCAGATCGATAAACACACGGTGCGGCCAACTGAGCAACGTGCAGGGCCCCATACTTTCGCCATAACTTCCGCAATGAGCACCGGAAACCATAGAGACCAGACAAAAGACATCTCCCTCGCCGAGGCGCTGCTGCAACGACTCATCACCGCCAACGGAAGGCCGCAAGACTTTTATCTGCCCTTCAAGAAGGACAAACAATCTTTGCGACAAATCTTCAGAACTGAGCATCACCCCTTTTTTCGGAAGATAACGTCGTTTAGCCGTTTCAATGACAGACTGCAACGTTGTTGCTGACACCCCTTTAAGCAGAGGCAATTGAGTAAGTTCTCCAACCGATCCGGACATAGTAGCAACCTCAATCAACATTAGAAGAGACACCGAGACAAACACTTCGACAGCGAAGAACCATGATTCCTTGCAGCTATTTCACGAACAATTTATCCCGTATTTTAAAGCACTTTTAGCTTGATTATGAATTTTACTTTCAAGAATACGGTGAAAAAATTCAGCAGATGGCAAGCCACTGTCAGCCGGCAATCAACCACCTGAAAATGATAATTGGTTTCAATATAGAGAAAGCATTCTTTGAGTACAACCTTTTTTTCACCGTCATGAAAACTTTTTTGTCCAACTCCCATGCAGAGTCGCCTGAAAGAACGGAAGCAAGAAAAATCAGCGATCTTAACGATTCTTTGTATAGTTAAAAGCTTTGGGAGATATTTATCTCTGCTGTGACAACACTCACATCAAATCGTCACAAATACACCTATAGTGATATTGGAATTCAATATCTCTCAAATTTCGAGACCATTCATCACACAAGGAGACCTCACCATGAAAACCACCATTGTCTACGGCAGCTCAACTGGAAACACCGAATCCGCTGCGGGCGAACTGGCCAAATTGATCCCCGGATCCCGGGTGCTGGAAGTCACAGATGCGGACACAGGCGATTTTGAAGATTGCGACCTGTTGGTGCTCGGAACCTCGACCTGGGGGTTCGGTGAGCTGCAAGGAGACTGGGAGTCTGCCCTGGACAAGCTGCGTAGCGCCAACCTGGTGGACATAAAAGTCGCTTTGTTTGGACTGGGAGATCAGGACAGCTACCCTTCAACCTTTGTCGATGGTTTACGCTCACTCAATGAAGCGGCAAGAGAAGCGGGAGCAAAGCTGATCGGACTGTGGCCTGCTGACGACTACGACTTTCAAGATTCGGCGGCCCTTGAAGGGGACAAGTTCCTCGGCTTGGCCCTGGATGAAGAAAATCAGTCAGAGCTATCGAATCAACGCATGAAAGACTGGACGGAACAACTTCTCAATGAAATGGGTCATTAAACGGTAAGAAAACGGTCGTTACAGTCCCTCACAGCACAACCTGATTGAGGGACTGTAAACCGGATCTACCAATATTGTAAAAATGCTGCCCGGCAAAGGTCGGTCTCATTGATCCGACAATGGTTGCGTGGCTTTTTAAACGCACAGCGTTCAAAACCACTCTTTCTGAAGACCGTTAACAGATTTCGGTAGACCACCATAACGTTTTAAAAAGGAGGTGCCCTATGTCAACGCTGACAATTGATCAACCCCGTATTAAGGCAATGAACTCCCAAAAAGTGAACGGCCTGCCCTCTTCAGGATTGCACAATAAAACTGTCTCGTCCAAGCCGGAAGAAGGCAGACCTTGCCGATGCGGAACAAGCAAAACGGGTTTGTGTCGTTGCAAAACATGCACCTGCCCGGATTAAAGTTTGCCATCAACCACAACTTAAGCCCACAAAACAGATTAACGGTCTTATGATCGGACGCACCTGTGCTGAAATGTCTTCCTCGCCAATGTCCCCAAGCAGCCCCTGATTAAGTTTTCAATGAAAAAGCCCCGGTCATAGCTCATGGCCGGGGCACCTGTTTTAATCTTCAAGCACATCAAAAAACTCTGTCGGCGCAGGCAGAGCTGTTGCTCCCCTCATGCTCAGACCTTTTTGAAAAAACAAGGTTGTTACCAAAACAATTATTTTGTCTATTCAGCGACGCCTGCAGAATGTGCCAACGCCGTAAACCTAATGAAAAAAAAGACAACTACTCCTTATTAAACTTTTTCTTCCATTAAAACAGAATCTCCCATGCAGATTGTAACAGGCTGAAATAATAAGGTTATTTTTAAAATATAAAAAAAGAACTCTAAAAATGCTCCAAGAAAATAAAATCATTTCTCATGTGATATTCATCACCGCTAAAGCTTTTGTGAGGCGTTATAGTCTTCACCATTAAATGCTAATTGAAATTGCTTTTCATGTTCACAGGCTCGCAGGAGGGGATGTAGATGCACAACATGGCAATACGCGCGGATGTCGTACCGGTCAAACATAAACTTGAAAGCCTGCTCGATGAGTTGCTGGGTCACGATGGTTACGGCCAGATTCAGGTTGATATGCGCATCCTTAAACGCGGTCAAAAAGAGATTATTTTACGTTGCGGCAAAGAATATCGATATGTCGTGAACTTTCAGATAGCTAACGGTTAGGGGCTGTTTCCAGAAACACAAACGAGATTCCAGGCCGTTTTCCAGGCCGACCCCAATCAGCACTGTACAGAGAATAAGCCGTGGTGGCCTTGTGGGGACGATGTGCAATGGTGAAAATGGGGGCGCGATGGGAACAAGGTCGGAATACCACAAACGATAACGTCATACTGGATGCAGCCCCGCCCTTCTCCCCAGCAGACAACCGTAAAAGGTTAAGTCCATGGGTGAAGACAAAAAACAAAAGACGGATACGACAAACACGTCACTCATTGCATAAACAGTGCGGCCTTGTAAAACAGGCCTGTCAAGAAAAACAAAAATGCTCCAATCGGTTCGGCGGGCGAACGATGGATGTCATTACGGAGATCAGATATGACATATGACGACACCACCGTTGGCGATTCCTCTTCAGGCACTACGTCCCCATTAAGCGGGAGAACGCCTGCCCATAATTTTCACTTTATCCGCCATCAGTCTTTCATCGCCAAAAAACGCCCGGCGCGGATCATTGCCGGCGCAGCAGATGACAATGCCTGTTACGCCATAAAAAAAGACCATCAACACACCACCGAAGCAGGCCAAAAGCACTCTGTACTTTTGGCGGAGCGACATCGCTGGCCAGGCACAAATAAAGTGACCGCGACCGATACGACCGTCTATAAACCTCGTGAAGAAGGTCGTTCGAGGAACAAAGAAAAAAACAATAAAGGAGGGAACGCTATGTATCTCTACCCAGTCCACATTTCTCCGGGGCCCTATAGAGGGCAAAACGAACAACGCAAAGCCGCCTACCTGGAGCAACGCAACCTGGCGCTACGTATTGAAGATTACATCAACGCCTCCATGCAGCATGCCGCCCCCGGCGAGCCCCACCTGTTCGGCTACGCAGGGATCAGCCAGGCTCTCAACGTGCCACGCGAAGCCGTCAAAGAGCTGCTCTCGCCACTCAACAACGATTGGGACGGCATCACTGTTGCCCGGCCACCGCGCATTGCCACCAAACAGGTGCTGTCCTAAGCCTGAAGTCTTTACTGCAAAAGGCTCAATCAAAGCTTTCCACACCGCCCGGCTGCAGACGGGCTTATGGCACCATGCGTCTAAAGGGGGACGCGACCGGCCGGGGTATCCGGCGGAACAAACTTAGGCAGAAAAGAGAATCAATCGAAAAGCCACTTGTCGGTTCGGAGAGCGAACAACAGGCGACACACTCCGAAAGGAAGAAAAAGCAATGTCTTCAATCGCAAAAAAACTGCACACCTTGCTGCAAAAACAACGGAAAATGCGTCAACGCCGTAAAAACGGCGAGTCCGGTTTCACCCTGCTCGAAATCCTCGTGGTCCTGACCATCATGGGCTTCCTCATCGCCATGGTCGCACCGCGCCTAGCCGGTATCTCCGGCGGTGCCGTGGATACCGTGTGCGACTCAAACCAGAGCCGCATGATTCAAATGACCGCCGCCTACATCGAAAAAGCTGGCAGACTGCCCAACAAATTGACCAACCTGGTGGTCGAGGATGGCTCCACCGCTGGTTCAAACTACGCGATCCCAAGCGTTGAAGACGAGGATCCGGATAATGGTCAGGAAACGCTGGCGCTGGAATTTTCCGATCGCGTCGCTCCTGTCATTCACTACCTGACCGAGGATGAGGCGGACGAGTTGAAGGATCTGGGCATCAAACGCGTCTTCAACCTCAACTCCTACGACAATTCGCCGGTGTCCGAAACAAATCAAGGCGCACCCATGCGGGAAATCGCCGTGGCTGCCAATGTGGGCGTCATGATGTCTGGTGTCGGAGCAGCAGGCAATGACGCTGATTTCGCTGCAGCGACTGATGACATTATCGGTTATGGCGAGGCGGACTTCCTTGGCCGCATCGTCTTCGGTTTCGGCCCGGAAAACAGCGTCATCACCTCCGGCCTGGTGTCCAACGCGGCCCATTGCCCCGGCGGCATTCAGAACGCCGACAACATCACCTACAACGATTACAACCTGATCGTCCCCCGTCTGTCCGCCACGGTTGACCGCAACGCAGACGGAACCACTCACATCTTTGGGGATGCGGCGACCACGCCCAACGGCTATCAATTTGTAGCTTACGGCTACACCGAGGATTTCTCGACAACCGGCTCAGTGGGCTCCACGGTTGATGGTGCGACCGGCGAGCATACCGCCATTGACGATGGCCTTAAAGCCCGCACCGTGTCCTTCAAGGGCCAGGAACTCTGGCAGTATGCCACCATGTGCCCCGAAGGTCACATGTTCCCGGCCGATGACTCCGATTTCTGGGCTATCGATCTGGACGGAACCTCTGGTGTTACGATCAACGCGGCACCTCAACCTCAACCTTGATAAAAAGCCGCCGCTGTTGACCTTAACGGCGGCATGACACAAACCTTCGGCGGGGGATACTGCAGTGCCCCCGCCATTTTCAGGCAGAAGGATTGGGCGCAGGGCTGCTCTCCCAAGGCAGAGGAGTAGCTTTGCGTCGAAGCCATGACTGCCTCCAGAACAGACAACTGTGTCAAGCAGATGCACCGAGGCGCAGGAGCTCCGATACGGAAGATGAAAAACATCAAGTTGCGACATGCGAAAATATCCCGCCAAGCCGGCTTCACCCTGCTGGAAGTGCTGATCGTTGTTTTCATCCTCGGCCTGCTCACGGCCATGATTACCCCGGCGGCTGGCATGCTCGACAACCACCGGCGCGCCGAGATCACCCGCGACACCATGAAACAGCTGCGCCGCGCCATCGTGGGTCCGCAGGATCGATTCGACGCCGAAGGCCACCCGCTGATCGGCGGCTACGTCGGTGATCTGCATGCCTGGCCCGCGCTGTGGGAGGCACGCGCCGAGGTGCGTCCCAACTTCGGCGGCGTCGGTTGGGAAGATCCGGACCACATGGCCAGCGGACTGGGCCAGAGCCAGGGACCGGACTACCCCGTGGACGCCAGTAAGGTTTTTTTACGCCCGTCGGGCTTTTTTCGCGGCAACCGCTGGCACTGGAACCGCCCCTATCGTCGCCTGAGCGACGATCCGACGGCCGACAGCGACCACATCGGCGGGCTGGAAACGGAGAACGAGGGTCAGCCGCGCGGGCTGTGGACCCGCTTTCCCGAAGATCTCCCGTTTGATATCGGCAGCTACAAAGCACCGGGTCTGGATCTGGGGCCGAACTGGAAAGGGCCGTACATCAGCCCACCGCTCGACCAAAAGCTTTCCGACAGCGACCACTGGGCCGAGAACGACGGCGACTATGAAGCGCTGGAACCGGTTTGGATTCCCGCCTTGAGCGTAGAGCGGTGGGAGGATGGTGACTATTACCCCTCGCCGGACGAACCGGGCGAGTTTTTCGACGACAAGGAATCCTTCCGCCTGCTGCAGAACGATGGCCGTTTCGTCGACGGCTGGGGACGTTCCCTGCGCTTTTTCATCACCGACGATCCGGACGATTCCGGTGACGCCACCATCTTCTGGATTCTCTCGGAAGGGCCGGACCGCGAAGGAGAATACCCGAACAAGGGAACCTGCGCCAGCCATGTCTGGACGTCGGACGCAAGCGACATCATGAGCCTGGCCTACGACGAAGACGCCGATACGAACCAGGACAACATCGTGCTCAAGCTCTACTCGCGCGACTGGCAGGCGCTCCTCGATGTGCAGCAGCAGGCCAAAATCGCCGCCACGCGTCAGTTGCTGGGCCGGATACGCCAGGCTCTTGTCGGTGATGCTCCGGGCGGTCTCAACAGCGGCTTTACAGGCGACACCGGGCAATGGCCGGCGCTGCTGCGTTGGGAAAGCGACCACTGGGATGACAAAAACAGCGCGGATACGGCTTACACCGTGGGCCAGCCGCGCGGGTTATGGACGCGAGAGCCGAATGGCAGCGACGGCACGGATGATACGGACGATCTCTCATCATCACTGTGGGGCATCGGCTGGAAACGCTCCTATCTGACCGCGCCACAGGGACATGGCGCCGGACAAGTACTTGTCGATGCCTGGGAGCGCGAGATGCTGTTTTTTTACGACGTCGCTGAGGATGCACTGCTGATCCTGTCGCGCGGCAAAGACGGTCAGTACGATTTCGGTGATACGGGTGGCGACTACGAGGCTCCCGCCAATCCGGTGGAAGCCTTTGATGTAGACAGCTATGACCCGACGGCCACGTACAACACGGACAATGTGACGCTACGGGTGGATGCTATCGACTGGCAGCCCGGTTATTTTCTGTTGCCGCAATTGACCGTGGTCAATGCCTATGTCGGCGATGCCACCTACGACACCACCAAAGCGGCTTTTTACCGCTCGGCGAGCCCGACCGATGGCATCGACCTGCTCAGCGCCTCGGTTCTGACCGATGCCGACAGTGACACCCTGGCGGACGATTGGGTGGTCGGCGACGGCAGCCTGGTTGATCCCGCGTTCAACTACGACGACCTGAGCAGCGAGCTGCTGCCCAGTGGCGCACGCTATCTGGTGGTATGGCATGACGCCGATGACAACGACACGGTGGACAGCGGCGAAAAGTATCGGGCGTTCATTTACCCGGTGACCGCCGAATCCGGCAGCGGCACCCAGGTGACATTAACTATTGACGGCACCACGTTCCACTCAGCCCCGTAACAGGGCAACAACCACGGGCGGCTTGAGCAAAAAATCTACGTGAACAAAAAACGGTTTTCGATTTCCCGGCCATCCATGTCCTGTCAGCAGCGCCTCCTTGGGGAAGAAGGATCCATCCGCCAGGACATGATGGCCGGGAAGTTTTTTATCCCCAAAGACCTGCGATTTGATCGCCAAACCTCAGGAAATGGTGGATTCAAAAAAAAATCGACAGCCATTAACGATAATTGGAGCACCACAACACCATGAAAAACCCTCTGTCCGCATGGGCCGGAAATCTGATCCTGCGCGGCCTCGACTTGCTGCCGGCACGCACCATCCTGGCCGTCGAAATCAGTGACAGCCAGCTCTATGGTGCGGTGGTGCAAGCCCACGGCCGAAAAACGACGATTGTCGATTTTGTCTCCAGCGAACGCAAAAACCCCGGTGAGGACCTGCCGGACAGTGACGATCTGGACGCTTTGGCCAAGCGCCTGTCCTACGCCGGTCGAACGGTGGTGCTGGTCACGCCGTTGACGCGCACCGTGCAGCTTTCGGTGGAGTCAACCCGGTTGCGCAAACTGAAACATTATCAGTTGGCGGAATCACTGCGCTGGGAGGTGGAGCCCTTTACCGGCATTAACGGCGCAACGGCTCTGGTGGGTGTGGAACCACAGCAACAGGACAAGGACGACATCCTCCTTACTCTGGAAGGAGGGCAGGATGTTGATGTGCAGGTCAGTGTCATGGAAAAGAACGTCTTCCTCGCCCTGCGTCAGACCTGCAAGCGCGCCGGCCTGAAAATGCAACGCATCTACGCCCCGGATTCCTGTTTTTATCTGCCGGCGTCTGACGGCGACGATGCCCGTGCCGTACTTGATATCGGCACCGATCTGTCCGCGTTTGTCGTGATCAAGGGACGTCAACCCGAGCAGATCAGCGCCTATCCTTTAGGCCGAGAGAGTCTGCGCGAACTGGCCGCCGGAGAACAGGCCAGCGAGATTGAATCGTCATTACGCTATATCATTGAACAGGCGCCGCCGCCCAACCCACTGCTGGTGACGGGACCCGGTGCGCTGGATTCACAGATCGTCGCCTGGCTCAACGATCTGTGTCCCAACGGCGCCGAAGCCCTTTCGCTGAGCAAAGAGCGCAATCTGAGCAAGGCCGACCATGCGGCGCTCAATGCCGTCTTTGCCACCAGTGTGGGCGCGGGTTTGCGCGAGTTGCACGGTGCAACAAACCGCCATATCGGCATCGACGACACCGCGCCTCTGAGCGTGCGATTGAAAGACAATGCCTACATGATGCCGATGGTGGTGGCGGTGCTGCTGGCCCTCACCCTGTTCGGCCACTACGAGTGGATGGTGTTTCAGAAAAACAACTACGACCAACAGATTAAGGAACTGACGGCCAAGGTCGAGGCGCGCCAGAAGAGCAATACTCTTTACCAGAACCACAAACAACAGGTGGATGGACTGAGCGGCGAGATTCGAATGCTGGAAGAACAGATCGATTTCGTCACCGGCGGCTCGGACAACAATCTCATCCAGCTGCAGCGCACTCTGACGGCTCTGGGGAAACTGCCCGACCACCTGACCCTTGCCAACGTCGTCCAACACGGTTCTCATTTCACACTTCACGGCGAAGCACTGGACGCCGACGGCGTCAGTCGTTTTGCCGTGACCCTGCAACACTACCCCTGGTGCCAAACGGTCAAAGTGACGGAGTTGAAATTCGATCTGGATCGTTTTGTGTTCTCTCTTGAACTGGAGTTGTCGGACCATGCGCAAACTGACCAAGCTTGAGAAATTCGGGCTGATTGCCGCCATTCTGGTTTCCGGCAGTTACTTTTATCTCAACAAGGTGTACGACCCGCAGGCCAAGGCGTTGAAAAAAACCGTGGCCAAACTCAACAGCACCATCGGCCAGTACAACAAGCTGGACGAACCGCCGCCGCTGGCTCCGGTTAAAAAGGCGATTGAGAAAAAAAAACAGGAGCGCGACGACCTCAAACAGCAGCTGCACGAAGCCGGCGGACGTAGCGACAATGCGCAGGAAGCCATCACCCTGCTCGATACGATCAACCGCAAAGCCTACGAACAGGGCCTGTTGATGGTGCAGTTGACGCCCCTCGGACCGGTTGATGAAGACCTCTACAACTGGGAGTCTTTCGAGGTGCAACTAACGGGTTTTTTTCCGCATCTTCTGCACTTTATCGACAGTCTCAAAGCCATGCAGCAGCCCATTGAACTGCGCGAGTTGAACATTATCACCAGCGAACGGCTTGACGGCACCATCACGGTCAAGGCGCAGCTGCTGTTTTGACGGTGGGATTTTTTCACCACGGAGGCACGGAGAAGAACCACAAACCAGGATTTTCAAGTTTTTCTCCATGCCTCCGCGTCTCCGTGGTTTACAGGTTTCAAGGTGTTATCCGAAGTTATCGAGGCCCTTATCGTGAGGCTCAATCAAGGGCTTTTGCTTCACGATGACTTCGCGATCAAGGCGGATACAGACCGCGATGAAAAACAAAACATTTACCACGGAGGCACGGAGAAGGACCTTAAACCAGGATTTTTTAAGCTTTTCTCCGTGACTCCGCGACTCCGTGGTTCACGAATTTCAAGGTGTTATCCGATCTTATCGGGGCCCTTATCGTGAGGCTCAATCAAAGGCTTTTGCTTCACGATGACTTCGCGATCAAGGCGGATACAGGCTGCTATAAAAGTTCAAGGTCGCAGGTTGGCAATTTTTTTCCTGCACCACGCATAAAAGGAGTTTGTTATGAAAACCATTGGCGGTCGCACAGTTCTGATGCTGGCGACGTTAACACTATGGACAGCCGTGCCGATGCAGGGATATGCCGCGGACCCACCCGCTCAGCGTAATCCTTTTATGAGCACCAATCAGAACACTGCTCCGTCCGAGTATGCTTTGGCCGCCGACAAAGTACGGCTGCATGGTCTGGTGACCGTCGGCGGTGAAAGCCGGGCGATTCTTTCCTGTCCAGAGGATGATTCCGAGAAGCGGACGTATTACCTGATCGGAAGCGCGCGCACCGTCGTGCGTGTTGCATCCAACGACATGATCTATAAGTTTCAGGCTTGTCTGAACAAGGGTAGCTTGCTGCTGTCGGACACAAATCAAAAGACCTATAAGTTGGATTTATGATGCGCTATCGAATGTTATTTTTTTGCGTCGCCGTGCTGTCGACAGTAATGATAAGCGGTTGCAGTCATCTCCCCCGTCCGGATGGCCATGTCCTTCATTCGCCGCCGGCGCGAACGTCCAATTTTCCCGATGCTCCTTTGGCCGCTCAATCCGCCCCAGCCAAGGAACAGCCGATCATGCACGTCATCCAGGGGACAAAGCTGAGTCCAGAACGAGCCGCTGCACAACTCTCTGCCGAGGAGCCGGACTGGCTGGGAATGAAAACCCTAATCGACCGACTGACGCTGAATGAAACACCTCTGGGAACTCTGGCTTCCCTGCTAACCGAGCTGTGCGGCTATAACATTATCGCCACCAATGGCGCCGCGCAGCATCTGGTGTCCATCGAACTGCGCGGCACCCGGTTACGCCAGGCACTGGAAGCGATCTGCCGCCTTAACGGTCTGTGGTATCGCGAAGATACCGGCATTGTCACCCTGATGACCAAAGAAGAGTACGCGGACGAAATGGTGGTGCGGCGCAACGAAAAAATGCGCTCCTACACCCTGCGCTACACCAATGCCAACGATATTGCCCGAATTATCGAATCACTGATGGACGGTCAGGTGGTGTTCAGCGACATCGGCACCGAAGAGGTCTATGGCCATATTTCCGAGGAAAAAAACGCCGGCGGCAGCTCCGGCGGCGGTACGATCGAGAGCGAGGAATTGACCGACCAGGATAAAATTCGCTCACAAATGCTTACCGGCGGAAGTCAGGGAGTTACCGATGCCCTGGAACTGGCTCGGCGTCTGGAAAAAAAAGTACCGGCGGTCATCACGGTCTTCAAGCGCAACAACTGCATCCTGGCTCGCTCTCTGGACGAGGCGGTGCTTGATGAGATCGCCCATATCATCGAAGAGCTCGATACGCCGACCAACCAGGTTCTGTTGGAGATGACCATCCTTCAGGTGACGCTTTCCGATGGATTTGAAAGCTTTTTCAATATTGAATTTGACGGAAATTCCAAATTTTCAGCCTCCTCCATGTCTTCAGCCAGCCTGACTGAAAGCGCTGCCCTGTCAACGGTTTTCGGCAACCACAATATCACCGCACGCATGAAGCTGTTTGCCGAAGACAACCGCATCAACGTGCTGGCCACGCCCTATCTGATGAGCGCCAACAACTCCAAGGTGGAGTTCTTCGTCGGCGAGGAGACGCCGCTACGTGAGGATGTCACCAGCAAAACTCTGTATGACGACGAAGGCAACCCGACCACCACCCTCTACGAAATCACCATCAACCGTGAGGAGTTGGGTACGGACATCGAAATCTCTTCGTTTATTAACGAGGACGGCACCATCACCATGGATTTCAGCGCCGAAATCTCCACGGCGAATCTGGGTGTCACTGAAATCACCGTCGTGGATGAAAATACCGGCTCCTCTCAGTCGTTTCCTCTCGACGGCGTCAATCGTAACGAGCTGACCTCGGTGATCACGGCAGCGCCGGGCGAACCTCTGGCCATCGGCGGCATTATCCGCGAACAGGTGGAAGAAACGGAAAACAAGGTGCCGCTGCTCGGCGATATTCCCGGTCTGGGTTTTTTCTTCAAGGAGATCGCCGATACCAAGTCAAAAACGGAAACCGTGATCATTCTGACACCGCACCTGATTCGCCATCCACGTGATGGTTGGCAAACAAGCCAGGAGTTTCTTGAGCGACGCAGTTCCCATCCACGCCTGACCCGCCAACAGGAAAACCTGCTCGATTATGAGACGGCCACCGGCTCCGACACGGACAGGTAACAGGATACAGCCATGAAACAGACGACTTTCCCCGTGCGCAAAAAACCAACCACCATCATCGAACTGCTTTCCCTGGTGCGTTTTCAAAAAGCCTCGGACCTGCATTTAAGCGGCGGTCTGCCGCCGACGTTACGCATTGGTGGGGCCATGCGTAGCGGCGATTGTTCACCTTTCAACCCGAAGGAGGTGGAGCAACTGTTGGATCAGATCCTCAGCACACGCCACAAAGAGATCCTGCGAGAACGGATGTCCGTGGATCTCGGCATTGAGATCGCTGAGGTGGGACGATTCAGGGTTGCCGTTTATTTTCAGCGCGGTCTTATGACGGCGGCGTTTCGTATCCTGGCCGACGGCATGCCGTCATTCACGTCTCTCGGTCTGCCGGAGAGTCTGTCCGGTCTGCCCAAATTGCGCGACGGTCTGGTCCTGATCACCGGCGCCACCGGCAGTGGTAAATCCACCACCCTGGCCACCATTATCAACGAAATCAACCGCACCAGTGAACGGACCATCATTACCATTGAGGATCCCATTGAGTACATGCACGGCAACCTCAACAGTATTGTCTTTCAGCGTGAACTCCACACCGATGTGCCTTCGTTTGCCTCGGCCATGCGCGATGCTCTGCGCAGCGACCCGGATGTTATTCTGGTCGGCGAGATGCGCGATCTGGAAACCATCCGTACCGCCATTACCGCGGCGGAAACCGGCCATCTCGTTTTGTCCACCCTGCACTCACGCGACGCCACCTCGTCAGTCAACCGCATTGTCGGCGCGTTTCCCGCCGGTGAGCAGGGGCAGATCCGCCAGCAACTGTCCACCTCGCTGCGTGCCGTGGTGTCACAGCGTCTTCTGCCCGGCCATGTCGGCGGCGGGCGGGTCCCGGCCGTGGAGATCATGTTCATCAACACCGGCATCGCCAACCTGATCCGTCAGGCCAAAGATGAAATGATCTACTCCGCCATTGAAACGGGTCTGCGTGAAGGGATGCAGACCATGGAGCAATCGCTGATCCGGCTGGTACACAACGGCCACATCACCATGGAGACCGCCCTGCAGGCGGCGCGACGGCCCGATCTGCTCAAACAACGACTGTGCATCGCGGGGAATCTGTAATGGCCGGACGGGAGCGATTCGGAGAATTTCTGCTGCGCCACGGCATCCTCAGCCGCGAAGCGATTTCAACCATTCTCGAAGAACAGCGTCTGGTGCGTGCTCCCTTCGGTCAGATTGCCGTACGCCGCGGCTACCTCGATGAAATCAGCCTGACGGAGCAGTTGTCCCACTTCACCGGCATCCCCCTGCTGCAAAGCGACACCATCAGCGATGATACGGAGATGACAGCAAGAATCCCCAAAAAACTGGCTCGCAAGCTCGGCATTTTGCCCTTGGGACGCGGCGCCAAAAACGAGCTGGTCTGTGCCTGCAACGGTCCGGTGCCCATGGCCGCGCTGCAGTCAATGAGTAAACTGGTCAACCGGCCGGTAACCCTGCAGCTGGTGCCGGCCGGCCAGTTGACGAAAATGTTGTCGGATTCCATGAGCCGTGATTTCGACACCTCGATTCAGGTTCGCGATCTGCGGCTATTCGACGAAAACGTCAATCTGGTAGCGGAACTGCTGGAAAAACTGCTGTTGCGTGCCATCAACATGGAATCTTCGGACATCCATCTCGAACCGGGGCGCGACGAGATGAAAGTGCGTTTTCGCATCGACGGCATGCTCAAGGAGGTGGAGCATCTGCCCATCGCTCTGGCCGACAAGGTGCTGTCGCGCATCAAGGTGCTGGCCGGGCTGGACATCGCCGAAAAAAGGATGCCGCAGGACGGCGCGTTTTTCTTTCGCCCCCAGCGTCTCGACATCGAGATCAACGGCGTCAATATCCGTACTTCGACCCTGCCGGTGATTTACGGTGAAAAAGCGGTTCTGCGTTTGCTGCCGTCAAACGATTCCGTCATCGGCATCGGCGAAATCGGTATGAACGCCGACACCCTGGAACGGTTTACCTCCCTGGCCGCGCGACCACACGGCATCCTGCTGGTCACCGGCCCCACCGGCAGCGGTAAATCCACGACCCTGTACGGATTGCTGCAGATGCTGCGCGACGAAACCCGCAACATCACCACGCTGGAGGATCCGGTGGAAGTGAAAATGGCCGGCATCAACCAGACTCAGATTACGGCCGGGCCGAAGATCTCCTTTGCCGGAGCACTGCGTTCCATTCTGCGTCAGGACCCGGACATCATCATGGTCGGCGAAATCCGCGACAAAGACACCATCGACGTCTCCCTGCAGGCGTCCATTACCGGCCACCTGGTGCTGTCCACCCTGCACACCAATGACGCGCCGTCCTCGTTTACCCGGCTTCTCGATATGGGCGCGGAATCGTTCCTCGTCGCCACCAGTATTCGCGGCATCCTCGCCCAGCGTCTGGTGCGCCGGGTGTGCCCGGTATGCGCCCGCGAAGAGATGATCACCGACGAAGAGCTGGCCATGTTGCAGATCTCTGATGGACAACCGTTTACCATCCAGCGCGGCCAGGGCTGCGACAGGTGTCACGGCAGCGGCTATACCGGACGACTGGGACTTTTCGAATTGCTGGTGATGGATGAGCAACTGAAACAGATGGTCGCCCGACGCGACAGCGCCGCACAATTGCTTCGCTATGCGTTGCAGGAACAACAGTTTCAGACCCTGCGCATGGATGGATTGGAAAAAGTTCGCCAAGGCCTGACCACGCCGGAAGAGATCATGCGCGTCACCATGGACTGAATCATGGCAAAGGCTTTTACCACGGAGGCACGGGTTTTTAAGGTGTGATCCGAAGTTATCGAGGCCTTTATCGTGAGGCTAAATCAAGGGCTTTTGCTTCACGATGACTTCGCGATCACGGCGGATAAAGGCCTCGATAAAAAGCAAAGACCTCACTACGGAGGCACTGAGACACGGAGAAGAACCCTAAACCAGATTTTAAGCTTTTCTCCGTGACTCCGTGTCTCTGTGGTTCACAGGTTTTTAAGGTGTGATCCGAAGTTATCGAGGCCCTTATCGCGAGGCTGAATCAAAGGTTTTTGCTTCACGATGACCTCGCGATCAAAACGGATAAAAGCCACGATGAAAGCCAAAGGCAAAAATCTCACCACGGGGGCACTTAGGCACGGAGAAGAACCCTCAATCGGATTTTCAGCTTATCTCCGTGCCTCCGTGTCTCCGTGTCTCCGTGGTTCAAAACGTTAAAAAAGGGAGAACACCACAGCCGTGCCACTTTATCGCTACAGCGCCATGAATGAACGCGGGGAGATTCAACGCTCCACCCTGGTGGCCGCGGACCCGTCCGCGGCGGCGGCCAGCCTGGCCGGACGCGGACTGAGTCTGTTGCAGCTGCAGGAAACCGATGATGAAGCAACGGATTTTTCAGCGTCCCTGGCCCGAATGGGACGGGTGCGTCAGCGCGAGGTGATTATTTTTCTGCGCATGCTCGGCGCCCTGATCGGCTCGGGGATCACCATTACCGAAGCCATCAGTGTCCTGCATGCTCAGACTACCGGGCGCCGATTTCGCGCGGTATTGGAAGATATCAAAACCCATATTGAAGGAGGAATCTCCTTGAGCGAGGCGCTGGCTCAGTATCCACGCCTGTTTCCCGATATCGCCATCAATATGGTGCGGGCCGGGGAATCCGGCGGCATTTTGCAGGAAACCCTGAACAGCCTGGTTGTTTATCTGGAAAAAAAAGCAGCTTTGCGGCGCACGGTCATCCGGGCCTTTATCTATCCGTCCATCGTGTTGTTGGCAGCGATCGGTGTAATTATTTTTCTGGTGACATTCGTCATTCCACGCTTTCTCGCCCTGCTTCAGGGACGGTCGCTGCCGTGGAATACCCAATTACTTTTCGACCTGTCGCAATTCCTCATCCGCTATCACACGCCGATCATCGCGGCGGTGTTGGGCGCGGTGGCCTTGACGGTCCTGCTGTTCTCCATGCAGGCGTCGCGGCAGGTTATCGACCGCTACAAAATATTGGTTCCGATACTCGGGCCGGTGTTTCGCTTTGCCGTCATCGTTCAGTTTACGCGCACCCTCGCCTCGCTGTTGCAGAGTGGCCTGCCGCTGGTGGAATCGTTGCGCCTGACCAACGCCACGTTGTCTAATCAGGCGCTGCAAACAGCACTGGACAACGGCCTTAACAAAGTGGTGGGCGGCGAACCGTTTTCCGAAACAATACGCGCCATGCCGATTTTCACCAGCCTGGCCGCCGCCCTGTTCCGCGTCGGTGAGCAATCAGGCAGCATGGACGATTCGGCCAGGTTGCTGGCCGATATTTATGAAGCCCAGTTGGAAGACCGTGTCACCCTGATGAGTTCCATGATTGAACCGGCCCTGATTATCTCCCTCGGCGGCATTGTCGGTTTCGTCGCCTGGTCGTTGGTGTCGGGCATGCTCAGCATGTACAGCTGAAAAAGGATGGAAAACGCTTTTACCACGAAGGCGCGGAGTCTTGGAGAAAGACCTTAAACCAAATGTTTTTAGCTTTTCCTCCGTGACTCAGTGTCTCCGTGGTTCACGAATTTTGAGGTGTTATCCGATTTTATCGAGGCCTTTATCGTGAGGCTCAATCAAAGGCTTTTTGCTTCACGATGACCTCGCGATCAAAGCGGATAAAGGCCACGATGAAAACCAAAGGCAAGGATCTCACCACGGAGACACTGAGGCACGGAGTAAGACCATAAAGCAGATTTTTCAGATTTTCTCCGTATCTCCGTGTTTCACAGTGACTTTGGATAAAAACGACACATATTTTTTTGATCAAGGAAAGGAACCACCGACGATGAAACACCTGTTACTGATTGTCCTGGCGGCGCTTCTGCTCAGCGCCTGCCACGAAACCTCTCAACCGAATGCCGTCACTCTGGTTGAATTCGACGGCGGCAGCCTGACGGACCTGGATGTTCAGGCGCATTACCAGAAAATGCGTAAAGATCCGAAGTTTAAAGACAAGCCGAACCTGCTCACCCCGGAAACCGTCTTTGAGCACGCCTTGAACATGGAGATGATTATCGCGCTGGGCCTGGATAAAAAACTGCACCTCAATCCCTATGTGCGTGAAGAAATTCACAACCACATGAGCCAGCTGTTTTTACGGCTGCTTCAGGACGAACTGATCGACGCCATTGACCGCAACAGTATCAGCGATGAAGAAGCCCGGGCTTTTTATGATGAGAATCAGCATCTCTATCAAAAGAAAGCCCTCTACCGGGTGTCGACCTTTGCCCTGAACAAAGAGCAGGCGGATGAAGCGCTGGCAGCCATTCGCAATGGCGAGTTGAGTTTCGCTGACGCCGCGCACCGCTACGCCCTCAAGCAGGAGGAACAACAGAACGGCGGCGCTATTGGATCCCGGGCGCTGGACCGTTTTCGTCCGCACTGGCGTGAACAGGTGTCAGCGCTTGAAGAAGGCCAAGTCGCCGGCCCCATCGAACTGGACGGTGAATGGCGCCTGCTGCTTCTCCACGGCAAATCACAGCCCTATCAATACAGTTTCGAGGAAAAAAAGGAATATATCCGCAATGACCTGCTTTACCAGCGTTACCAGGACGTCTGGCAGGAAGTTTATGAGCGCTTAAGTCGTCAGTTTCACGTCAGAATCGACCAAAAGGCGTTAACGGACTTTTATCGCGACGGCATCAACGCTCCACAGGAGGAACAACGATGAAAATTCTGCCGATTTTTCTGTTGATCACGATTCTGGCTCTGCCGTTGTGGGATGCCACTCCAGCCAATGCCCATGTCCGCCCCAAAGGTTCCATAAAAGTGGATCTCAACAAAAAACGGCCGACCTATGATGATTTCGCCTTTTTCATCGAATCCTACGTACATCGTCAGTTGTACCTCGACCGCTATGAGCCAGCGAAGAATCGCTTTTACGTGGCAGTGTTCGACAAGGTGACGTTTGACCTCAATCAGGCAACGGTCTTTTTTCAGGTTCTCGACACCCGCAAAAATGAACGTTTCGCCGACAGCATGACCTTTGAGCAGCGGCCGGACAAGGTATGGACCTACCATACTCAAGCCGGAGAAACCCTGGATGTACACACCTTTGAGCATTGGTATGCCTATTACGAGCGCACCTGGAAATTGCGTTATGTCTACGCAACGGCTGTGGCTTTATGTGTTGTGTTTCTTCTTCATCGACGTGAACAACGACGCAAACGGGCCAGACAGGCTGCGGCGTGAAGGCCTGATGCTGAAAAAACCTCACCACGGAGGCACTGAGGCACGGAGAAAAGCCGTAAGCCTGGTTTTAGCTTTTCTCCGCGTCTGCGTGGTTCACAGGTTTTTAAGGTGTTATCCGAAGTTATCGAGGCCCTTATCGTGAGGCTCAATCAAGATTTTCGCTTCACGGTCACTTCGCGATCAAGGCGGATAAAGGCCTCGATGAGAGACAAAGCATTTACCACGAAGTCATTGAGGCCCTGAGAAGGACCCTGAACCAGTTTTTTAGCTTTTCTCCGTGACTCCGTGGTTCAAAGAGATCAGTTTTCGATCTCATCGGCGGCAAAGAACGGTAACACACAGCCAAACGAGGTGATTCTTTGGGAAACATAACCATTGTTCTGATCAGTCTCATTGCTCTGGCCGGAGCACTCGGCAATGCCCCGGATGAGGTGCAATCCGTGTACAGCGAAGCCATTGCCACAGGACGCTATATGGCAACGGCCGGTGACTTGCGCTCCATTTCCAACATGCTTGATTACGAATACCTGCGCCGCGGTCGCTATCCACGCCAGGATCATTTTGCACTCTGGATGAGCAAGAATTTCAAAGAAAGCCAGATCAAAGAGATCACCCATGACCATTGGGACAGGCCTTTACGTTATGTAGTGGCCAAGGATCTGCAGTCCTACACGCTAACCAGTTACGGCCCCGACGGTACGGCGGATAACGAAGATGATTTATACGTCACCGGCCCCTGAACCATTTTTCGAGGAGAACACCATGAAACATCGTCTTCCAAAGCGACACTATCTGGTTAACCACCGTTATCAATTGGGACAATCCCTGATCATCATTCTTTCCCATAGCGTGGTGGCTCTGTGCGTAGCCATTGCCGTGTCGTGGTATTACCTGTTCCTGTTTGATCAAAGGATGTTCTGCGACCACAACGGGAGTTTTTTCTTTTACGTGCTGGTGGCCGTCGCAACAGTATTGTGTGGGGTATTGGTGTGGAGTATCCGTCACAGTCATCATGTCGCCGGAATGTTTCTGAAAATCGATCTCCTGCTTAAAGATGCTGCCAGGGGGAAGTATCCGCAACAACCGATCCTGTTCCGCCAATCAGATCATTTTCGCTGGCTATCGGCATCTCTGAATCCGGTGCTGAAACGCATGCGCGATTCCGATCAACATCTGCGCAACGTATGCGACAAGCTGGATCCGATTGTCGGCCACATTGCCAATAATGATCACAATCTTCAGTGGCTAGCGAAGGATTTGCGCAAATTACAACAGGAGATCAATCGCTATCTCGACACAAGCGATGAGGATAAAAACACACCTGAGGCGTGAAAAAAATCAATTCCCCATCCACACAAGGCAAAGATCAGTCGAAAAAAGGAACAAATAAGGAAAAAAACGCTGCGCCGTGGCACGGAACGTCATTGCCTTGGCGCCAAGCCGGAGGGCAAATCACAATGGACACATCGTAACAGTTTGAATCTCTAAACGAAACCCTGTCGGTTTCTTGCCGATCAGCCTCCTTTGTTTTCTCCACAAAGCGATGAGACTTCGAATTCCTGTTCTTTTTACGCCACCACTTTGTGACATTCATCACAAAAAATTTTGTAGTTCTCTGTTATCGTCCCCCCCCAACAACACGCAAATGATATTTAAATTCACTTTCATGCATTGAAAGCGTCCCCGCGTCATTCAATCAGGACAGGAGAACCAACCATGAAAAAACGTGTTTCCGCTCTTGTGTACGGCATCGTCGTCACCGGGTGGCTGGCCTGCGCCTCAAGCGCTGTGGCCGAAAATTCACCAACGATTGTTGAAGAAGAAACCATGGAAGTCAGTGCAACAAGCATTGAACAAACCCGCGGTCGACAGGTCGATCTCGACCAGGCCCAGCGCAATCTGGCCATGGATATGGCCGACGTCTTGCGTGATGAACCCGCTATTCAAATCGGCGGCGGCACCCGCAACGCCCAACGCTTTTATCTGCGCGGCATTGAAGCGAGCAACCTGAATATCCGCATTGACGGCGCCACTCAGGGACGCAACCTGTTTCAGCATCGCGGCGCAACCGGCGGCATGGATGCCGATCTGCTCAAGGCGGTTACCGTTGAAACCCTGCCCTCGTCAGATCAGGGCGGCGGTGGCCTTGGCGGCAGCATCAAATTCGAAACCCTGGACGCCCAGGATCTGGCCACAGGTGATCGCCCGGTGGGCGCACGGCTCAAGGTCAGTCACGGCAGTGTTGATGATGCCATTGCCGGTGCGGCGACGGGCTACGGCCTCTACGGTAACAGCGGCCTGTTGGTGCATGTCAGCGGGGTCAATACTGAAGATTACACCAGCGGTGATGGCGACGAGGTGCATGGTTCGGCCGGACGCGACCGGGATTATTTCGCCAAGTTCAGCCTGGTGGATCAGGCCGGACACAGCCTGCGCCTGAGCGCGGAAAAAAATGAAAACAGCGGCTTGTACCGCTGGGGCGCCGGTGACAGCAGCTACGATGATACCGCCACGCTCAACTATCAGATCAGCGAACGTCAGACTCAGATAGTGGACTACCGCTACACCATGCCGTCCTCCACTCTGGTCGATGTTCGTTTCAACCTGTTTCACAACGAACAGTCGCTGGAAAACAGCGACAACAATACGGAAACGGAAACCGAAGGCTATGGCGGCGAGCTGCGCAACACCGCCCGTTTCTCCCTCGGTGCAACGGATCATGAGTTGAGCGTGGGTGGGGATTTTTATCAGGAAGACGGCAGCTATAAAGCGGCCGGAATCAGTCGCGGCGATGACAATCGTAGCGAAACCTTCGGCCTGTTCATCCAGGAACGGATGACTCTGGGCCGTCTGCAGTTGTCCGCCGGACTGCGTTATGACGATTACTCCGCCGATTTCGGTGCCGAGACCATTGACGGCGATGAACTGTCGCCGAGCGCCGGTGCCGAATTCAATCTGGGCTACGGTCTGACCCTGTTCGGCGGCTATGGCGAATCGGTACGCAGCAGCGGCGTGATCCCGGTGCAGTGGCTGGTTTCAGCGGTGGACGATGTCACCTTCAACCAGCAGCCGGGCAAGGACAGTTACGGCAAAAGCTTTGAACCGGAAACCTCGCAACGCTACGAAGGCGGGCTGCGTTTCGAACACGACAGCCTGCTGCATCATGGTGATTTCTTCGAAGCCGAACTGACCGTGTTCAGAACCGAAATCGACGACCTCATTGCTCAGGTCGGCGGGCAACGTGGTGCCCCGATCACCGGCTTTTACAACGATGACAGCATTGAGGTCAACGGTTGGGAGCTGCGTCTGGCATGGCAACTGAGCGACTTCCGCACCAGCGTTTCTTACACCCGTGCCCGCGCCGAGGATGACGATGGCGAACTGATCGGCGCCGGAGTCGGCAACCGCACCGCCGCCACGACCGGTGACCGGTTGATGTGGGATACCTCCTGGCAAGTACGACCAGACTTTTCCTGCGGCTACACCCTCGACGCCATGGCCGGTCTCGACAAGGACGACATCGACCGCAGTGGCTATGTGCTGCACCATCTCCAGGCCGAGTGGATCACATCGATTGACGGCTTAAGCGTGCAGCTGGCGGTACGCAACCTGTTTGACCGCCGCTACAGCGACCAGACCAGTGTCGGCACCGACAGCACCGCCGTGTACGAGCCGGGTCGCGATGTCCGCCTGGCCATGATCTATCACTTTTAATCTCACGTTGCGACGTTAACTGCGCGGCCCGCAAGGGCCGCTCTTTTCAAGGAGTCAACCATGTCACAGTCCCTTCGTTTAAAACATTGCTCAGCCCTGGCCTGTATCATCCTGACGCTGTTGCTGGCCTTCACTGGAGTCGCCATGGCAGCACAAACCGGCACCCTCAAACTGGTCAGCGTTGGTATCGGCGACCGCGACAACATGACCCTGCGCGCGCATAAAGCCATTGTCGACGCCGATCTGTTTCTGGCCATGCACCCCGAGCAAACCCGCGCCAAGCTGGCCGATCTGATCGGCGACAAACCGCTGTACGACGCCGGTCATGGTCTGTTCGGCCGTCTCGGTCGCCGCGGCAGCGCCGAGCAACGCGCCGCCCAACAGGAAAAAACCCGTCAGATTATCCGTAGCGCCGTCGCAAGCGGCAAACATGTGGTGATCCTCGATTACGGCGATTCCACCATCTATGGTCCGCAAACCGGCTATCTCAAAGAGTTCGCCGACCTCAATCCCGTGGTGGTGCCCGGTATTTCCAGCTTTAATGCCGCTAATGCCGCGCTGAAATGCGGCATCACCAACGGCAGCGAAAGCCACTCGGTGATCATCACCGCGGCCATGGGCGCACGCCAGGGCTACACAGGGAAAGATAGCCTGACCAAGCTGGCGGAAACCCGGTCGACCATGGTGTTCTTCACTATGGGATTGAACCTGTCCGAGGTGGTCAAACAACTGAAAACCCAGTATGACGCGACTACGCCCATGGCCATTGTGCTCTACGCCGGATCTTCGGACAAAGAGCAGGTGATTCGCGGCACCCTCAACACCATCACGACTCAGGTCGATGACGACAAACTCCCGTTTGAACACCTGATCTACGTTGGAGATTTTCTGCGATGAGCAGTCGCCGTCCGCAACTGACCCGGCAGATCGGCCTGCTGTCGGCCCTGGTGTTGGTGATTGCCAACATGGTCGGCAGCGGCGTGTTCACCACGTCCGGGTTTATCCTCACCGAGCTGGGCAGCCCCGCCACCCTGATGTGGTGCTGGCTGCTCGGCGGTGCCTTCGCCCTTACCGGAGCCCTGTGCTACGGTGAGCTGGGCGCCATGTTGCCCGAGGCGGGGGGCGAATACGCCTACCTGTCGCGGGCGTTCGGCCCCCTGCCCGCGTTTCTGTCCGGCTGGATTTCGCTGATTGTCGGTTTTTCCGCGCCCATTGCCGCCGCGGCCATCGCTTTTGCCACCTACTTTCTCGGTGGCAGCGGCGCGTCCTGGTTTGAACTGGATGTGTTCGGCATGACGCTGATCCGCGTGTCGCCGGTCACGCTGCTG